>NZ_JBHRWK010000017.1:0-267605 GCF_042647925.1 Amycolatopsis speibonae
GTCAGTCAAACGATCATGATCACTCACCATCGACTGCAAATCACGCGTCACGCCCACAATGGAACGCTACCTCACGCCCCGTTACAATCAGCAACAACACCACCGCGGCCAGACCCGCAACCCGCTAAGTAAGTGGCATTGGTCCCAGGGGGGCGCGCCCCGCACCAGCGTATCGGGAGGGGGTGTCGGGAAGCGGAATCTTGGGGGTTCAGGGGGCTGGTTGTCCACAACGGGGGTGGGGTGTGGACAAGTGGGCAGGGGCGGGGAGAGGGGTGACGCGAAAGCCACTTTCGACGTCAGAAGTCGTGAAAGTGGCTTTCGCGACGTGTCCGGCTCCTGAAAACCTGGGGTTCACGCGGGCAGGGTTGTCTTGGGGAGTGAACTGGACCGAGTACCTCGACGGCTACTGCGAACGCCTGGCCCCCGGGCTCTGGGGCGAGCCGCTCAACAGTCTCAGCAACCTCGCGTTCCTGATCGCGGCGATCGCCGTCTGGCGGCAGCCGAAGGGCCGCGTCTTCGCTGTCCTCATCGGACTGGTGTTCCTCGGCAGCACGGCCTTTCACCTGCTCGCCACCCGTTGGTCCGCTGCCGCCGACACCGGCTTCATCCTGGTGTTCGTCCTGTACTACGCCGCCGCGTTCCCGCATCTGTTCTTCGGCGTCAGCCGCAGGCTGTCCTGGCTGGCCATCCCCCTGTTCCTCGCCTTCACCGCCGTCGTCGCGTCGCTGGGCGGCGGGCTGTACCTCTCGGCGTTGATCGGGCTCGTGGTCTTCGCGATCATCCTCAAGGGCGAACACCGCCGCAGGTTCGCCCTCGCGGCGGGCGTCTTCGGCGTGTCCCTTTCGTTCCGCACGGCCGACCACACCGTCTGCGGGAACTTCCCCGCCGGGACGCATTTCGTCTGGCACCTGCTGAACGGGCTCGTCCTCTACCTGACCGCGACGGCGGCAGCGAAAAGGGCCGCGTCCAGACTGGACGCGGCCCCTTCGCAGAGCTGACTAGTGGACGCCGATCTCGCGGAGGTCCTTGTCGTGTTCGTCGGCGTGGTAGTCCTCGGGCTCGGTGTCGTCCGTGCCGTTGAAGACCTTCATCTGCCGCGCGATCACCGTGAAGATCACCGCGATCAGCAGGTTCGCCACCAGCGCCACGAAGCCGACGTAGATCTGCAGCTGCGAACCGCTGAGCGGGTGCCAGCCGAAGATCGACAGCTTGTCCAGCGCCAGCGCCGAGCCGCCGAAGTGCGACTTGCCTGTCGCCGCGTTCGGGATGTTGTAGAGCATGATCAGGCCCCAGCCGATGCCGACGACCCAGCCCGCGATCAGGCCCCAGCGGTGGAACCACCGCGTGTAGAGCGAGATCGCCACGGCGGGCAGCGTCTGCAGGATCAGCACCCCGCCGATGAGCTGGAGGTCGATCGAGAACTGCGGGTCGATGAACAGGATGAACGCCACCGCGCCGAACTTCACGATCAGCGAAGCGAGCTTGGCCTGCTTCGCCTCCTGGCCCGGCGTCGCGTTCTTCTTGATGTACTCCTTGTAGATGTTGCGGGTCCACAGGTTGGCCGCCGCGATCGACATGATCGCCGCCGGCACCAGCGCGCCGATGCCGATCGCGGCGAACGCGATCCCGGCGAACCACGACGAGAACTGCGAATCGAACAGCACCGGGACGACGGTGTTCGTGTCGGGTTTGCCGGTCGCGTTGTTGGTGATCGGGGAGACCGACGCGCTGATCGCGACGTAGCCGAGCAGCGCAAGCAGACCCAGGACCAGCGAGTACGCCGGAAGCGCGACCATGTTCCGCTTGATCACGCTGCGGCCACGCGAAGCGAGCACGCTGGTGAGCGAGTGCGGGTACAGGAACAGCGCGAGCGCCGAACCGAGCGCAAGCGTCGCGTACTGCAACTGGTTGTTCGCGTTGAGCAGGATGCCGTCCGCCTTCGACGGCGTCTTGTCGAACTTCGCCTGCGCCGAGTCGAAGATCGCCGACCAGCCGCCGAGCTTCGAGGGCAGGTAGATGATCGCCACGATGATCACGAGGTAGATCAGGATGTCCTTGACGAACGCGATCAGCGCGGGCGCGCGCAGGCCGGACTGGTAGGTGTAGACCGCCAGGATGATGAAGGCGACCAGCAGCGGCAGGTGCCCGACGATGCCGGAGCCGTTGATGCCCATGGTCCGGAGCACCGCTTCGAGGCCGACGAGCTGCAGCGCGATGTACGGCATCGTCGCGATGATCCCGGTGATCGCGATCAGCAGCGCCAGCGTCGGCGAGCCGAACCGGCCGCGGACGAAGTCGGCGGGCGTGACGTAGCCGCGGACACGGGAGACCGACCACATGCGCAGCGCCGGCATCAGCACGATCGGGTAGACGATGATCGTGTAAGGCAGCGCGAACATGCCCATCGCGCCGGCGCTGAACATCAGCGCGGGGACGGCGACGAAGGTGTACGCCGTGTAGAGGTCACCGCCGAGCAGGAACCAGGTGATCCACGACCCGAACTTGCGTCCGCCGAGGCCCCATTCGTCCAGGTGGTCGAGGGTGTTGCCGGCCTTCCAGCGTGACGCGACGAAGCCGAGCACGGTGACCACCGCGAAGAGGGCCGCGAAGATGATCAGCTCTGGCCATTGGATGTTGCTCACTTGACGTCCCCCTCGTCGAGCTTGTCCACGGACAGCCGGTCGGGACGGTCACTGGTCGGCTTGTCCTTGGTCATCACGAAGACGATCCCGGTGCACAGGACGCCGACGGCCACGAACACGAATTGGAACCAGTAGAAGAACGGCATCCCGAACAGCCGGGGGCCGTCCGCGTTGAACAAGGACGTGATCAGCACCAGCAACGGGATGATCAGCAGGAGGTTCCAGGGGCTGAACTGAAAGCCCCTCACCTTCCCGTCTGCCTTACCTGACGCCATCGGACCTCACCTAACATTCCCGTACCCGGATGGACCCGATGACCCTAGAACCTCTCCCCCACCCGGGTCACGCGTGCCCGATATCGATTTGATCAGCGACGCCCGATCCGACGAAGGGCGGTTGCCGTCCCGCTCCCCGCCGGATATCAATAGCCGCAAGTCGCGAACAGGAACCTTCGCACGCAAGATCAAAGGGGCATCGGATGAAGAAACTCCGCTATGCGGTGGTGATCCCGGCTGTCGCCGGCACCATGCTGGCCGGGTTCACTCCTGCGTTCGCAGGACCGGAGGCTGCCAAACAGCAGCCTCTGAACTCCACCAACATTCCGGCGCAGTACACGAACCAGAAGCTGGACTGGCACAAGTGCGCGGCCAACGAGCTGCCGTCCGCACCGCCTCCGGGGGCCGAAAACATCGAGTGCGCGACTTACCGCTCGCCGCGCAACTGGTACAAGTCGAACGAGAACATCGACCTGACGATCGCCGTCAGCCGCCTCGCCGCCACCAGCGGCAACGCGACGGCCAGTGTCATCACGAACCCGGGTGGCCCCGGCGCTCCGGGCCGTAACTTCCCGGCCCGTCTGCGTAACCAGACGAAGCTGCGCGTGAACCAGGAGATCATCGGTCTCGACCCGCGCGGCACCGGCAAGAGCACCAACATCACCTGCGGCAACGCGATCGGCACCGGCTCCGACCTGGACCCGCGCGACCGCAGCCGGGCGAACCTCAACCTGATCCTGGACGCCACCAAGTACGCGGCGGACTCGTGCCAGGTGAAGTCCGGCGAGCTGGGCCCGCTCATCAACACCGCCCAGACCATCCGCGACATCGACCTGCTGCGTGTCCTCCTGGGCCGCGACAAGATCAACTGGGTCGGTTACTCGGCGGGCACCTGGATGGGCGCGCACTACGCGCAGCAGTTCCCCACCCGGACCGGCAAGTTCCTGCTCGACTCGTCGACCGAGTTCACGACGACCTGGCAGAACTCGTTCGACGGGCAGCCGCTCGGCTTCGAGCGCCGCTGGCGTCAGGACTTCCTGCCGTGGATGGGCAAGTACGACAAGGTCTACGGCTTCGGCAAGAACGGTGAAGCCGCGCGCCAGAGCTACGAGAAGGTCCGCTTCGCGCTGACGCAGAACCCGGTCGAGGTGGACGGCGTCCCGGTGTCGGCCAACGCCCTCGACTCGACCATCGCGTCGTACCTCTACTCGAAGCGCAACTTCACGGCGCTGGCCGACTACCTGGTCAACCTGAAGACGCTGACCGAGGGCACCGGGACCCAGCAGCAGAAGGCCGCGGCCGCCCAGAAGGTCAAGGCGGAGACGGTGGACGGTGACGGCGTCATCGGCCCGCAGCCGCTGTTCGTCCCGAGCGACGGCGACGCCTACAACGCCAGCTTCTGGTCCATCCCCTGCAACGAGGGCCCGTGGACCGGCAACCGGCAGAGCGTCATCCGCCAGTCGCAGAAGCTGATCGACCGCGATCTGCCGCTGCTCGGCGCCGGCTGGCTGATCCAGCCGTGCATCTTCTGGAAGAACAAGCCGGTCGACCTGCCGAAGCTCGACGGCCGCGGCGTCCCGCCGGTGCTGATCGTCCAGTCGGTGCACGACCCGGCGACCCCGATCGAGGGCGCGACCCGTGCGCACCGCGCGTTCGCCAACTCGCGGATGATCACCGTGACCGGTGAGGGTGACCACGGGATCTACGCCGGCGGCAACGCGGGTGTGGACAAGGTCGTGGAGGACTACCTCGTCGACGGCAAGGTGCCGAACGACCAGAGCCTCCCCGGACTCCCACTTCCGGTGCCCGCGGGCGGCTGAAGCCCCTAGGGATTGTGGCCCCGTCGAGTTTCGGCTCGGCGGGGCCCTTCTTTTGGTCGGTCCACAGACCTGTGCACAGAGTTGTCCACAGGCTGGGGGTAACTCGGTGGGTTGACCGGTATTAGTATTGGCCTCATGGTACGAGTGCCGTTGACGGACGAGGAACGCGAACGAGGCGAGCGGCTGGGGCTGGCGCTCCGGGACGCGCGCGCGTCGGCGTCGCGGAGCATGGTCGAGGTCGCGGCGGAGGCCGGGATCTCGGTGGAGACGCTCCGGAAGATCGAGACCGGCCGGATCCCCACGCCCGCGTTCTTCACGGTGGCGGCGATCGCGGACGCCGTCGGGCTGCCGCTGGACGTGCTGCGGGCGACCGTGGAAAACACGGGCGCCGGAGTGGTCGCCGAAGCCAGTTAGGGCGATCTCGCGTGATCAGAAAGCGCACACGCGTGATCAGAAGGCGCACACGCGTGATTGGGGGCGGATCACGCGGGTCAGGGGCGCAGGGCGGCCAGGGTGTGCGCTCGGTCGTTCAGGTAGAGGAAACCGTCGACAGGCAGGTCGAAGCTGTTCAGCAGGCTTTCCAGGGTCGCGTACTCGTCCACAGAGAGCCGCAGGTTCTCCTTCACCGCGTGGGCGACGAGGACGTCCGCCAGTTCTTCCCACTCGCCGGACCAGTGCAGCGTGCGGTAGAAGGCCAGGACGTCCGGCGCGACACGATCGGCGATCTGGTCGAGCAGGCTGTCGCCGAAGAAGCTGATGCGGCCGGCGGCGAGGTCGGCGACGGTCGGGTTCGCCGGATCGGTCGCGGTGTCGGGATTGCGGACCACCCCGGGACCAGCCACCGGATAACCCGTCTTGACGTTGCCGTTGTCCTCGACCAGCACGATCAGGTGCACGCCGTACCGCTCGCCGGCGCAGCGCCAGCGGCCGTTGTGCTGTCTGCGGCGCGGTTCACTCGGATCGTTCGCGACATCCTTGATCACCGCGATGATCTGCTCGTCGGTCCAGCCCGCGGGGAACTCGCTGGTCGCCCGCCGCCCGTTTCCCGGTGCGTGCCCGCCGCCCACTCGTGCTCCTTTCGTCGCATCGAGGGTAACCCGCGTTCGGAGTATCCGAATGATCCGAACGCGGGAACGGGTGACCTCAGCCGATCACACTGAGCAAGACGGAGCCGACGGCCAGCACGTCGACGCCGCGCAAGGCCTGCAGCCCGGCCGCCCCGCCGCTGACGTCGTAGTTCATCGGCGGCCTGGTCGCCGTCCGCAGCGCGGCGACCACGGCGAGCGGGACAGCGAGCCACACCTGCCAGGCAGGAGACACCCCGAGCGTCAGCGTCACCAGACCGAGCAGCACTCCCCACCCGAGCCCGAGTACCGCGATCACCAGGCCGTTGACCAGCCGCAACTCCCCATCGGACGCCCCGAGCCACCGCCTGCGGCCGGGGTTGCGCCACAGCTCGCCGAGCCCGCCGACGAACGGCACGAGCGCCGCGTACGCGCCGAACGCGAAGAGCGGCCCCATCGGGACGGCGGGGAAAGCCAGGTGCCCAAGACCGGCCAGGCACGCGATGACCACACTGGTCGCCGCGTAGCGCCGTCGGCCGAGCACCCCGGCCCACGCCAGCCGCAGCGTCGTCGGACGCCGCAGCGTCGTCCACGGCACCGGCTTCGATTCCGGGATCAGCAGCATCGGATCCATGAAGACCGCGGCCATCGCCCGCAGAAGCCGCGCGTTCCACCCGTCGACGAGCTCCTGGCGCCCGACCCCGGACATCGGCTCGCCGCCGAAGGCCACCGCCACCGCGACGACGAACAGCGCGCCGGCCAGCACCTCGACCGCGATCGGGCCCAGCCCCGCGGCGGCCACCGCCAGACCGGCCAGCGCGAGCACGACCGGCCCCGCGGTCTCCCCGCGGATCGCCGTCCGCCGCGCGGTGACGGCGGCCAGGATCGCCCCGGCGGCGGTCAACGCCGACATCGCGATCCACACGTCGCGCGATCCGCCGCCGATCGCGGTGACCAGCGCCCCGGTGTAGCCGACCACCACGACCAGCCCGAGCCAGAGCGTCCACATCCGCTTCACGACGACACGGCGCCTGTCGACGCCGGCGAAGTCCATCCACGTCAGCGTCGCCGGTTCGGCCCAGACGAAGCCGCGGCGCAGCAGGCTGCGCCAGAACATCGCGCACAGCACGATCAGCAGACCGAACACCGCCGAGAAGTCCACAACGGACAGTCCGAAAAGGAATGAACGCAGCTTCGGGAGGTTCTCGAACGCGGTGAAGAGCGCGCCGAACCCGAACAGCGCCAGGAAGGTCTGGTAGTCCCCGTTGAGCAGCCCGCCGAACCGCTGTCGCCCCGGGACATGCGTGGGGGCTTTCGTGCTCACCACAACTCGAGGGTCGAGTCGGCCGCTTCGAGCAGCGGGGGATGGTGCGTTGCCACGACGACGGCCGCCCCGGCGGCGGTCGACCGCGCGATCAGGGACGTCAGCCATTCCTTCCCGGCGACGTCGAGCGCCCTTTCCGGCTCGTCGAGCAGCAGCACGTCGTGCGGCCGCGCCGTCGCGCCGAGGAGAAGCAGACGACGGCGCTGCCCCGCCGAGAACTTGCCCGCGGTGACCTTCGCGCGTTCGGAAAGGCCCGCGTCCGACAGAAGCGCGTCGAAATCGCCGAGATCGGCGCCGAACGAACCCTCCAGCAGTTCGAGATGCTGGAGGGGGGTCAGTTCGGCGAAGAAGTCGGAATCGTCGAACAGGACGGAGACCTTGCGGCGAAAGGAAACGTCACGTTCGTCGGGCTTTCCGCCCGCGACGACGACCCGGCCCCGCTGAGGGACCTGCGTTCCGTACAGGCACCGCAGCAGGGTCGATTTCCCGACCCCGTTCGGGCCGACGATGACCGCGCATTCGCCCGCCTCGACCTCGAAATCGAGACCGTCGAACAACCAGTGCTCCCCGGCCTGGACGCCGAGCCCGCGTACGTCGATCATTTGTCGCGCAACAACTCGATGACCGGCGCGAACGCGTCCATGTTGTGCTCCAGCACGGTGAAATAGCCGAAGCCGAACCGCTCGCGATGCGCCAGGACCTGTTCGGCGATCTGCTCGTGCGTCCCGACGAGCGCGGTCGGCAATTCGGCGAGCTGCGCCACGGTCAGCGCGCCGTCGAGCAGATCGCGCAGGTTCTCCAGCCCCTCTTGCCGGTCTTCGACCACGACGATGAAATGCGGGAGGATATTGAATTCGGCGGCGCGGCCGTTCAGTTTCCCGCGGACGAAGTTCACCCGCTCCTCGATTCCGGCCGCGTCGTCGACGGCGAGCGGGCCCCCGTCGGGCACGGCCGCCGTGCCGGTGAACCCGATGATGTCGGCGTGTTCGGCGGCGAGCGTGAGCAGCCTGTCGCCGCGACCGGCGATCATCAGCGGCGGGCCCGGTTTCTGCACCGTGGGCGGTTTGTGGTTTTCGTCGGCATAAAGCCGGTTGAGTTCTTTGATGGTGTTTTCGAGATGGTCGACGCGCTTTCCGGCGCGGGGGAATTCCATCCCCGCCGCTTCGAATTCGGCCTTCACGTAACCGGCTCCCAGGCCGAGTTCCAGCCTGCCCTCGGTGAACTGGTCCGTGCCGGTGACGTCGCGGGCCAGCAGCACCGGGTTGTAGAAGGCGGTGTTGATGACGAAGGTGTTGAGCCGCGGACGGCTCGTCACTTCGGCGGCCAGCACGAGCGCCGGGAACGGCGGTGCCATGCCGAGATGGTCGGCCGCGCCGATCACGTCGAACCCGAGGTCCTCGGCCTTGCGGCATTTGTCGACCCAAGCCGCGCGAGTCTCCGGGACGACCATGTTGACGCCGAATTTGACCATGCGCCCACGGTACTCAGCGCGAAAGAAGAAGGCCTCATCCCCAGGAACGACCCCGGGGATGAGGCCCACTCCGGCGTTCGGTTTATCAGCCGAGGCGCTGCTTCAACGCGTCGAGCTCGTCACGGAGCGACGACGGGACCTTGTCGCCGATCTTCTCGAACCACTCCTCGATCAGCGGCAGTTCCTTGCGCCACTCGTCGGCGGAGACGTCCAGCGCGGCCTGGATGTCGGCCAGCGGCTCCTTGAGGCCCTCGGTGTGGAGGTCCTCGGCGGACGGCACGAAGCCGACCGGGGTCTCGTTCGCGTTGCCCTTGCCCTCGACGCGCTCGATGACCCACTTCAGGATCCGCGAGTTCTCGCCGAATCCCGGCCACAGGAAGCGGCCGTCGTCGCCGCGGCGGAACCAGTTGACGTAGAAGATCTTCGGCAGCTTGTCCGCGTCGGCGTTCTTGCCGAGGTCCAGCCAGTGCTTGAAGTAGTCACCGGCGTGGTAGCCGAGGAACGGCAGCATGGCCATCGGGTCGCGGCGCACGTTGCCGACCGCGCCGGCGGCGGCCGCGGTGGTCTCCGACGACATGGTGGCGCCCATGAACACGCCGTGCTGCCAGTCGCGGGCCTCGTTCACCAGCGGGACCGTGGTCTTGCGGCGGCCGCCGAACAGGATCGCCGAGATCGGCACGCCCTGCGGGTCGTCCCACTCGGGCGCGAGGATCGGGCACTGCGACATCGGCGTGCAGTAGCGCGAGTTCGGGTGCGCGGCCTTCTCTTCCGACTCCGGCGTCCACTCCTGCTTCTTCCAGGAGGTGGCGTGCGCGGGCTTCTCGCCCATGCCCTCCCACCAGACGTCGCCGTCGTCGGTGAGCGCGACGTTCGTGTAGACCGTGTTGCCCTTTTCGATGGTGCGCATCGCGTTCGGGTTGGTGTGCCAGTCGGTGCCCGGCGCGACGCCGAAGAAGCCGAACTCGGGGTTCACCGCGTACAGGCGGCCGTCCTCGCCGAACCGCATCCAGGCGATGTCGTCACCGAGGGTCTCGGCACGCCAGCCGGGGATGGTCGGCTGCAGCATGGCGAGGTTGGTCTTGCCGCAGGCGCTCGGGAACGCGGCCGCGACGTAGTGGACCTTGTCCTCGGGCGAGATCAGCTTGAGGATCAGCATGTGCTCGGCCAGCCAGCCCTCGTCGCGGGCGATGACCGAGCCGATGCGCAGCGAGTAGCATTTCTTGCCCAGCAGCGAGTTGCCGCCGTAGCCGGAGCCGTAGCTCCAGATCTCGCGGCTCTCGGGGAAGTGCGAGATGTACTTGGTGGTGTTGCACGGCCAGGAGACGTCCTGCTGACCCGGCTCCAGCGGCGCGCCGACGGAGTGCAGGGCGGGGACGAACGAGCGCTCGGTGCCGTCCTCGGTGACGAACTTGTCCAGCGCGGCCTTGCCGGCGCGGGTCATCACGCGCATGGACGCGACGACGTAGGCGAAGTCGGTGATCTCGATGCCGAGCTTGGGGTCCTCGGCTCCGAGGGGGCCCATGCAGAAGGGGATCACGTACATCGTGCGACCGCGCATGCACCCGCGGTACAGCTCGGTCATCGTGGCCTTCATCTCGGCCGGGTCCATCCAGTTGTTGGTGGGACCGGCGTCGGATTCGTTGTCCGAACAGATGAAGGTGCGCTCTTCGACACGGGCGACGTCATTCGGGTCGGAGGCGGCCCAGTACGAGTTGGGCTTCGCGTCGAGCTGCACGAACGTGCCGGCGGAGACGAGCTCGGCGTTGATACGCGCGGCCTCTTCGTCGGACCCGTCGACCCACACCACGCGGTCCGGGGTGGTCAGTTCGGCGACCTCCCGGACCCAGGACAGCACGCCGCTGTGCGTCGTCGGCGCTTTTTCCAGTCCGGGGATGGCGACTGCGGTCATCTCTACTCCTGACTTCCGACGGCAGAAGCCCACATCGGGAACGACGCTGTTCCGATGCGGGCTTCAGTGCCGGCGACCGAATGGCTTCGCACACCGGCGGGAAGACCGGTGTGCGGGTTTTGGGATTCCCCGAGAGTAGCCGGATGACCGGCAGGTAACCGAGAGCTGACCTGTCGGTTCTCTCACAAGAACGATAAGGGAATCGATTCAGTATCACCGGAATGGGCCATACGCAGAAATTCTTCCGGTGATCGAAGGCACAACGGCGGGGCGGCCGGAGGGCGAATCGGACAGGAGAAAGCCCGGTACGAGGTCTCGTACCGGGCTGTTCTGTGACCAGGATTACACGAATTGGCCTGTCGAAATGGACTAAACCATTCTTCTATTGGTTTAGTCCATTTCAGGATTTAGTTGGGGCTGATCCACTGGCCGGTGGCGGAATCGATCTTCGCCACTCCTTCGAGTGTTTCCGTGCCCGCGCCGCCCCAGGCCGCGTCGCCCGCGGGGTCGCCTTCGGCGGCCGCCGGAGTGCTCGCGAAGGCCGAGCCGATGTCCTCGTTGACCACGCCGCTGCCGGTCTCGGTCCACTGGCCGGGTCCGGTGTGCTCGTAGGTCTTGGAGTTGCCGGAGGCGTCGGTCTCCACCGCGATGTCGGCCTTGCCGTCGCCGTCCTTGTCGGTGAAGGCGATCGTGCGGCCGTCCTCGGTCTGGATGACGGCGGTGTCCGGGGTTCCGTCACCGTCGGTGTCGATCGTCGGCGGGCCGACCTCGACGTCGCCGCTGGGCATGTCGGCGTGCATGGTGCCGCTGGTGCCCGCGTCGGAACCGTCGTCGTTGCCGCCGCCCGCTTCGACCCAGGCGCCGGAGGCCTCGTCGTAGACGGCCTCCTGGACGACCTTGCCGTTCTCGTCGAGCACCGCGTACTGATCGGCCTCGCCGTCGCCGTCGGTGTCGACGAACGCCTGGCCGGTGCCGTCTTCGTGCTGGATGACCGCGGCGTCGTTGACGCCGTCCTTGTCGAGGTCGTAGTTGAGCTCGGCCTGGTACTCCTCGCCGTCAACGTGGACCGTGACCGCCTCCGTGGAGCCCGCCTCGGTGTCCGTGCCGCCGCTCTCGTCGACCCACATGGGATAACCCCCTCGTTGACCTGCTGGTGTGTCGAAGCTTATGACTCACCGTAGGCCCGTTCGGTTCCGGTCCACAACAGCACCACCCTGGTCAGGCGTCGCGCAGTGACCGAATGCGCCCGAGCAGTGCCTCAGCGCGGTCGCGGCCGTCGGAGACGTCCTTCAGGCGCTTCGCGACGACCGAGATCTTCTTCGCCCGCTCCTGCGCGCCCATCTTGATCGTCTTGTCGACTTCCTTCAGCTCCGCCTCGATCGCGTCGATGCGGCGGCCGAGGGCTTCGTCGAGCGCCATCGACAGCTGCTGTTCGGCTTCGATCAGCTGCTCCGCGACGAGCTGGTCCAAGGTGGACCGCGCGTCGGCGATCGCCTCGACCAGCCATTGCTTCATGTGCTGCTTGTCCGACGCGTGTTTGCGGGTCCGCGCCATCCACCAGCCGGCGCCGAGGCCGATGATGATCGTGGCGGGCAGGATCACCGGGTTCAGGATCGCGACGCCCGCCAGCGGCAGCGCGGCGACCTTCCCGGCGCCGAGACCACCGGAAACACCCATGAAGATGAGCAGTTTGTCCTCGGCCGTCGGCGGCTTCTTGTCCGGCGGGCGCAGGACGACCGGCGGGCCGCCCGCCCTGGCGAACTGGCCGCGGATGATGTCGAGCTCTTCGGCCGAGAACAGCTCCGCGAGGGCGACGTTGGTGACCTGGTTGAGCCGCTGGGAGAGCAGCATCGAGATCCGCTGCGACGTCGTCTGCAGCGCGATGTCGACCTGCTGGGGCAGCGCGGCGAGGTCGTCGCGCTTCGAGCCGTCGATCCGCTGCCGGAAGTGGGTCGACGCGTCGCGCATCTGCCTGCTGGTCTCGTGTCCGACCTCGACCCGGGTCCGCTGGATCTCCGCGCGCAGCTTCAGCTGCCAGCCCCGCGTCGACGAGCGGCGTTCGGTGCTCAGGTCGTCGCGGCGCTGGCGCAGCTGTTCCGCCTCGGCCTCGCCGGCGGACAGCGCGCGGCTTTCCGCCTGCGCCTTCGCCTTGAGCTCGGCGAGCGCGCTCGACAGCGCGCGCAGGGTGTTGGCCTCGCCCAGCATCGCCGAGCGGCCGACCAGCATCTCCTGCAGCGCGCCCTGCAGTGCGGCGATCCCGGCCTTCTCGCGCAGCATCATGGCCATCTGCTCGTTCGGGGCCTTGGCCGCCGTCTCGAACATGCGCGCGGAAACCGGGTGGAACACCGCGTCGGCGAACCGGGGCGCGTGCTCGGCGAGCAGCCGCCGGTCGGCTTCGAGGACCTCGCGCCAGCCGCGGAACTGGTCGGTCTTGGTGAGCGCGAACAGCACGGTCTCGACGCGCTCGCCCATGTCGTGCAGGAACTGCAGCTCCTGCGCGGTGAACGGCGAGGAGGCGTCCACGACGAACAGCAGCGCGGTGGCGCCGGCGGCCGCCTCCTTCGCCAGTTCGCCGTGCATCGAGTCGAGTCCGCCGACGCCCGGGGTGTCCACAAGGGACACACGTTCGAGCAGTGGGACCGGGCCGGAGACCTCGACGTAGCGCGGCGGGAGCTGCCCTTCCGGCAGTTCGTGCGCGGCCGAGACCCAGTGGATCAGGTCGTTGAGGTTGATCGGCACCGGCGCGAGCTGGCCGGGGTAGCAGGCCTGCGCCGACCACTGCGCGGCGTGCTCGAAGACGAGGTACGTCGCCGTGGCGACGTCGGCGTCCACAGGGGACAGTCCCGGCATGGAGAGGAGCGCGTTCACGAGGGAACTCTTGCCGCGGTTGGTCTCGCCGACCACCACGACCGACGGCTTCTTCGGCCGTGCCTTCCGGATGTCCTCGACCCATTTCGCGGCCTGAGGATCGGCTTCGCGGACGACGGTGAGCAGCTGCTCGCGCGTACTCTTCACGACCGCGGGCAGGTTGGCCGACGCGCTCGGAGCGGTCACTGGGCCTTCTTCGCGTAGACGATGACGATCGGCGCGCGCAGGACCCGGTCGTGATCGGCGAAGCCGACGACCTCGGTCTCCGCGACGAGCCCTTCGAGTGCCGGGTCTTCGGTCGGGACAGCGCCGCCGGCCTCGTGCACGGCCGGGTCGAACCGCTCGCCGTCCGGGCGCAGGGCATGGACGCCGAGCCCGGCGAGACCGTGTTCGAGCCGCTCGACGACACCGCCGCTGCGGGCGCGGTCGAGGGCGTACAGGCAGAGCTGGATCAGCGCCTGCCTGTCGGCGAGAGCCTGTTCGAGGTCGGCCGGACCCGTGGTCGTGGACTCCACATCGGTCTTCGACGTGGCTTCGACGGCCTCGGTTCCCTCGGAAGGCGAAGTCCCGCCGTCCGCTTCGGCGATGATCGCCGCGATGCTCACGGCCGAGATCTGGCCGGTCGGCACATCGTCCGGGTTCTCCTCGTCGACCGCCTTCTTGCGCAGCCAGGCTCCCACCCGCATCGACCCCCGTTACTGGTGTCCCGGGCTTACCGATCAGCCCGGAGAGATTTCACCAGTGTCGGACACCCGCCCGCCCGCCGGGGGCGAAATCGGCAGAACGGGGCGAAGGAATCTGGTGATGAGCACCTTCATCACCGCGAGTTCCGCCGTCGGATCGAGGTCCGGCTCCAGAATCACGCGAGAGAGCGGCGCGTCGACCAGCGCGACGAGCCAGCTGGCCGCCGTCTTCGGGTCGAGGCCGGGATCGATCCGGCCCGCGTCCACCGCCCGGGTGACGAGGCCGACCAGACCGTCGCGCAGGACGCGGTCGTTGCCTTGGACGAGCCCGGCCAGTTCGGCGTCGCGGGCGCACTGCGCGGCGACCTCGAGGACGAGCCTGGCCGCGACGGGCTGGAGGAGCTGTTCGGAGACCTGGAAGAGGACGTGGAGGATCGCCTCCCACGGGTCTTCGAGTTCGCGGGCGGCCGCGATCAGGGCCGTGGTCTCGTCGCCGTCCTGCTCGAAGATGCCGACGAACACCGCGCGCTTGTTCGGGAAGTAGTGGAACAGGCTGCCGGTGCTGATCCCCGCGGCCCGGCAGATCTCCGCCGTCGTGGTCTTTTCGAAGCCCTTCTCCGAGAAGCACCAGGCGGCGGCGTCGAGGATCGCGCGGCGTTTCGCCTCGTGCTTGGCCGGGTCGACCGTCCTCATTTCACCGCCGGTGGCTCGGCGTGCCACGGGTAGCCGTGCTCGACGAAGGCCTTGGCGACGGCTTCGCGGTCGACGTCGCCCTTCTCCCGCGCCAGCTCCCGGCCGTCGGCGGCGAGCAGGACGAGCTCCTTGCCGTCGAGGAAGACGGCCTGGAGCTTGGCTTCGTAGGCGCGGCTGCGGCCCTTGGCGGTCAGCGTGATGCGGGTCGAGGTCACCTTGACGATGAGCCGTTCGTGCGCCCAGACCGCGGCGAACAGCAGGCCGAGGACCAGGCCGGCGCCGAGTCCGGCGATCGTGCCCCAGGGCTGGGGGATGTCGGAGAAGAGCTGGAACGGACCCTTGAACGGGACCCAGCTCAGGGAGGCCACCCAGCCCGAGATCGACTGGAGGAACCAGCCGAGCGCGGCGCCCGCGAGCGGGCAGCCGAGCCAGGAGGCCGTGCGCAGCCACTGGGGCTCGTCGACGATCGTTTCCATGGTGCCATTATTAGACCGAGCGCTCGGTTTATCAATCCCGGGGTGCTGAAGGGGTATGCGGGACCGGGGAGGGGGAAGCGCGGGTGGCGGGCCGGTCCAGGTGGTCGTGAGTGGCGAGTGTCGTTCTAACGACACTCGCCACTCACGACCACCCCGACCCGCGCGTTCCGTCCTCTAAATGCGGTACTTGCGCGTGCAAACGCGGAAGGGCGTCAGGCCTGCGGGTCGCGGATCTGCTGCCAGATGAGGAAGTACGCCCGGTGCACGACGTGCGCGACGCGGCTCTGGGCGGGCGTCGCGCCGAAGGACGCGAAGGAGCGCCACCAGCCGGCGCGTTCCAGCGCGTGGGCCGCGAGCTCGGCACGGGGAGCGCCCGGCTTGCCGAGCTGGGCGCCGATGTCGGCGTTGCTGCCGACCCGCAGGACCTCCTCGGACAGGTCCTCGGGCATGTCGACGGCGCCGGACGCGACCAGCGTGAGCGCTTCGAGCAGCCGCAGCTGGTGCGCCTCGGGCTTGGCGAGCAGGACCTCGATCGCGTCGTGGACGCGCTGTCGCTCGGCCGGGTCGCCCGACGCGTGGGCCAGCGCGGTGACCGAAGCCAGCGCGGCGGCCGCCTTGATGCCGTCTGCGCGGGCGGCGAAGACGATGCTCAGCCGCTGGCGGACGGCTTCGAGGCCGGAGGCGTCGAGCAGCTTCCGTCGCAGCGAGCCCGCGGTGATCTCCGGCTCCGCCCGGATCGCCTCGACGGCGTACCGGACGCCGAACAGGTCGAGTTTCTCCAGCAACCGCAGCCGGATACCCGACGCGACGTCGCATTCCCAGCTGGTGAAGATGTCCGCCGAGATCAGCATGGTCTCGAGGATGTCGTCGTCCATCCCGGCCAGCTGGCGCAGCGCCTCGGCGTCGGGAGAGGAGAACCCGCCGGACTCGGCCGACTCCGCGATCAGCCCGATCACCGGCAGCACGTCCGCGATCCGCGGCTTCAGCGTCGCGGCCTGCTTCTCCGACAACAGCGTCGCGGCTTTCCACACGTCGCCGCCCGAGCCTTCGACCGACTCAGGCGCGATGGTGTCGGCCTTGTTGAGGACCGCGATCGCGTTGACCGGACCCGCCTCGCGGCTCGCGGTCGCGGCGGTGAACGCGGCCAGCGCCTGCTGGTCGTCGGCGCGCACGCCCTGCGTGACGACGTAGAGCACGGCCTCGGCACCCGCGACGGCGTTGCGCGAGGTGTCGTCCAGCTCGTCCGAACCCTCTTCGTCCTCTTCTTCCGCGTCGTCGGGCTTACGGTGCTTCGCCGCGCCCAGCAGCTGCTCGGTCCGCGACACCGAAGCGGCGTCGAGCGACCCGAGGCCGGGGGTGTCGATGACGGTCATGCCCTGCAGTACCGCGTTGGTGAGGTAGGCCTCGATATGCGAGACCTTGTCGATGTCGATGCCCAGCTCGGCCGGGATCATCCCGTCGGCGGCGAAGGGCAGCACCTGTTTCCGGCCGTCGTTGAAGACGATCTCGACGCGGTCGACGGTGCCGTACTGGAACCGGGTCACCAGCCGGGTGCACTCGCCGACGTCGGTCGGCGCGACCCGGCGCCCGATCAGGGCGTTGACCAGTGTGGACTTACCCGATTTGATCCGGCCGGCGACGGCGACCTGGAGCGGACCGCCCAGCCGTCGCAGCACCTCGGCGAACCCGGCCGCGGTACGCGCGGACACCTGCGGCTGCAGGCGGTGACAGAGATTCGCCACCGACATCGACAGCGGGCCGGCGAGACGGCCCTGCTCCGTCGCTGACGTCACGGCGCCCGCCCCCTCCCAGTCGTCGAGCGTGCCGCCCCGAATCGTGCCATGCCGCTCATCCTCGGGTCGCACCGAAGGTGGTACCGGCGACCGACGCGCGAGCGGTCCGGGCCGACATAGTGTTACCAGGTGCGACGGTTGAGTCTCTGGATGCGTGCCCACCCCATGGCGGGGGACAGTCTCATCGCCGTCGTCCTGTTGCTGACCGACCTGCTGTTCTACGTGGCGGCCGTCGAGACCCCGGAAGTCCCGATGCCGCCCTGGTACGTGGTCGTTCCGCTGGACATCGCGATGGTCGTCCCGCTGGTCTTCCGGCGGAAGGCGACGCTGTGGTCGGCGTACCTGCTGCTGCTGATCGGCATCCCGCACGGGGCGCTGGAGCTGGGCGCGGCCAGCGCGTTCGCGGTGATCATCAGCATCTACTCGGTGCTGGTCTACGTGGGACGCAGGCAGGGGCTGCTGTACCTGCTGGCGACCTTCGTCATCTCCGGTGTCCAGATGTGGGTCGACCCGCCGGAGGACCTGTGGGTGCTGGTGATCATCGGCGTCTTCTCCGCAGCACTGTGCTGGACGCTCGGCGAGTTCGCCGGTGCGAGGCGCGCCTATCACGAGGAGGTGGAAGCCAGGTTGCATCTACTTGAGACGGAACGGGACCAGGCGACCAGGATCGCCGTCGGCGAGGAACGCGGCCGGATCGCCCGCGAGCTGCACGACGTCGTCGCGCACGCGGTGAGCGTGATGGTCGTGCAGGCCGACGGCGCGGGCTACGCGGTCGACGGGAATCCCGAGATGGCGAAGCGGGCCTTGCAGACGATTTCGGAGACCGGCCGCGGCGCGCTCGCCGAACTGCGGCGGCTGCTGGACGTGCTCCGCAGCGACGGTGACGACGAGCCGCGCGTGCCGCAGCCGGACGCCAGCGCGCTGACCGACCTCGCGGACCGGATCCGCCAGGCGGGGGTGCCGGTGACACTGGCGATCGGCTCCGACGCGCTGGAAGGGCTGCCCGCCGGTGTCTCGCTCGGCGTGTACCGGATCGTGCAGGAGTCGCTGACGAACACGCTGAAGCACGCCGGTCAGGGCGCGCAGGCGGAGGTGCTGGTGCGCCGGGAGAAGGACGTGATCGACGTCCGGGTCACCGACGACGGTGCCGGCCGCGCGAAACAACTGGTACCCGCCGCCACGAAGGCGGGTTCGTCCGCCGCGCCGTCGGGACCTCGGAAACTCGCCGTCCCCGGCGGGAACGGATTGATCGGAATGAGGGAACGGGCGAACGTCTTCGGCGGCACGCTGGAGGTCGGCCCCGCTCCCGGTGGAGGGTGGCAGGTGCACGCGAGGCTCCCGGTTAGGTTGGCGACGTGATACGGGTGGTGGTCGTCGACGACCAGGAATTGATGCGCGTCGGGTTCCGGATGGTCCTGGGCGCGCAGGCGGACATCGACGTCGTCGGCGAGGCGGGAGACGGTGCGCAGGCCATCCGCCTGGCCGAGGAACTGCGGCCGGACGTCGTGCTGATGGACGTCCGGATGCCGGTGCTGGACGGGGTCGAGGCGACGAAGCGGATCGTCGAGGCCGGGACGGCGCGGGTGCTCGTGATGACGACGTTCGACCTGGACGAGTACGTCTATTCGGCGCTGCAGGGCGGGGCGAGCGGGTTCCTGCTGAAGGACACGCAGCCGGATCACCTGGTGTCGGCGCTGCGGGCGGTCGCTTCGGGCGACGCCGTCGTCTCGCCTTCGGTGACCAGGCGGCTGCTCGACCGGTTCGTCGGCGGCGGCGGGAAGCCGCTGCGGGACGCGGCCGAGCTCGACGTCCTCACCGAGCGGGAGCGGGAGGTGCTCGTGCTGATCGCGAAGGGCCTCTCGAACCTGGAGATCGCCGAGACGCTGTTCCTGTCCGAGGCGACGGTGAAGACGCATGTCGGGCGGATCCTGTCCAAGCTGGATCTGCGTGATCGGGTGCAGGCCGTGGTGCTCGCCTACGAGACCGGGCTGGCGCGTCCCGGGGTCACCTGAAACCCGGCCGGAAAAGTGGTCATTCGGTGAGCACTTTGCGGTGGATCCTTCTTTTCAGAGCCACTACCTGAGGAGAAGGAAATGTTGCGAGGTCTCACCACCACCACGTTCTACGCCGACGACATGGCTGCCGCGATCGAGTGGTACTCGGACCTGTTCGGGGCCGAGCCGTACTTCGTCCGCAACGGTCCCGACGAGAAGCCGGCGTACGCCGAGTTCCGGATCGGCGACTATCAGCACGAGTTCGGCCTGGTCCGCGGCGACTACCGGCCGCCGCTCGCCCAGCCCGGCCCCGGTGGAGCCATCGCGAACTGGGCCGTCGACAACGTCGAGGACGCCTTCGCGAAGCTGCTTGAGAAGGGCGCGAAGGAGTACGAGCCGATCATCGAGCGCGGTCCGGGCTTCGTGACAGCGGCCGTCGTCGACCCCTTCGGCAACGTTCTCGGCGTGATGTTCAACCAGCACTACCTGGACGTGCTGGCCGGGAAGAAGTAGGCCCCGGCCAGCACGGTCTCAGCGGTACAGGGAGTGGTCGGCCGCCTCCGGGTCCTTGCCCTTGTCCCGGACTTCGGCCATCCACTTGCCGAAGTCCGGGCGTGAGCCGTCGACGTCGGTCAGGCCGTACTCGTTCATCAGCGTCCACGACGCGAGCGTCTTGCCCGCGAACCGCGACACTTCCGGGTCGGTCGCCAGCTTCGCGACCCCGCGCCCGAGCAACGCCGGGGTCTCGGAGATGGCGAAGTCGACCGGGGCGGCCTTGCCCACCGCGTCACGCCAGGTGTCCTCGGTGATCCCGAAGTAGTCGAGCATCGCCTCCGACCGCAGGAAACCCGGCGTGACGGTCATGCCGACGCAGGCGTACTTCTTCAGTTCGGCACCGAGCGCCCTGCCGATCGCGCGGATCCCGCATTTCGCGAGGAAATACGGGATTCCCGCGCCGACGTACTCGTCGTGGTCACCGTCGGTGACCTCGATGACGAGTCCGCCCTCCCGCCGGACGACCAGCGGCAGCAACCGGTGCAACGCGATCAGGTGCGTGTCGATCGCGTTGTGCACCAGCGTGAGCGCGTCGTCGAGGCTGGAGTCCCAGTACGCCCCGTCGAAGTCCGCGAACGGGTCGCCGCCCCAGACGTCGTCGACCAGGAGATCGATCCGGCCGTCCACTTCGGACTCGATCCGCGCCTTCAGAGCGTCCACATCGGACACTTCGGTGAAGTCGGTGCGGACGGGGATCCCCCGGCCGCCCGCCGCGTCGACGAGCTCCGCGGTGTCCTCGATCGTCTCCGACCGCTTCATCGGCGACTGCCGGTCCCGCGTCGTGCGGCCGGTGACGAACACCGTCCAGCCGAGCCTGCCCAGTTCCACCGCGATCGCCCGGCCACATCCCCGCGTCGCCCCCGTGACGACGGCCACTTTCCGGTCCATTCAGGACACTCCTTTCCACGCGGTCAGCACCGCGTCCACGTCTTGCCCCATTCGGTCGACGAACCGGCCCTTCGGCCGGATCGACCAATCCAGCGCGGCCCCGTTCGCCACCCCCAGCAGCACTCGCGCCGCACGGACGACCCCCGGCGCACCCGGCAGGTCACGCGCCGCGACCCGCGTCAGCCGCCGCAGTTCCGCTTCCACGGCGGTGAAATGTTCACCCAGCAGGGCGCGGAGGTCCGGATCACCGATGTCCACTCCCAACTGCCCGAGGTGGTTCGCCGCGGTCTCCGCCGTCCCCAAGCCCTCGTAGATCACGACGACCGCCGCGCGCAGGGCCTCCACGGGATCGGCCAGTTCGCCGCAGTCCCGCATCAGCCTTACGACGGACTGCGTGTTCAACCGGCTCAACGCCTGCAAAAGGCCGTTTTTCGAGCCGAACCGCTGGGCGACGGTGCCGACCGCGACCCCGGCCTCCGCCGCTACCTGGGCCAGTGTGAAACCCGGGCCGACCATGCCGATCACGGTCCCCGCCGCGGTCAGCAGCCGCTCGTCGGTGATGGTGCGAGGTCTCGCCATGTCATTATTGAACCACGGTTCATTAACCCTGACGATTCAGGGTCACTCTCAGGGGTGTCACCGATCGCGTACGCCGTCGGGAGACGGCAAGCTACTTCTCAGGTCGGGTACCGGGTTGGCACCTCAGGATGACGCGCTCGGCCACCCACATGAACGACGATTGTTCTCGCAGTCGCCGAGGGGAGCAGACATGATCGAGGCAGCGGGCCTCACCAAGCGGTACGGCAAGACACTGGCGGTGAACAACCTGTCCTTCTCCGTCGAAGGCGGGAAGGTCACCGGATTCCTCGGCCCCAACGGGGCGGGCAAGTCGACGACCATGCGGATGATCCTCGGCCTGGACAACCCGACCTCGGGTCAGGTGCGCATCGGCGGCAAGCTCTACCGTGAGCTCAAGGAGCCGCTGCGGACGGTCGGCGCGCTGCTGGACGCCAAGTGGGTGCACCCCAACCGATCGGCGCGGGCGCATCTGCAGTGGATGGCGAAGTCCAACAAGATCCCGGCGGGCCGGGTCGACGAGGTGCTCGAAACCGTCGGGCTCACCAGCGTCGCCGGAAAGCGCGCCGGCGGCTTCTCCCTCGGTATGTCGCAGCGACTGGGGATCGCGGCCGCGCTGCTGGGTGACCCCGAGGTCCTCCTGTTCGACGAGCCGGTCAACGGGCTCGACCCCGAGGGCATCCTCTGGATCCGGAAGTTCATGCACCGGCTGGCCGACGACGGCCGCACGGTGTTCGTTTCCTCGCACCTTCTCTCGGAGATGGCGCTGACCGCGAGCCGGCTGGTCGTGATCGGCAAGGGACAGCTGATCTCCCAGTCCTCCACCGAGGACTTCGTGTCACGGGCCGCCGAGAACACGGTCAAGGTCCGGTCGCCGCAGCTGCCCACGCTGCGCACCGTGCTGACGCAGGCGAGCGCCCAGGTCACCGACGCCGGACAAGCGCTCATCGTGTCCGGTTTGGACAGTGACAAGATCGGCGAGATCGCCGCGGCCAACCAGATCGTGCTGCACGAGCTCAGCCCGCAGACCGGCTCCCTGGAGCAGGCCTTCATGCAGATCACCGGCGATTCGGTCGAGTACCACACCGGTCTCGAAACCGAAGCCGCCGAAGTGGTCGCCGCCGCCCAGTAGCCATTCACTCTCTTGAGGAAAGAAAAGCCATGACTCTGCTCGCCGTGGAACGCATCAAGCTGTTCACCACACGCTCACCCTGGTGGTGTGCGCTGATCGCCCTCGCGGTCGTGATCGGCTTCGCCGCCATCTTCGCCGGGGCCTTGCCGGCAGGCGAATTCACCGACGTCTCGAACACCCAGTTCGGCTACACCTTCGGCATGACCGTGATCATGGTGCTGGCGGCGCTTTCGGTGACCACCGAATACCGCTTCGGCACCATCCGCACCACCTTCCAGGCCGTGCCGAACCGCAAGTCGGCGCTGCTGGCGAAGACCGGCGTCGTCGCGCTGCTCTCGCTCGTCGTCGGCGAGGTCGCCGCGTTCGCCGCCTGGGGTCTCGCCTCGGCCATGCGGCCGGAAGACCTCATGCTGAACACCGCCGCGGAGTGGACCAGCGTCGCCGGTGTCGGCGTCGTGTTCGCCCTCGCCTCGGTGATCGCGGTCGCCGTCGGCATCCTGATCCGGCAGAGCGCCGGCGCGATCTCGCTCCTGCTGATCTACACCCTCGCGGTGGAGAACCTGATCCGGCTCATCCCGAAGATCGGCCAGGACATCTACGAGTGGATGCCGTTCCACGTCGCCGACCGGTTCATCACCGGTTCGGGTCCCGCCGTCGCGGACGCGCCGTTGAGCCAAGGTGGGTCGCTGGCCTACTTCGCGGGCTTCGCGCTTGTGATGCTGATCATCTCGCTGGTCGTCGCCGAAAAGCGCGACGCGTAGGAAACTTCCACAGGGGAGAAGCCGGACGTTCGCTCGGGGGAGCCGGGCGTCCGGACGGGGAGAAAAAGGGGAACAAGGACCGGGCCGCCCGTCGGGGGGCAGCCCGGTCCTTTCCCCGTTGGTAATGTCGGGATCCACCCGAGGGAGGGCCGATGATCGAGGCCACCGGACTCACGAAGCGTTACGGCGACAAACTCGCCGTGGATGATCTTTCCTTCACCGCCGAAGCCGGCCGGGTGACCGGGTTCCTCGGCCCCAACGGGGCGGGCAAATCCACCACCATGCGGATGATGCTCGGGCTCGACGGCCCCACGTCTGGTTCGGCGACGATCGACGGCAAGGCCTACCGCGAGCTGCGTGATCCACTTCGGACGGTCGGCGGCATGATCGACGCGACCTGGCGGCACCCTGGTCGCACCGCCCGCGAGCACCTCCGGTGGATCGCCGCGACCAACGGCCTGACCGACAAGCGGGTCGACGAGGTACTCCGGCTGGTCGGCCTGGAGCCGGTCGCGCGCAAACGGGCCGGGCAGTTCTCGCTCGGAATGTCGCAACGGCTCGGGATCGCGACGGCGTTGCTGGGCGACCCGCGGGTGCTGCTGTTCGACGAGCCGGTCAACGGGCTCGACCCCGAGGGCATCGTGTGGATCCGGCGGCTGATGCACGCGCTCGCCGCCGAGGGCCGCACCGTGTTCGTGTCCAGCCACCTGCTGCCGGAGATGGCGCAGACCGCGCAGGACCTCGTCGTGATCGGCCGGGGGAAGCTGATCTATCAGGGCACTATGGAGGACTTCGTCGGCCGTGCGAAGGGCCTCGGCGTGCGGGTCCGGAGCCCGCACCTGCCCGAACTGCGGACGGCGCTGACCGAGAAGGGCGTCGAATTCCGCGAGGAGGACGGCGCGCTCGTCGTGTCCGAAATGGACAGCGACGGCATCGGCGAGCTCGCGTTCGCCGCCGGCGCGACCCTCCACGAGCTGAAGCCGCTCACCGGCTCGCTCGAACAGGCGTACATGCAACTCACCGCCGAGGCCGTCGAGTACGGCGCCGGTGTCCCGGAGGTGACCCGATGACCGCGGCGAACATGCTCCGCGCCGAGCGGATCAAGCTGCTGAGCACGCGTGCGCCCTGGTGGTGCGCGGGAATCGCGGTCGTCCTCGCGATCGGCTACACCGCACTGTTCTTCGGCTTCGTGCCGCTGGAGGACCAGACGACAGTCGCCACCACGCAGACGGCCAGTGCCCTGGGCCGGACCGTGGTGCTCGTCCTCGCCATCCTCGCGGCGGCGACCGAGTTCAACTGGGGCACGCTGAAGCTCACCTTCCAGGCGGTGCCGTCCCGCGTGCCCGCCTTGCTGGCGAAGGGTGCCGTCGTCGGGGTGTTCTCGGGGCTGATCGGCCTGCTCGTGGGCTTCTGCTCCTGGGGAATCGCGTATCTGGTCAAACCGGCCGCCGACCTGGGCCTGGCTTCGGGCGCCGACTGGCGCGCGGTGGCAGGGCAAGGGCTGACCTTCGCGCTGACCGGTCTCCTCGGTGTCGGTCTCGGCCTGCTGTTCCGCAGCCCCGCGTTCGCCCTCGGATTCGCGTTGGCCTGGACCCAGTTGATCGAGGGGCTCGTCATCCTGATTCCGCGCGCGGGCGATGACATCTACCAGTGGATGCCGTTCGTCGCCGCGAATCAGTTCGCCGGACCGGATCTGACGGTTTCGATGCTGAAACTCCAGCCGCCGTTGGGGCCGTGGGGTTATTTGGCTTATTTCGCCGGCATCTGCGTGATTGTTTATGCGGCCGGACTGATGATCACCCATCGCCGGGACGCGTGAGCTTTTACCTCGGCCAAAGGAGTTAAGTCCACGTTAAGAGCCTGTGGCTTCTCTCACAGGATGCGGACATACTGTTCCAGACCGGGCGATGCTCGGGATGAGCCTATTTTCGGCTCTCGGCCCCGGAGGTGATCCTTGACGGTGGATTCCGGTCAGGGAGTGGAACGCACGATCCCGAAAGCCCGCACGGAAAGCACGCAGCCGCGACTCGAGCCCATGCTCGACCTCGAATGGTCACAGGCGATCGAACTGCCCCGCACGGTGGCGTCGGCGACCCGGCCATCCGATATCCGTCGCGCCTGGGTGCACCGCGCACCCGAAGATCTCGTTGTCGCGCTGTACCGCGCGTCCAGTGGAATGCACGGCGAAATCCCCGCGCCGTGGTGGCTTCGCGCCGTCGTGGAAGGCAGGCTCGAATCGCGGGAACTCGGTTTCCGCATCGAAGATCGCATCTCCGGTCTGCTCGGCAGGCGGCCCGGCTGGGAATTCGTCCCGTGGGCCGCGGACGGAGAATCCGGCTACTGGGAGTTCATGCCTTCCGAACGCGGGGCTTCCGGGCATTCGATCCCGACCACGGTGCTGAACACCAGCCGCCACGACGGCTGGATCGACCTTCTCCCCGCCCATTCCAGCTCGACGCCGGCACCGATCGCCGTCGCCGGATTCGCGGGGCTGCGCTCGCGGCTGGGGGAGTTCGAAGCTGTCCGGTAACCCCGCGTTTAATGAGCGGGTGGAAAACGAGGACCAGCCACGGATGCGCAGCGTGGTCAGCTATGTCAACCGCGGCGGCCGGATGACCGTCGGGCAGCAGCGAGCCTGGGAAGATCTCTGGCCGTCGCTCGGCCGCACCGTCGGCGAACTGCCCGAAGGCACGGTGGATTTCGGCGACTGGTTCGGCAGGCAGGCCCCGGTCATGGTGGAGATCGGCTCGGGCATGGGCGAGACCACGTCCCGGCTCGCGGCCGCCGCGCCGGAACTCAGCTACCTCGCTGTCGAGGTGTACGAGCCCGGGCTCGGCCAGCTGATGCTGCGCGCGGAGAAGCTCGCGGTGAAGAACCTGCGGCTGATGCACGGCGACGCCGTCGTGCTGCTGACGTCGCACGTCGAGCCGGGTTCGCTGTCCGGTGTCCGGCTGTTCTTCCCGGACCCGTGGCCGAAGAAGCGGCACCACAAGCGGCGGATCGTGCAGCCGGCGTTCGTCTCGCTGGTGGCCTCGCGGCTCGCGCCGGGCGGGACCTTCCACATGGCGACCGACTGGGAGAACTACGCGGAGCAGATGATGGAGGTCTGCTCGGCCGAACCGCTCCTGCGCAACCGGCACGCCGACGAGCCGGGCGGCTGGGCGCCGCGTCCGGAGTGGCGCCCGGTCACGAAGTTCGAGAACCGCGCCGACGTCGAGGGCCGGATCTCGCACGACCTGATCTTCGAACGCGTCTAGCCGCCCAGAAACGCCTGAAAGGGCCGGTCAGGGACGTCCCCACGTCCCTGACCGGCCCTTTCTTCACACCCCCGTGCCTTGGGATGCCCCCTGCGCATCCCCGGTACCCGTTCGTCCATCCCCCGACAGAGGGACGACCGGGCACCCGGCTCGTGGGTGGTTTCCACCGACTCCACCCACGAGACCTGCCCGCCCCGGCGCCATGACGCCATTCGGGCGAACCTTTTACTCGTCGGCCAACGGCTCCGACTGCACCCGCTTGAGCGCCGGGGTCGAGACGGATGCCCCGAGCAACGCCACCCCGATTCCCAGCACCACGGGCGCCAGCAGCCACGGGCTCAGCACGACACCGTCCTTTTCGACCATGCTGTAGAGCCCGATGCCGACGCCGATCCCGACCGCACCCGCGCCGATGGTGGCCACCATCGCGGGCAGGGCCGCTTCCATCCGCAGCGCCCTCGCCAACACCCGGACCGGTGTCCCGGCCGCGATGAGTGCCCCGAAGGTGCGACGGCGGTCCATCACCGAACCGGCTGTCGCCACGGCCGCGCTGCAACCGGCGAGCACCCCGGCGGCGATCAGGCCGATCACGGTCACCCGGCGCAGGTCGCCGAGTTCCTGCTGCTGGCCGATCAAGTACAGGCCGCGGCTGACGACTTCCTGTCCGGGAGCCGCTCCGACCAGCGCTGTCCGCACGACTTCGCCGTTCGCCGGTGCCGTCGGCACGACCACGTCGTAGCGCTCCGGCGTGACCCCCGCGGGCACCAGGGCCGGATCGATGACGATCGTGCCGTAGGTGTCCTCGTCACTGGACGGGAAGAGGTGCACCGGAGTCTTCGGATCCAGCGGCGTACCGGCCTTGTCGTAGTTCGACGCCACGCTGTAGGCCGCCGGGTCGAGCTGGGTCCGGCTGTAGATCGCGGGACCCGGCTGACAGGTGCCCTCGATGTTCACCCGCAGCAGTTTCGTGGCGTCCTCGCAGGTCATCACGAAGGCGCGGCTCGTCGTCTGGTTGCGGGTCCCCGTCTCGCCGGTGGTCAGGTAGACCTGGCCGAGGGCGATGGCCTTCTCGGTGACCCCGTTGCGGGCGAGGGACGAGTTGGTCTTGTCGGCGATCTGCTGCGCCTGGGTCACGTCGGACTCGGCGTAGAGGACGTTGTCCTTGAAGGTCCGTCCGCCGCCCGCCATCGACTCGAACGTCGGCAGCAGAGTGAGCGCCATCGAGCCGGTGAACACCGCGAGCACGACACCCGCCGTGGCGCGGTACGCGCTCTTCGGGTCGTCGCGGAGCCTGCGTCCGGCCAAGAGGGAGGCCGGTTTGCGCCAGATCCGGACGAACGTGCCGCCGACCGCCGAGGTGACCCACGGTCCGACGATCGCGGCCGACCCGACCAGCAGGAAGAGACCGAACATCACCATCGGCATGCTGCCGTTGTCCTGGCTGACCGCGAACAGGAAGAAGGCGCCGGCCACGGGGACCGCGAGCAGCCGCCACCAGTGCAGCGGTTTGCGGGCGTGGGCCGAAGCCGCGAACAGCGGCGTCTTGAGGACGCGGCGGATGCCGAGGAGCCCGGCGACGACGACCAGCAGCGGGATCGTGATGGCGATCGCGACGGTCGAGACGATCGGAAGACTGAAGTCCGAGGCGAGCCAGGTCCCGCCGGCCCAGGGGACGAACGTCGAGAGGCCTTGGAGCGCCGGTGCCACGAGAATGCCCAGCAAGGCGCCGACCACCGCGGACAACGCCGTCTCGGCGGCGACGATCTTCATCACCTGACCCGGGGTCGCCCCTGCCAGCCGCAGCGCCGCCATCCGCACTTCGCGCCGGGCGGCGGTGAGCCGGGCCGAGGACGCGACGAGCACCAGGCTCGGCACGAGCAGGACGATCACCCCGACCCAGGCGAGCAGCAGGAGCATCGGGTCGGGCTTCGCTTCCCGGTTGGGGAAGCCGTCCGCGGCGAGCGCCGATTTCGGCATCGACTCCGGGGTGTGGCCGACGACGGCGACCAGCTGTTCCGGATACAGCAGGGAGTCGGGTCCGAGCGCGTCGACGAGTTTGCCGAACCGCTCACCGAGCTGGGCCCGCGGCGCCGACTGGATCAGTTTGCCGAGTTCGGGCGAAACGATCGCCTCGCCGGGAGCGGGCAGCTTCGGGATGCCCGGCGGAAGGCTGAGCATCGGCGCGGTGCCGGTCTGGGCGATGTCGACGCGGATGATCTCGCGATCACCCGAGTAGTCCTTGTTCGCCGCCATCAGCAGCGGCGCCGGACGCTGGGTCTGCCCCGAATCGGCGTAGTAGCTGTGGATGTCCTGCCACATCGCCCGCTGCGAACGGGCCTGCGTGGCACCCGGGAGGGAAGCCAGCAGGAGCACCAGACTGGTCGCGACGGCGACCCCGACCGCGGTGAGGATGGCCGACGTGCGGGTCCGGCGGTCGACCCGGAGCACCCGCATGGCCAGCTGGAAGCTGTTCATTACGCGGCCAACCTCGTCGCGATCAGGCCGTCGCGGATGGAAACGGTGCGTGGCATGGCTTCGGCGAGTTCACGGTCGTGCGTCACGACGATCACCGCGGCGCCACTGTCGGCGGCCGCCGCGAGCAGCGCGTCCATGGTGGCGCGGCCGGTGCGGGTGTCGAGCGCGCCGGTCGGCTCGTCGGCGAAGATCACCTTCGGCCGGTGCGTCAGCGCCCGTGCGATCGCGACGCGCTGCGCCTCACCGCCGGAAAGCTCACCGGGGCGGCGCTTTTCCTTGCCCGCGAGGCCGAGTTTCGCCAGCCATTCGCGGCCGGCCTCGATGGATTCCTTGCGGCCCTTGCCACTCAGCAGCGACGGCAGCGCGACGTTCTCTTCGGCGCTCAGCTCGGCGACGAGCATCCCGGACTGGAACACGAAACCGAACTCGGTGCGGCGCAGTTCGCTGCGCTTGCGCTCGTTGAGCTGGTCGACCCGCTGCCCGGCGAGGAAGATCTGCCCGGAGTCGGCGCGGAGGATCCCGGCGAGCACGTGCAGCAGGGAGGTCTTGCCCGAGCCCGAAGGCCCGACGATGGCGACCGCGTCACCCGCCTGGATGTCGATGTCGATCCCGGCCAGCGCGTACTGCGTGCCATATCGCTTCACCAGCCCGCGGCCCGAAAGCACTGCACTGTTATCGCGCCTGCCGTGATCGTGCTGCCAGGGCGCTGCTTCGGAATTCACGTTACCTCCCACGCAAAGGCGCCCTGCCATCACGATCACGGGACCTGACGGTCAAAAGGGGCGCGACTTCAAAAGATCAAAAGACCTCGGTCACTTCAGCCGCGATCAGCTTCTCGAATCCGCTCACTGTCCACTTCGGGCAGACGGCCAGTGCTGATCGCGCGCGCATCGGCCGATCGGCCGAGGTGGGTCGAGCCGGTCGGCCAAGGTGCGGACGGTGGCGGATCCTCTACCGTCACGGTGTGACAGCAGGGCCATCCCAGAACAAGTTCTACGCACGGGCGAGCGCGCTCGTGCGCCGTATCGGCATGCCCGCGGTCGTCCTGCTGGCCGCGCTCGCGTTCGACCTGGCCTTCATCACCGACGCCGCCTTCGACGACGCCGGCCCCCGTTTCGTCGACCTCCTGCTGTTCCCCGGCATCTTCGCGATGGTGTTCTGCGCGCTCTGGGCGCAGAAACGGGCAGCGGTGGCCGCCGTCGCGGCTTCGGTCGTGCTGGTGGCGTACACGCTGGTCGTGCGGTATTTCAACGTCCCGACCTATTCGAGCGTGCTCGCACACCTTTCCATCACCGAGGTGGTGGCGGGAGTGGAGATCCTGTTCTACGCCGCGCGCCGGACGCGTCCTGGCGTCGCGGTAGCCGTGATCTCCGGCCTGGTGCTGGCCACCCTGACCGCGGTGTCCGGCCGGTACAGCTACAACTATTACAGCGGCTCGGGCAGCACCATGGCGCAGGCGATGCTGTTCGGCGGCATCCTGCTGGGCGGCACGCTGGTCTTCGCGATTCCCGGGCGCGACCGCATGACGAATCCGAAAAGCTACGAGAAGCTGCAGAAGCTCAACAAGCTGGTGATGGGCCAGTGGCCGCTCATCGGCATGCTGGGCATCGCGCTGATCCTGGAATTCGGCTTCACCTACACCGGCGGGGCGCACGGCCTGCCCATCCTGGTCTGCTCGATCATCGCCGCGATCATCGCGGTCGCCGCGCCGCGCCGACCGGCCGACGCGATAGTCGCGCTCGCCGCCGTCATGCTGCTTTCCACGATGGTCACACCGTTCCTCCGGCTCGGTTACGACTACCCGCTGCCCGGCGGCGTGCCGGGGACACAGATCGTCGCGGGGATGGGAGTGGTCGTCGCACTGGTCCGCGCGGTCGGGCTGGCCAAGGCCATGCCACGGCTCGCGGTGCTGACCGGAGTCGTCGCGATTTGCTCGGTCCTCAACACCAAACGGCCGACTTCCAGGCTGATGACGGACCCCGACGACATCGCCGGGTACGGGATCGCCGCGCTACTGCTGCTCGGCATCTCGGTGGCCATCGGCCTGGCGCTGCGTTCGCGGGACTCGGAGCGCACGCAGGTCATCCAGTCGGCGATCAGCGACGCGCAGACGTCGGAGCGGATGGCGCTCGCACGCGAACTGCACGACGTCGTCGCCCACCACGTCACCGGGATCGTCGTGCAGGCGCAGGCGGCGAAAATGATGGGCGAGAAGAACCCGCAGGTCGCGGTCGAGGCGATGGGCCGGATCGAGGATGCCGGGGTGGAGGCGCTCGCGGCGATGCGGCGGCTCGTGCGGAGCATGCGCGGGGACGCCCCGGCCGGGAGCAGCGAATTCAGCGAGCAGGCCACCACCGATCTGGCCGCCGATCTCCGGACACTGATCGAACGGGCGAATCACGGCGTGAAGACGTCGATGAAGCTCGAACTGCCGCCGAACGTGCCGCACGAGGTCGGGCGGTCGGCGTTGCGACTGGTTCAGGAGTCGCTGACGAACGTCGGCAAGCACGCATCCGGTGCGAAGGAGACGCTGGTGATCGCCGAGGTGACCGGGAACGAACTGCACCTCCAGGTGACCGATGACGGACGCGAGCCCCAGCGCCGTCCGGTCGGCGGGTCGGGCGGATACGGTCTGATCGGTATGCGCGAACGCGTCGCCCTGTTGCACGGCCGGCTGTCCGCCGGCCGGGCGCCGGGCGGCGGATGGCGCGTCGAAGCGTGGCTACCACTTGAAGGAGAAGAGTGATCCGGGTACTGATCGCCGACGACCAGGACATGGTGCGGATCGGCTTCCGGATGATCCTGGACGCCCAGGACGACATCGAAGTGGTCGCCGACGTCCCGGACGGTGTCTCGGCGGTCGCGAAGGCGCGCGAACTGCGGCCGGACGTCTGCCTGCTGGACATCCGCATGCCGGGGATCGACGGGCTCGAGGTCACCAAGCAGCTGGCGGGCCCGGACGTCGTGGATCCGCTGAAGGTGGTGGTGGTCACGACGTTCGACCTGGACGAGTACGTGCACACCGCGCTGCGGAACGGCGCGAGCGGGTTCCTGCTGAAGGACGCCGGTCCGGCGCTGCTGATCGAAGCGGTGCGCGCGGCCGCGCGCGGGGACGCGCTGGTGTCGCCGCAGATCACCGTCCGGCTGCTGAAGCATTTCGACGGCGGCACGGTGAAACGCGAGGTCATCCCGCCTTCGGAGCCGCTGACCGCGCGGGAGCTGGACGTGGTCAAGGCGGCGGCGAAGGGGCTGACGAACACCGAGATCGGGGCCGAGCTGTTCCTGTCGCTGTCGACGGTGAAGACGCATCTGGCGTCGGTGCAGGGCAAGGTGGGCGCACGGAACCGGGTGGAGATCGCGGCGTGGGCCTGGCGCAGCGGCGTCGTGGACTGACGAACGAGAGCCCGAGTCTGTACCCAATTTGAGGCTGGACCAGATGTGAGGCGACCAAGGTCTCTTGATCTTTTGGAGTCGCGCCTCTTTTGGCCGAAGGCCCCGCTATCTCGGCGGCAGGGCGCCCCGACAAGGATCGGCGACTCGTCCGCCCAAGCCGGCGCCCTGGCGACGAGATAGCGGTCGGCGCGATAAACAACACAGTCCGTAAGCTCCGGTCATGCAACGCCGTTTCCACGCTCCTGTCGTTCTCCCCGCCGACCCCGCCTGCTCGTTGCTGCGTGACGCCGTGGTCGATGTGGACGAGGCGGGGCGTATCACCCACGTCGGCCCCGTGTCCGGGGCTCCCGAGACGTCCGCTCCCGTGACCCGGTTGAGCGGTCTTCTCCTGCCCGGTCTGGTCAACGCGCACGCGCACAGCCCGATGACGCTGCTGCGCGGGATGGGCGGCGACCTGCCGCTGCTGCGATGGCTGACCGAGATCATCTGGCCCGCCGAGGCGAAGCTGAAGCCCGCCGACATCCGCACCGGGATGATGCTGGGCTCGGTCGAAATGCTGCGGCACGGGGTCACGACCAGCGCGGAGATGTACTTCGAAGGCGAGCAGCTCGCCGACGCGGTGCTCACCACCGGTGGCCGGGTGATCCTGGGCCCGCCGATCATGGAGCTGCCGGGGATGGACTGGCGCGCGATGCTGAAGAGCGTCGAACGCTGGATCGACACCGACGGTCTCCGGTTCGGCCCCGGCGAGCGGATCGAGGTCGGCTACGGGCCGCACTCGGCGTACATGCTGAACGAAGAGGCACTGCGGGCGACCGCGGAATCGGCGGCCGAGCGGGGCGCGCTGGTGCAGATCCACGTGGCCGAGGCGGCGCTCGAAGACGTCAAGCAGCGTGAAGAGCACGGCTCGGTGCCGGCGCTGCTGGAGAAGGTCGGGATGCTTCGGGGCCGGACGCTGGCCGCGCACGCCATCCACCTGTCGGACGAGGACATCGCGCTGTTCGCGGCGCGCGGGGTCGGGATGGCGCACTGCCCCGGCTCGAACGCGAAGCTCGCTTCGGGCATCGCGCGGGTCACGGAGCTGCGGAAGGCGGGCGTCGCCATCGGGCTGGGCACGGACGGCCCGGCGTCGAACGACGACATCGACCTGTGGGAGGAACTGCAGCTCTCGGCGATGTTCGCGCGGCTCGCGACCGGCGACTCGACCGTGCTGACCGCGGGCGACGCGTTCCTGCTCGGCACCCGCGGCGGCGCGGACGCGCTGGGCCGCACCGACATCGGCGCGCTGGAACCCGGCCGGTGGGCGGACCTGGTGCACGTCGACCTCGACGACCCCGCCTTCGCCGCGGGACTCGACGTCCCCGACGAGCAACTGCTCTCGAACCTGGTGTGGGCCGCGGGCTCACGCCGCGTCCGCGACGTCTGGGTGGCGGGCGACCAGGTCGTCGGCGACGGCGAATCCCTGCGCGTCGACCGCGCGAAAGTACAGGCCGAAGTCGCCGAAACCTCGGCGCGGCTGCGCTCTTAACTCACCTACGCAGCCCCCACCCGTCCCAGGGGGCGGCCCCGAGGCCAGTCTATCGGGAGTTGGGGGCAGGGCCCGGGGAAAAGCCCTGGTCGGGGCTGGGTTGTCCCCAACGGTGAGGGGCTGTGGACAACCCGGGTAGGTGCTCCGGGAACGGTGTCCCCAAAGGTGGCGTTGAGTGTCCCCAACGCCACATTTGGGGACATGCGGGCGCGAGTCAGACCAGGCCGCGGGGCCGGAGGGTCACGTCGGTCGGGTGCGCGTCGCCGGTGGCGGAGACCGCGGCGACGACGGCGGCCGCGACGGATTCAGGGCGCAGGAAGCGTTCCGGCTCGTACGAGCGGCCCTCGTCGGCGATGATCGCCTGCTGCATCTCGGTGTCCGTGCGGCCGGGGTAGATCGACGTCACCCGCAGCGTGGACTCCTCGTCCCGCAGCGCGTCGGCGAAGGCGCGGACGGCGAATTTGCTCGCCGCGTACGGTCCCCAGCCCGGACGTGCGTTGTGCCCGGCGCCCGAGTTGATCACGACGACATGGCCCTTCGCGGCACGCAAAGCGGGCAGCAGCTGCCTGGTCAGTGTGACGACGGCGAGCACGTTGACCTCGAAGTTCGCCCGCCAGTCGGCGTCGGTGGCTGTCTCGACAGTGCCGAGCCGCGCGACACCCGCCGAGTGCACCAACACGTCCAGTTCGCCGAACTCGGCTGTCGCCGCTTCCAGCGCCTCGGCGTCGGTCAGCTCGACCGGCCACGCCCGAGCGCCGGGCAGCGTGCCCGCCAGTTCACCGAGCGCGTCGGCGTCGCGGCCGCCGAGGAGCAACCGGTGGGTGGGGGCGAGCGCGCGGGCGGTCGCGGCGCCGATGCCGCGGGTGGCGCCGGTGACGAGAGCGAGGGGAAGATCAGCCATGGCCGCCACGCTAGTACGGCGGTCTCGCGTGCTCGAAAGCGTATCTCGCGTGATCAGAGGCGGAACTCGCGTGATCAGGGGGCGCAGACGACCGGCGGTGTCGCCACCCGCTGGAACCGCACGGAACCGCGCGTGAACGAGCCGACGAGATTGTCCGTGAACCGTCCGGCCGTCAGCGGATCCCGCACCGACGCGCCGATCGCCACCATCTCCGGGCAGTCGAGCACCGCTCGTGCGGCGGCGACTTCCGCGGCGCGGGCAGGGCCGCCCTCGGCGATCGGAAGTCGCGCCGAATTCGCCAGTTCCCACACCGGGGGCAGCCATTTCTGGTGTCCGGGCCGCCCGTCGGGGAGCGCCGTCGAATGCGCGGCGAACGGGTTGGCGAGGCCGTAACCGTCGCGCAACCGCATGTCGAGCGGGATCAGCAGACCGAGAGCGCCCAGGCTGTCCGCGGCGACGGTCACGTACGGCCGGTCTGTCGGGTACGCGTACCAGCGTCTGGTCGCGTAGTCCTGGATCAGCACCGCCGGCCCGTCCACCCCGTGGATGGCGTCCAGCGTCGACGGCATCAACGGGTGGTCGGCGTAGTCCTCGGCCAGGATCGGATATTCGTGCCCTGTCGCCCTCGACCAGTACGACCGCTCGTCGGTGATGCCGACGGCACGCGGCTCGGCGGAGTACGGCGGACGAAGCGACCCGGCGGCCACGAACGCCCAGATCCCGACGCCCACCAGAAGCGCCGTCGTCACCCTCGTCACCGGCAGGGCCAGCACGGGCAACAGCAGGCAGAACAGCGCCGGAAGCAGCATGCGCCCGTGCATGAAATCCCCGCCGACCCTGATCACGTACAGCGAGAGCAGTACCGCGCCGACGACCGGGACAGCGGTGAGCACCACGAAGGTCTTGTCCATAGTGGACGAAACCGTGACGACCGCGACGGCGAGCAGCACCAGCGGGAGCCAGAGCCAGTACGGCTGGACGAGGTCGACCAGGTACGCCCAACCGCGGGTCCAGTTCGCCTCTGACGCCTCCTTGACCAGGGCGGTGTTCGGCGTCAGCAGACCGTAGTAGCCCATCCGGAACACCTGATACGCCAACGGGAGCACGGCCGCCACGGCCAGCAGGCCCACCGCGCGACGGCGTCCCGGCCACGCGAGCACGAGCAGCGCGATCAAGGCGACGGCACTGAAGAGCGCGAGATCCGGCCGTACCAACGGCCCCAGCCCGGCGACCAGGGCGACCGGCCAGGTCCGTAGATCCTCCATTGTGGACAGACAACGGACGAGCAGCCACCAGGTTCCGCCCAGCCACAGGGTGATCAGGCCGGTCTCCAGCCCGGACGTCGCGAAGTCGCGGAACGGCGGCAACGCGCAGACCACCAGCGCCCCGGCTGGCGCGAGTCCGTGGAACGCCAGTGGCCGGTAGAGCCGCCGGGCGCCGTCCAGGCCGAAGAACAGTCCGGCGACCGAGAAGACCAGTCCGGTGACCACGGAGATCCACTCCAGCGGCACCCCGGGGATCAGCCCGAGGACACTCAGCACCGCTGTCCACAAAGGACTGGTGTTGGTCTCGACCCGCTCGCCGATGTTGAACACCGGCCCGTTGCCCGCGAGGATCTGGCGGACCGTCCGCAGCACGATCAGCCCGTCGTCGCTCATCCAGCGGCGGCGCCAGGCGAGATCGGCGTAGACCATCAGCACCAGGCCGAACCCGAACCACGTCCAGGTCGACGACCGGCGGAACCAGGCGCGCGAAGGCCCGACGGACGTGGTCTCGCCCGTGGTCGTGTTCGTCTGCGTCATGGCTCCGCCCGGCTCGGTTTCGTGGGCAGGAGATCAGGCCCGCGGCCCGCGAGTCAAACCGCGCGGGCGGCCAGGCAGGACTGCGGTCGCTTCCTCCCGTCCATGGTCAGCCGCGCGGTGACCTCGAATCCGGCCTGGCCCAGCAGCTCGGCGACCTTGCCGGGATCCAGCAGGTACGCGTCGTAAGTGACCGGGTGGCCATACGCCGTCTCCGGGCTCAGGCGTTCGTCGCCGACGTGGAATCCGACCAGCAGACGGCCATCCGGCGCGAGCGTGCGGCGGAATTCCGCGAACAGCGCCGGGAGCACCTCGGGCGGCAGATGGAAGATCGACCACCAGGCGACGAGTCCGCCCAGCTCACCGTCGGGGAGGTCGAGGGCGGTCATCGAACCGACCTCGAACCGCAGGTCAGGGTACTGACGGCGGGCTACTTCGACCATCTTCGGCGACAAGTCGACACCGGAGACGTCGAGGCCGAGCGACGCCAGGTGGGCGGTGACATGACCCGGGCCGCAGCCGACGTCGGCGACCGGGCCGCGCACCTGCTCGGCGAACGCGGCCAGCATCGCGCGGCCGATCGGCTCCTGGTCGAAGAGCGAGCTGACCCGCACCGCGTAGTCCTCGGCGACAGTGTCGTAGGACTCGCGGGTGGCATGGAGATGAGAGGAGGTCACGGTGGGCGACGCTAGCGGCACCCACCGACAATGAAGGGCGTCACCGCGAGGTGACGTCCTTCATTTCCCGTAGTGATACCGGCAGGCGGCGAACTTGATCTCGCCTTCGGCAATCTTGTAGACGAGCCGGTGCTCGTCCGTGATCCGGCGAGACCAGTAGCTCTGGAAACCGTGCTTCAACGGTTCGGGCTTCCCGATGCCTTCATTGCCGTTACGCACTATGTCCTTGATGAGGTCATTGATGCGCTTGAGCACTTTCCGGTCCTGGGTCTGCCACCAGAGGTAGTCCTCCCAGGCGTTTTCATCCCAGATCAGCTTCATTCAACGAGTTCGTGCTGTGTCCCGCCGCCCGACTCCAGTCGCTCGATCGCGGTGATCAATCGCCGCGCGTTCTCCGGACTGCGGAGCAGGTACGCGGTTTCCTTGAGCGACTGATAGTCGTCCAGGGACACGATCACGACGGGCTCGTGCCCGGCGCGGGTGATCACGACCTCTTCGCGGTCGTTGACCACCGAGTCGAGCGTCTCGGCGTACTTCGCCCGAGACTCGGAGTAGCTCATGGTCTTCACTAGCACCCTCCTTTCGACGTACAGAATATTGTACGTCGAGGGTGCAGGGGTCACAAGGGTGGCGGATAGGCCGTGGGTCACACCGGATTCACGGCTCGATCAGCCCGGCGTCCTTGGTCAGGTCCTCCGGTGCCCCCGGCTTGGCCACCGGCGTGCACCCTGTCGCGGGGTCCGCCGCCGAGTCGGTGCCGTTGTACTGCGCGGCGCCGGATTTGGTCAGCTGCCGCGACCCGGCGTCGAAACACACCTGGTACGAGCCCGGGAGCACGTTCCCGAACGAGTAGCGTCCGTCCGGCCCGGTCACGGTCGAGCCGACCTCCTTCGCGGAAGCGTCCTTCAACGTCACCTTCACGTCCGGGACGCCAAGCTCGTCGCGGCCCTGCAGGCCGTCCTTGTCCTGGTCCAGCCACACGAAGTCGCCCAGTTTGCTCATCGGCGCGTTGAGACCGGCGGCGAGCGTCAGATCCTGGCGTTTCAGCGGGCCGACGGTGGTGGTCGCGGTGCAGCCTGTCGCCGGGTCGGCGTCGGAGTCCTTCGCGTCGTCGCCCGCGTCCTTCGCCGTGTAGGTGTAGCCCGCGAACTCGGGCGGGAGCGCGCTGATGTCGAAGCAGACCTGGTAGATGCCGTCTTTCAGCTTGGTGAAGCGGTACTTGCCGGCGGCGTCCGTGGTGAGCGTGCCGAGCGCCGTGCCCGAAGCGTCCTTCAGCGTCACCTTCACGCCCGGGACACCCGGCTCGCCGTCATTTTGCAGGCCGTTGCGGTCGACGTCGTTCCAGGCGAACTCCCCGATCTCGTCGATCGCGGGTGGCGGGGTGACCTTGATGGTCGTGGTCGCGGTCTTCTTCGGCACCGTGCCGCTGGAGACGGTCACGGTGCTGACGTGGCCGTTGTCCGCCTCGGTGACGTTCTTGTGGTCGCAGGTGACGGTCGCGGACTTGCCGCCGTCGAGCGTCGCGATCGGCGTGGGTTGCACGTCGCAGTACGGGTCGTCGACCTTGATGGCGGTCAACGTCGTGGTGCCGTCGTTGGTCACGGTGAACCGGTAGTTCGCGGTGGTACCCGCTTCGAGGGTGGCCGTGGCGCCCCAGGCGCCGCTCGCGGGATCCCGCACCTCCGCCTTCGCCGAGAACGAGGCGACCTGCAGGTGGACGCAGTCCCACATGACCCAGTTGCGGTCGGTGGCGGCGAAGAACTTCACCGAGCTCGCCGACGGCGGCGCGATCGACTCCGGGAAGTCCTGCCTCGCCAGTTTGCCGTCGGTCTCGACGGCGTGCGTGACCTTGAGCTTGTTCTCCAGGACGACCTTGTTCGACGCGTTGTAGAACCGCAGGCCCGTCTCCTGGACGGCGTCCGCGCGCCGGAGGTTGACGTCGTTCGTGCCGGTCCAGTCGGTCAGCGTGTAGACGGCGCCGGGCACGAACTTCATCGCCGCGTAGGCGGTGCTGACCAGCTTGTCCGGTGTCGAGATCAGCGCGTACTTGCCGCCGTCCTGCTGGTACCCGCCCGCCGTCGACAGCCGGGGATACTTGCTCCTCGGCGTGCCGGCGGGCACCGGGGCGGCCGGGTTGAACGTGTACCCGGACGGCGGGCTGCCCTGCTCGACGCTCGGGTTCGTCGCGACGCCGCCGGTGCAGCCGGCCGGGACGACCGGAACCTGCGCGTACGCGTACGCGGGAACGGCGCCCAGTACGAGCGCCCCTGCCGTGATCACCGCCCATGCCCTGTTCACAGGGCTGAAGCTAGTTATCCGTCCCCGGTTCCGTAATCGCTGAACCGTGTCGACGATCGCCCCGATCAGGCAGAACCGAGAGTGACCGGGACGCCGATGCCGTCTTCCCACGGCAGCGGCGTCCCGGTCACGGCCCTACTTGACGCCGATGCGGCCGACCTGGCCCCAGCGGCCCTTCTTCCACACCGAGACGATCGACGGCCGCGGCTGCGCGGTGCCGCCGTCCGGCCAGTGCGACGTCGGGTTCGCGGAGCTGGCCGCGTTCTCACCCGGGTGCTGCACGGCGACGAGCACCAGGTGGTCGGTCACCACCGGACCGCAGGTCTCCGCGCCGACCGGGACCGACAGGAACTGCTTGACGTGGCCGCGTTCGGGACCGTCGACAGGCACCGAGAACAGGCCGTCGTTGGAGCCGAGCGCGTTGCCGTCGGTGGAGATCCACAGGTTCCCGTGCCGGTCGAACGCCACGTTGTCCGGGCAGGAGATCGGGCTGACCTGGTCCTTCGGGAAGCCGCCGAAGTAGGTGTCCGCGGCCTTCGGGTCGCCACAGACCAGCAGCAGCCGCCAGGAGAACTTCGTGGCCGCCGAGTCGCCGCGCTCCTCGTCCCATTCGAGGACGTGCCCGTTGCGGTTGTTGACGCGCGGGTTCGGCTCGTCGACGCCCGCCTTGCCCGCCGCGCCGCGATCGCTGTTGTTCGTCAGCGCGGCGTAGATCCGGCCGTTGACCGGGTTGGGCTCGATGTCCTCGGGGCGGTCCATCTTGGTCGGCTGGACCTTGTCCGCCGCCTGCCGCGTGAACACGTAGACCTCTTCGGCGGTGAAACCGTCCACAAAGGACTTGCTGCCGGAGACCAGCGGGATCCACTCGCCGACGCCGTCGAATTCGCCGTCCTTGGGGAGCTTTCCGGTGCCGTCGATCTCGCCCGGGCTGTCGCCGGTGAAGCGGGCGACGTACAGGGTGCCGTCGTCGAGCAGCGCGGAGTTGTGACGCCGCGCGTGCGCGCTCTTGCCCGGCTTGTACTTGCCCTTGGAGACGAACTTGTAGATGTACTCGAAGCGCTCGTCGTCACCGGAGTAGACGGCGACGCGGCCGTCCTCGGTGATCTTGATGTTCGCGGCCTCGTGCTTGAACCGGCCGAGCGCGGTGTGCTTGACCGGCGTCGAATTCGGGTCGTTCGGGTCGATTTCGACGACCCAGCCGAAGCGGTTGGCCTCGTTCGGCTCCTGCGCGAGGTCCCAGCGCTTGTCGAACCGCTCCCACTTGCGCGTGGTCCCGGCGCCCGAGAAGCCGTAGCGCTTCAGGCGCGCGGCCACGACCGGGTCGGTGACCGTCGACGCGTTGGCGAAGTACTGGTTGACGTTCTCCTCACCGGAAAGCACGGTGCCCCAAGGGGTCACGCCGCCCGCGCAGTTGTTCTGCGTGCCGAAGACCTTGCGGCCGGTCGGGTCCGCGGAGGTCTTGAGGAACTTCGAACCGGCCGCCGGGCCGCGCACCTCGAAGGCGGTGTTCAGCGTGATGCGGCGGTTGAACGGGCTCGGCACGGCGCGAAGCGCGCCGCCGATCGGGTCGCGGAAGGTCTGCACGACCGAGAGACCGTGCGCGGCCCAGGCGATCTTGACCTGCTCCTCGGTCGGGTTGGCCGGGTCGTACTGGTCGGCCGGGAACATGTGGACCTCGGTGGTGTACTCGTGGTTCACCACCAGCAGGTTGCGGATGCCCAGCGGGTCCTGCGGGATCAGGCCGACGAAGTCGTTGTTGTAGCCGAACTGCTTGGCCTGCGCGGCCGCGGTCTGCTTGCGGAAGTCGAACTTCGGGGCGCCGAATTCGACGGCGTCGCCCCAGCGGATGACGACACGCTGGTCGTAGCCCTCGGGGATGGTGACCGCGTCGACCTTGTTCGGCGGCACCGCTTCGAAGTCGGTGCCGGGCACCGGACGGCCGGGGCGGCCCGGCCTGCCGTGGCCCGCGGCCGCGACGTCGGCCGGCGCGGCCGGGGTTTCGGCGGCGGCGGTGCCGGACAGCGCGGCGAAACCACCGGCGGCCGCGGCCATCACGGCACTCGCCTTCAGCGCGCCACGACGGGACAGCATGCTCTTGACGACGTCGCCGAAGTACTCGTTGTCCGAGGTGTTGGGCTCGGGGTGGGCGCACGCGTTGCCGCAGCGGTACTCGCAGGTGACCGCGGAGCGGCCACCGGGGTGGGAGGTGATCAACGGCAGAAGCCGCTGAGGCTCGAAGGACACAAGGCCTCCATGGTCGCGGTGGGTACACGTAGTCCAGTCGGGGGAACGTCGTGACGGTAAGCGACCAAAAAGAGCCGGTCCTGGCCAGAAGATGAACAGCGCGAGAACGAGCGATGGCGCGCTGCCGGACCGGCGGCGCGCCATCGACGAAAAGTACTGCTAGATCGTTGCTTGTCGACTAAGAACCGATGTCCGACAGGCCGTGCCTGCCGGGTTTCCACACCGCCACGACCGAGGGACGGGGCTGCTTTTCGCCGCCGTCCGGCCAATGGGAGGCCGGTTTGTCGGCATTCGCCCCGTCGACTTCACCCGGATGCTGGACACAGACCGTGACGATCTTCTCCTCGACGATCGGACCGCAGGTCTCCGCGCCGCGGGGCACGGTGAGGAACAGCTTCAGCTCGCCGCGGTTGCGGCCCTCCAGCGGCACCGAGTAGAGGCCGTCGTTGATGCCCAGCGCGCCCGCCGAGTCGGTGGAGATCCACAGGTTGCCGTGTTTGTCGAAGGCGACGTTGTCCGGGCTGGAGATCGGCGAGACCTGATCCTTGGGGAAGCCGGCGAAGTAGGTGTCCGGCGACGACGGATCGCCGCACACCAGGAACAGCCGCCAGCTGAACGCCAGCGCGAGCGCGTCCCCTCGGCGCTCCTCGAACTCCAGCACCTGGCCGTGCTTGTTGTTCAGTCGCGGGTTGGGCTCGGTGGCGCCTTCCTTGCCGGGGTTGCCGCGTTCGACGTTGTTGCTGAGCGCGCAGTAGATCCGGCCGGTGCGCGGATGCGCCTGGATGTCCTCCGGGCGGTCCATCTTGGTCGCGCCCACCTTGTCGGCCGCCTCGCGGGTGAAGACGTACACCTCTTCGGCGGTCATTCCGTCCACAAAGGACTTCTTGCCGGAGGCGAGCGGGATCCACTCGCCACTGCCGTCGAATTCGCCGTCACTGGGCAGTTTCCCGGTGCCGTCGATCTCGGCGGCCGGGCTGTCGCCGGTGAACCGGCCGACGTAGAGCGTGCCGTCGTCGAGCAGGGTCATGTTGTGCCGCCGGGCATGCGCGCTGTCGCCCGGCTTCATGCGGCCCTTGGAAATGAACTTGTAGATGTACTCGAAGCGTTCGTCGTCGCCGGAGTAGGCGACCACACGGCCGTCCTCGGCGACGCGGATGTTCGCCGTCTCGTGCTTGAACCGGCCGAGATGCGTGTGCTTGACCGGGGTGCTGTCCGGATCGTTCGGGTCGAGTTCGATCACCCAGCCGAACCGGTGGGCCTCGTTCGGTTCCCTGGCGATGTCCCAGCGCGCGTCGAACCGCTCCCATTTCCGGGTGGTCGCGGTGCCCTTGATGCCGTAGCGCGCGTACCGCTTGCGCGCCACGGGATCGGTCACCGTTTCCGCGTTCCCGAAGTACTGGTTGATGTTCTCCTCACCGGACAGGATCGTGCCCCACGGCGTGACCCCGCCGGCACAGTTGTTCATCGTGCCGAGCACCACCGTGCCGGTGGGATCGACGGCGGTCTTGAGCAGCTCGCTTCCCGCCGCCGGGCCCGTCACCTTGAACGGGGTGTGCAGCGTGATCCGCCGGTTGTAGCGGGACATCTTCGGCCGCAGGTGCCCGGTGTCGCGTCCGCGCGACACCTGGACGACGGTGAGACCGTGCGCGGCCCACGCGATCTTGACCTGCTCCTCGGTCGGGTTGTTCCGGTCGTAGCCGCGGAACATGAACTCTTCCGAGGTGTACTCGTGGTTCGTGACCAGGAGCGAAGAGAGTCCCCAGCGGTCGAGCGGCAGCAGCGCGGCGAAGTCGCAGTTGTAGCCGAACTGCTTCGCCTGCGCCTCGGCGGTCTGGGCGTCGAAGTCGAACTCCGGCGCGCCGGGCAGCACCGCGTCACCCCAGCGGATCACGATGCCCTGCTCGTAGCCCTCGGGCACCACGACTGCGTCGAGCGTGTTCGGCTGGACGCGCTGGTAGTCGGTGCCCGGCGGTGGTTTCGGGCGTCCCGCGGGGGTGGCGGAGGCGGGTGCGGCGAGTGCGAGCGGTGTGCCGGCGGCCAGCGCGACGACAGCTGTGGCCTTCAGAGCGCCACGGCGGCTCACCTCGCCGAGCACTTCCGCGAAAGTGGGATTGTCCGAGGTGTTCGGCGCGTCGTGGAAGCACGCGTCGCCACAGCGGTAGGTACAGGTCACTGAAGCTCGGCTTGGTGAGTGGCCGGCCAGCAACGGAAGGAACTTCACGCGGACCTCCGGTCAGGCAGTTCGGGAGGTCGACGCTAAGACAACGGACCAACGGGAGGAAACCCCCCGTTGGTCCGAAGTTCACTAATTGTTCGATTTACATCTCTTCGCCCACGAGGACCGCTTCGGCCGGGATCGTGTGCGGGTCGGCGGCCTTCTCTCGGATCGTCAGCAGGGCCCCGGCGAGCACGCACAGGATCGCGGCGATCACGAACGGCGCCTGCTTGGCGCCGAACCACTCTGCCAGGTGACCGACGACGGTCGCGGCGACCGCGCCGCCGAGCCAGCGGCAGAAGTTGTACCCGGCGCTCGCGACCGGACGCGGGGCACCACTGATCGACATGGCCGTCCCGGTGAAGAGCGTGTTGAGCAGGCCGGAGACCAGCCCCGACAGGATGATGCCGACGACCAGCACCGGCTTGCTCGGGATCGCCATGATCAGCAGCAGCACCGCGTAGCCGAAGACGGCGACCACGGTCGCGTGCCGCTCACCGAGTTTCGCGGCGAGCTTCGGCGCCAGCACCACCCCCGCGACGGCGACCGAAAGGCCCCAGCCGCAGAAGATCAGGCCGACGGCGACGGCGCTCCACTCCAGCACGAACGGCGACCAGGCGAGCACCACGAAGAACGCGGCGGTGTAGAGCGCGGAACCGATCGAGGTACGCAGCAGCCCGCCGTGCTTCAGCGCGCGGAACGGGTCGAGCAGGCGGATCTTCGGCCGCTCGCCCTTCGCGTCACCGGTCAGGAAGATCGAGCACAGCACGAGACCGCACAGCATCAGCAGCGAAGTGCCGAGGAACGGGCCGCGCCAGGAGATGCTGCCGAGCAGGGCGCCCAGCAGCGGGCCGACCGCGAGGCCGACGCCGAGCGCGGCTTCGTACAGCAGGATCGCGCCCGCCTGGCCGCCGGTCGCGGCGCCGACGATGACCGAAAGCGCGGTCGCGATGAAGAAGGCGTTGCCGAGGCCCCAGATCGCGCGCAGCCCGATGAGCTGCTCGATCGACCCGGACGCGGCGCACAGCGCGGTGGCGACGACGACCAGCGTCAGCCCGACGACCACGGTCCGCTTGGCCCCGAACCGGGCGCTCATCGCGCCGGTCACCAGCATGGCGACCGCTTGGACGCCGAGGTAGCTGGAGAACAGCAGCGTCACTTCGGACGGCGTCGCCTGCAGGCCTTCGGCGATCGACAACAGGATCGGGTCGACCAGCCCGATGCCCATGAACGCGATGACCGCGGCGAACGCGGTGATCCATACCTGTTTGGGCTGTCCTTTGAGGGCGTCCAACAGGCTCGAGTGGGGCTCAGCGCTCATCGCGGATCAGTTCCTCCTTCTTGGCTTCCTGGATTTCTTGCCGCAGCAACTTCGTGAGGGCGGGAAGCGCGGCTTCGATCGCGGCGCGGTCGTTCTCGTCCAGGTCGAGGAGCCGCTCGCGGAGGAACTCCTCCCTGGCGACGATCAACTGGCGATGGAAGCGCTGCCCGACCTCGGTGACCTCGACGAGCACGGCCCGGCCGTCGGCGGGATCCGGACGGCGGCTGAGCAGGCCGAGCCGCTCGAGACGGCGGACGACGTCGGTCATCGTCGGCATCCGGACCCGTTCGAGGTCGGCGAGCGTGCTCATCCGCCGCGGGCCGCCGTTCAGCAGCTCCGACAGCACCGAACCCTGGGTGAGGGTGAGCTGCACCTGCGGGGTCTCCCGGCGGACGAGGTAGTACAGCCGGAACACCAGCGGGCGGAGCCGGTGGGCGAGGTCGGCGACTTTCGTGGTCACTTAGCCATGCTAACTAAAAGTACTGAGCATGGCTAAGTAATATGCCGCACAGGTTGCCACGGCCTAGGGTTGGGGGCGTGGAAGCGGTGATCTTCGATCTCGACGGTGTCCTGGTGGATTCGGAAACGACGTGGGACGAGGTCCGGCGAGCGGTCGTCCACGAGTTCCACGGCACGTGGCGCGACGAATCGACCAGGGCGATGCAGGGGATGAGCACCCCGGAATGGGCCGCCTACCTGGCGCACGACCTGGGCGTGCGGCTCCGTCCGGCGGACGTCGCGCAGGTGGTGATCGAACGGATGGCACGACGGTACGCGGAGAAGCCGCCGATCATCCCGGGCGGGCCGGACGTCGTGCGTGAGGTCGCGAAGCACTGGCCGGTGGCGATCGCGAGTTCGTCGCCGCCGCTGCTGATCAAGGCTTTCCTGGACATCACGCGGCTGCCGGTGCCGACGGCGGTGTCTTCGGAGCAGGTCGGGGCGGGAAAACCGGCGCCAGACGTGTACCTGAAGGCGGCCGAGCTGCTGGGCGCGGAGCCGAAGAACTGCGCGGCCGTGGAAGACACGACGAACGGGCTGCTCGCGGCGCTGGCCGCGGGGATGGCGGTGTACGCGGTGCCGAATCCGCACTTCCCGCCGGATCCGGCGGTGCTGGCGCGGACGACGGTGGTCGGGACGATCACGGACCTGCCGGCCGCGTTGACGTCACAGCCCGACGCCTAGCTCGTCGGTTCCGGCGTGCCGTTGCGCCATACACAGGGCGTTGATCCGTTCAGGTACAGCTCGCCGGACTCGTTGGAATCCAACGCCAGACGAAATCCGTCGTCTCGCTTTTCCAGCCACAGGTACTGCGGGTTTTGCTTCTCTTGCAAGACTTGGTAGTTGTTGTTCTGTGCCCACGAACGCAGAGCGCTGAAGTACTCCGAGATGCCTGTCGCGACCAGGCCGGTCACCTGGTAGCCGCGATCGGCCACGAGCCGCCCCTTCGCCCCCTTGTCGCTTGGATCATCACAAGGCGCTTCCTTGCTCTGCCCACGCAGTACCAGCACAGCCGACGCCGGAAGGGCCGACTTCGCCTGCTGGATATAGCTCTCGAGTCGCTGGTTCGCCTCTTGAATCGTTATCGTGTTCCTCAATTCGCCCTCCTGAGGACTGCCACAGCTCGCGACACAGAGAAGCAGCATCGTCGACGCCACACTCAAGACGGTTGCTCTTCTGTTCTTCATCAGTAACTTGGCTGCTTTCCTGCGATTATTCGGCCCATGTCGCGCAGAGCGGGGTTGTCTCGCGTCCAGTATTCGCTGTGAGCCGCCTCGCTGTTGCCGAGAATCGGGCCGCGCGGGCCTGGATCCGAGCTGAACGTCTTGCCGCCGAATTCCGGGTCTGTGGGGTCGGGGCCGAGGGGGTCAAGAGGATCGCCCTGCCCCTCGATACGAGGGAAGTTGGTGATGTTGATCGCGTCGTTCGCGGCCGTCGTGGAGTACACGTGATCGGGAGGGATGTTGAGCTGGTTCGCGTGATCGACACCGGCGCCCGGACTGGCGACGAGCACGATGTTGTCGACGGCGAGGTGCTCGTCTCTGGCAGCGTGTCCGACGAGAGTCGTGCCGTAGCTATGGCCGAGGACGGTATTGTGCGAGGGAGTTCCGTGATGGCTTTCCCTCAGTCCGTCCTGGAAACTGTCAAGCGCATGCTTCCCCTTGTCGGCGAAGCTCTCGTTCGCAGCGTCCAAGAGGCCCGGCGGCGAGTCGTAGCCGATCCAGGTGATCACCGACGGTGTTTTCGCCCCGGCCTGCTGAGCGGCGTTGACCATGCTGTCCGCTCGTCCTAGGTCGACATTGACTTTGGAAAGCTCCGATCCGGTACCGGGCACATAGGTCGCGACGTGTTGCGCGGTATCAGGATCACCCATCGCGACGATCGCACGACCTGCGCCCGCGTCATCGATGCGCAGCACGTAGGGCCGTTGCTTGGTGGGATCGTAGTTCGGGCTGTCGGGATCGCTCATCGAGAGCCGATTGTCGATATCGTCGAGTCCGCGAAGTCTACCGTCGAGTTTGTCGAGATCCGCCTTGAGCGCGTCGAACTCCAGCTGGTCGTTGAGCTTGATATCACCGGCCCCGGTTCGGGGAAATTCGTTGATCTTCCGCTGAAGCTCGTCGCGCTCATGCCGCAACCTGGACTGCTGCCGATCCAACAGAGTGCGGTTGGCGATATCACGCTGCTTGGCCGAGAAACCGTCCCGTGGTCCGACGAGTTCCGGCCGGTCCGTGGCCAGCCGGGTCCGCTGCGCTTCGCTCAACGTCGCCCAATAGGCGGCGTTCTGAGCCGCGGTCGCGCCCTCGGGCGGTGGCGCGGGGATGCTGAGTGAGCCCATGACGGCACCGGAGTTGCCGGCCGCGGCCAGCGACGTGTTGTCGTTGTCGTTGCCGGTCGCGTCGATGGTCTGTCCGGCCACGATCCGGTCGAGCACGAGGCAGAAGTCGTCGTCGATGTCGGCCGCGCTCTTGAGGACTTCGGAGACACGGTCGCGCAGTTCCGCCGCGATCGTCGCCCGTTCTCGAGCGACGGCTTCCTTCTGGTTTTCCGGCGTGCCCACGGGTGGCCCGTTGTCGACGATCGCCCCGTCACCACCGATGACGAAGTGGTGCGCGCGGGCGAGCCCTTCGACTTCCTTGACGCCGTTCATGACACCGCTGATCGCGTCTCCGACGTCCCCTGCGCCACGGCGCAACGCGGCGACCTCGGCGGCGTACTCTTCCAGGCCGTCGATGACCTGATCGACCTCGTTCGCCGCAGCACCGGCGGCTTCGCCGTGCCAGCCATCAGCCGTGTTGATGCCGCGCAGATCGTCCGAGCAGGCGACGACCTTGTTGTACGCGGCGTTGACCTCACCGACCGCGTTTTGCAGGGGTGCGGAATCCCATCGAGTGACCTCGGCCCAGGTGACCATCAGACCGGCTTCCGCCCGCCCGTCGACCGCACCGGCACAGACAGGTCCGCCTTGGCGGCATCCTCGCGCCCGTTGTAGAGGTCGGCGGCCTTCGCCATGCTCGACGCGTGCGTGTCGAGACGCCGCTCGTACCCCTGCTCGCGGTCTTGCAGTACATGCTTGACCTCGGCGAGCTTGCCGACGCACCGCGCTCCCGGCATACCGGCGTCACCCGACGGCACCGTCGCCGAGCATTTCGCCCCGCGCAGCCCGTCCGCGACTCGCGTCGCGGCCTTTCCCGTCCCTCTGATCTTCTCGATCACCACGTCATAACCGGCCATGAGCCCTCCCCTGCTCCGGTAGTCAATCGATCACACTACGGAGCAGAACGGTCCGGCTCAACAGCCCAGGCAGCCAAAACCGGGGGAAAGCAGCAGGTAGCGGCGTTGTACTCACACCTGACCGAGTAGTCCTACCTATAAGCGCATACAGCGAAGGCTCCCTTCACCGCGTCACATGCGGTGAAGGGAGCCTTCAGCTCACGTCAGAAAAAGATCACGCCTCGCCGGCGATGAACTTCTCCACCTCGTCGCGCGCGGTCGCGTCGTCGTACTGCTCCGGCGGCGACTTCATGAAGTACGAGGAAGCCGACAGGATCGGGCCGCCGATGCCGCGGTCCTTCGCGATCTTCGCGGCGCGCACGGCATCGATGATGATGCCCGCCGAGTTCGGCGAGTCCCACACCTCGAGCTTGTACTCCAGGTTCAGCGGCACGTCACCGAACGCGCGGCCTTCGAGCCGGACGTAGGCCCACTTGCGGTCGTCGAGCCACTGCACGTAGTCGGACGGCCCGATGTGGACGTTGCCCTTGCCGAGCTCACGGTCGACCTGCGAGGTGACCGACTGGGTCTTCGAGATCTTCTTCGACTCGAGCCGCTCGAGCTCCTTCATGTTCAGGAAGTCCATGTTCCCGCCCACGTTGAGCTGCATCGTCCGGTCCAGCTGGACGCCGCGGTCTTCGAACAGCTTCGCCAGCACGCGGTGCGTGATGGTGGCGCCGACCTGGGACTTGATGTCGTCGCCGACGATCGGCACACCGGCCGCGCGGAACTTCTCCGCCCATTCGGGGTCGGAGGCGATGAACACCGGCAGCGCGTTGACGAACGCCACACCGGCGTCGATGCACGCCTGCGCGTAGAACTTGTCGGCCTCTTCGGAACCCACCGGAAGGTAGGAGACGAGCACGTCGACCTCGGCCTCGCGCAGCGCCGCGACGACGTCGACCGGGGTCTCGTCGGACTCCTCGATGGTCTCGCGGTAGAAGCGGCCGAGCCCGTCGAAGGTGTGCCCGCGCTGCACGGTGACGCCCAGCGGCGGCACGTCGGCGATCTTGACGGTGTTGTTCTCGCTGGCGAAGATCGCCTCGGACAGGTCGCGGCTGACCTTCTTGGCGTCCACGTCGAACGCGGCCACGAACTCGATGTCGCGGACGTGGTACTCGCCGAACACGACGTGCATCAAACCGGGCACGCGGGTGTTGGGATCTGCGTCGCGGTAGTACTGAACGCCCTGGACCAGCGAGGCCGCACAGTTGCCGACTCCCACGATGGCCACCCGAACGCGGCGGTTCTCGCCCATGCCGGTTTCTCCTTCATTCGTCCAACAGTTGTAGATAGTGCTCAGCGGGCCCGGGGAGCGCCTCAGGTCTCCGGTCCGCGCTGCTCGGCCTGTTCGTGCGCGATCAGCTCGTTGAGCCAGCGCACCTCCCGCTCACTGGACTCCAGCCCGAGCCGGTGCAGCTCACGGGTGTAGCGGTCGATCTTCTCCTCGGCCCGCGCCATTGCCGTCCGAAGTCCTTCTCGGCGTTCTTCGACCCGTCGACGGCGGCCTTCCAGGATTCGCATCCTGACGTCGGCCGGTGTCCTCGAGAAGAACGCCAGGTGGACGCCGAAGCCCTCGTCGTCCCATGTCTGCGGGCCGGCGTCGCCGAGCAGCTCGGCGAACCGTTCCTTGCCCTCGGCGGTGAGCTTGTACACCCGCTTGCCCCGGCGTGCCCATGCCCGGTCTTCCACCTCTTCGAGCTCCTCGACGAGGTAACCGGAGCGGAGCAGCCGACGCAACGTCGGGTACAGCGAGCCGTACGAGAACGTCCGGAACATCCCGAGCGTCTCATGCAAACGTTTGCGCAGCACGTAACCGTGCATGGGGGTCTCGTGCAGCAGCCCCAAGATCGCGAGCTCGAGCACACCGCACCCCCTTCCGGGAACAAACCGCGACCGGTCGCGTTGGCCACCGAGACCGGCTCGGTCAACCTACCGGCCCACTATATCGCGCCGATACATCGAAGTGGTGTAGCTAACCCCGATCGAGCGCCCCGGAACCGGCTTAAATTCACCGGAGAGTTATCGAAACGTCGGCGTGTCCGATCGCGCACGCTCCGTCCCGCCGAGAACGGGGCGTGGACCACACAGCAAGAGCCCGTACTCTGTTGGCGTGCGAAACCAGCGGCAGGTCGTGGACTACGCCTTACAGCGGCGCGCGCTGCTCAAGGGCGTCCACTCCGGACGGGTCGGCACGAACGACGTCTGCGACGCGGGTCCGTACCTCCTGCGGGCCGCGAAATTCCACGGACGACCAGGTGAGCAGGACTGCCCGGTCTGTCACCGGGAGGAACTGACCCTGGTGTCCTGGGTGTACGGCGACGAGCTCAAGCACGTCGCCGGATCCGCCAAGACACCGGACGAACTGGTACGGATGGACGGGCACTTCGCGGAGTTCACCGTCTACGAGGTCGAGGTCTGCCGGAGTTGTCACTGGAACCACCTGGTGCGGTCCTACGTCCTCGGTACAGGAGATCCGGGAAACACACGGCCACGGACCCGGTCGCAGAGGACAGCGGGTCAGTGACAGGTATCGAAAACGCAGTTGAGCACAGAGCGGCGTCCCCCGAAGCGCCGGTCTGGGAGGCCCATTCGTGAACGACGACCGCAATCGCTCCTGGCCAGGCCAGGAGCCTGATGCACCTCGCCGTGCCCAATGGCCGGGAGAAGAGGCCGAACCCGGCTGGCCGGGCGAGGAACCCCCGCGCCGCCCCCAGCGCCGGACACCTCCCAGCGGCACCCCCCGCGCGGCACAGCCACGGGCCGAGCGCCCGCGTTCCGCCGATCCGCGTTCAGCTGCCCCGCAGTGGCCGGGCGGCGAAGGCGGCGGTCCGGAGTGGCCGTCCGACGACGAACCGCGCCGTCCCGCGCCCCCGCGCCGCCCCAACGGCATGCCCCCGCGCAGGCAGGGACCCCCACCGCCCGGCAACCGCCCGCCCCAGCGGTCCCAGCAGGGTGCCGTCGGTCACCGCCCGCCGCCTCCGCCAGGCAACCGCCGCCCCGCCGCCCCCGTCCCGGACGACCAGGCGACCGCGATGGTGCGGCCGGTCGAGCCGGACCCGTACGAGCGCGAGCCGGACCTCATCACGCACCACGCGCACAACGGCACCGAAGATCCGTACGGCTACGACCCATACGACGACCGCTATGACGATCGTCACGAAAGCGCAGCGCTCGGCGCCGAGGGCGAAGACCCACACGGCGAAGTGCCCGCCGGGGACGAAGAGGACGGCAAAAAGAAGGTCCTCACGCCGAAGCAGCGCAAGAAGCGTCGCTGGCGGATCATCCGCCGCGTCCTCTACGCGATGTTCGGCCTGTTCGTCGTCGTCCCCGCGATCGCGTTCGTCATCACCTACTTCCTGGTGGACGTCCCGTCGCAGGAGAGCGTCGCGAGCCAGCAGAGCCAGCCGATCACGCTGATGTACGCCGACGGCAGCCCGATGGGCAAGATCGCGCCCGCCAGCGGAGGCAGCCGGTACCTGCTGAAGCCCGGCGAGGTCCCCGACGCGGTCAAGAAAGCCGTGTACGCGGCCGAAGACTCGTCGTTCGAGACCAACTCCGGCTTCGACGTCGGCGGCATCCTGCGCGCGGTCTACAACAACGTGACCGGCGGCCAGGGCGGCGGTTCGACGATCTCCCAGCAGTACATCAAGAAGGCCACGGCCAACGAGGCGCCGACGCTCACCCGTAAATGGACCGAGCTGGCCAAGTCCTTCAAGATGAACAACCAGATGTCCAAAGAGGAGATCATCACCGCCTACCTCAACACCATCTACTTCGGCCGCGGCGCGAACGGCATCGAAGCGGCCGCTCAGGCCTACTTCAAGAAGCCGGCCAAGGAGCTCAGCGCTTCCGAGGCGGCGCTGCTCGGCGGCCTGATCCAGGGGCCGAGCAAGTCCGAGAACGAGGCCTACGCGCTGAAGCGCTGGACCTTCGTGATGGACCAGATGGTGGCGAACAAATGGCTCGACCCGGGTGCGCGCGCCACCGCGCAGTTCCCGAAGCCGATCCCGAAGGCGCAGGCGAAGGCCGACGACGCCGGCACGTTGAGCCTGCACATCCGCAACCGGGTGATCGACGAACTCGAAGCCCGCGGCTACGACCAGGACCGGCTGCACCAAGGCGGCTTCAAGATCACCACGACGATCGACCCCAAGGCGCAGAAGATGGCCGAGGAGTCCGTCGCCGAGGGGATGAAGGGCCAGACGGACGAGAGCATCCTGAACGCGCTGGTCGCGGTCGACCCCAAGACCGGCGGCGTGGTCGCCTACTGGGGCGGCCCGGACTGGACGAAGAACGACAAGGGCCAGGACGTCCAGGCGCACGACTGGGCGAACGTCCCGCACAACCCCGGTTCGGCGTTCAAGGCCTTCGACCTCGCCGCGTTCCTCAAGATGGGCAAGGGCCTCGGCGAGACCTTCGACGGGTCCAACAACCGGAAGTTCGACTCCGGCACCGGAAGCCAGCGCACGATCCGGAACGCGGGTGAGAGTTCCAACTGCGGCACCCAGTGCACGGTCGCCGAAGCGATGAAGGTCTCCGCGAACACCGTGTTCTACGACATGGTGATCAACAAGACCAAGGTCGACCCGGTGGCGAAGGCCGCGAAGGAGGCCGGTGTGCGGACGGAGAACGAGGGCGGCAAGTCCGTTCTCTACCCCGACCTCAACATCGCGCTCGGCGGTGGCCGCACGGTGACCACGGCGGAGGACATGGCGGCCGGGTTCGCCACCTTCGCCGGCGAAGGCATCCGGCAGAAGCAGCACTTCGTCGCCAAGCTGACCAACTCCCAGGACGAGGTCGAGTTCGACGAGACGGTCCCCAAGGGCTCTCCCGCCTTCAGTGACGACGCCGACAAGAGCAAGCAGATCGCCGGCAACATCACGGACGCGCTCGAAGAGGTCGTCCCGTACTCGAAGCTGAAGTGCCCGAAGGGCAGCGAGTGCGCGGGCAAGACCGGGACGCAGCAGTACGACTTCAAGGACGAAGACCCGGCGAGCTACCACGAACGCAACGCGCAGACCTGGATGGTGGGCTACACGCCGAGCATCTCGACCGCGGTGTGGGTCGGCGGCGACGGCAACAAGCCGCTGCACGACAAGAGCGGCAAGCCGATCTACGGGCGGACGATCGCCGGGCCGATCTGGGAAGACTTCATGTCCCGGTACATGACCGGCAAGCCGTCGGAGAAGTTCGAAAGCGTCAAGGCGATCGGCAAGGACGCCAGGTCGGTGCCGACGACGACGGTCCCGAAGCCGCCGCCGGCGACGACGAGCACGCCCGAGACGCCGTCGACCACCCCGACGCCGACGATTCCCACCGAGCCGACGGAGCCGACCGAAACCGGCGGCTGGCCGACGAAACCGACCAAGCCCACGAAGCCGACCAGACCGGGTCCGGGGACCTCGGATCCGTTGTTCCCGAACGGCGAAGATCCGTGATGACCGAGCGGAACGGCTGAGAGAGGGTGTGCCGGGCGATGGCCGGGCACACCCTTTTTTCGCGCGCACGACAAGGAGCGAGCCCGTTGTCACTGTTCGTCATGCCGGTCCTGACCCCGGGGGCGTTGGCCTGGGGCGGGTGCTCGCCGTCCACCGCCCTAAAGTCCTTATTTCGTCGCGTCGGTGAACCTGAACCGATCCGATACGTCTTATCCAGAGGAGACCTGCGACCGCAGGACCGCGCTCACCGACGGAAGGTTCGGAGGACGTCCCAGTGAACGACGATCCCCACGGCGGATGGCCAGGTCAGGACCCTGACCCCGCCCGTCGTCCGCAACGCCCGGCCGGACCGCCCCGCCGCCCCGCCGGAGGACCGCCTCCGGGATACGGGCAGCGGCAGGGTCCCGGCCCGCAGGGTCCAGGGCAGGCACCGTGGCAACGGCAGGGGGCGCCCCAGCAGGGGCAGCCGCCACCGCCCCCACCGCGACGTCCGCAGCGACCGCCGGTCGCGCCGCAGCACGAGCCGGACCTCATCACGCATCACGAGCACAACGGCACCACTGACCGCGGCTACGACGATCGCTACGAAGAGCCGTACGAAGACGAGCAGTACGCCCCGGAGACCGACGAAAACGGAAAGCCGATCCTCACCCCGGCGCAGCGCAAGAAGCGCCGCTGGCGGCGGATCCGTCGGGTGCTGCTGGCCCTGTTCTGCCTCTTCGTGGTGATCCCGGCGATCGCGTTCGTGATCACCTACTTCAGCGTCGACGTCCCGTCGCCACAGGCGATCGCGGCGACGCAGGGCCAGGCGGTGACCTACTACTACGCCGACAACACCGAGATGGGCAAGGACGTCCCCAAGGGCGGCAACCGGCAGATCCTGACGCCGGAGCAGATCCCGGACATCGTCAAGAAGGCCGTGATCGCCACCGAGGACGCCTCCTTCGAGACGAACTCCGGGTTCGACATCGGCGGCATCCTGCGCGCGGTCTACAACCAGGTGACCGCGGGCAAGGGCGGTGGTTCGACCATCTCCCAGCAGTACATCAAGGTCGCGAGCGGGGACGACGAATCGTCGCTCACCCGTAAATGGACCGAGCTCGCCAAGTCGTTCAAGATGAACCAGACGTACGAGAAGAAGGACATCATCTCGGCGTACCTGAACATCATCTACTTCGGACGCGGCGCGTACGGGATCGAATCGGCCGCGCAGGCGTTCTTCGCCAAGCCGGCCGGCGAGCTGAACGCGTCCGAGGCCGCGCTCCTCGCGGGGCTCATCCAGCAGCCGGGCCGTTCGGAGAACCCGAAGGTCGCGAACGAACGCTGGACGGTCGCGCTGAACCGCATGGTGGAGAACAAGTTCCTCTCCGCCGCGGACCGCGCGAACCTGCAGTTCCCGACGCCGGTGCCGCAGACCGACAAGCAGCAGGCCGGGGTGGTGAACCCGTTCATCCGCGACAAGGTCAAGGAAGAACTGGCCGCGAACGGCATCACCGACGACGTCTATTACACGCGTGGCTACAAGGTCTACACGACCATCGACCCGAAGGCGCAGGCCGCGGCCGAGCAGGCGATCGCCGACGGGATGAAGGGCCAGACCGACGAGAACCTGCTCAACGCGCTCGTCGCGGTCGACCCCAAGACCGGCGGCGTGAAGGCGTATTACGGCGGCCCGACTCTCGTGAAGGGGCCCAACGGCCAAGACCAGAAGGGCCGCGACTGGGCGAACACGCCGCAGAACCCCGGCTCCTCGATGAAGCCGTTCGACCTCACCGCGTACATGCAGCTGGGCAAGGGCGGCATCAACTCGACGTTCGACGGGTCCAACAACCGGCAGTTCGGCAAGCAGACGATCCGGAACGCCGGTCCCGGCAGCTCGTGTTCGGCGCAGTGCACGGTGTCCGAAGCGATGCAGCGGTCGGCGAACACGGTGTTCTACGACATGGTCGTGAACGTCACCAAGCCAGGACCGGTGGCGCAGGCCGCCAAGGACGCCGGGGTCAAACCCGCCCCCGACGGCACCTCCGAACTGTTCGGCGACAACAACATCGCGCTCGGCGGTGGCAAGACGGCCGTCACCCCGGAGGACATGGCCGCCGCGTACGCGACTTTCGCGGGCGAGGGCCAGCGACGGGACAAGCACTTCATCGTCAAGGTGACCAACTCGCAGGACGAAGCCGCGTACTCCGCTCCTGAGGAGGCGAAGTCGGCGTTCGCCGACGACTCCGACAAGAGCAAGCAGATCGCGGGCAACGTCACCGAGGCGCTCAAGGGTGTCATCCCGTTCTCGAAACTCAAGTGCCCCAACGGCCACGAGTGCGCGGGCAAGACGGGAACCCAGCAGCACACCTACCGGTCGGGCGAGCCCAATTCGGCTAAGGACTCCAACTCCCAGACCTGGATGGTCGGCTACACGCCGTCGATCTCGGCGGCGGTGTGGGTCGGCGGCGATGGCGACAAGGCGTTGAAGGGCAAGAACGGCAAGGCGATCTTCGGTTCGACGATCGCCGGGCCGATCTGGCAGAAGTTCCTTTCGCTGTACCTGAACGGCAAGTCGGGGGAGCGCTTCGACAAGGTCAAGATCATCGGCGGGGACGACAACAACACCATCCCGTCGACGCAGACCCCGCCGGACGAGAACGACGACCCGGGCGAGACCGGCACGCCGTCCACGGGTCCGTCGACCGCCCCGTCGTCCTCGCGGAACGAAGAGGACCCGCCGTCGAGCTCGAAGAACCCGCCGTCGTCGAGTGAGAACAACGGCGAAGAAGGCGGTAACGGTCCCGGCCGGGGTGGCGGGGGCAGAGGCGACAACGGCTAGCCAGGTCCCAAGTACGTGAAGGCCCCCTTCATTGCGTCTAGCGCAATGAAGGGGGCCTTCACGTACTGCGGGCTAGAGGGTGACGACGCGCCGTTCGGAACCGGCCAGGTGCGCGGCTTCGATGACCCGGAGCGCTTCGACGGCGGAGGCGGGATCGACCGGGAAGTCGCCCTTGCCGAGGAGCGCGTCGCGCACCTGCGCGTAGAAGTCCTCGTAGCGGCCGGCCTCGGTGGGCACGGTCTCGACGTCGTCGTTCACGCCGAGGACGCCGGCGTCCGAGGGCGGTTCCACGGCCCAGCCGGGATCGCCAGGGCGCAGCCCGTCTTTGATCTGGGGCTCCTGGACGTCGAGGCCGTACTTCGTGAAAGTCGCCTTGTCGCCGAGCACGCGGAACCGCGGGTTCCGGGTCCCCGCGAGCGCGGACGCCCACAGGTGCGAGCGCACGCCGCTGGTGTGGTGGAGGGCGACGAAGACGTCATCGTCGACGGACACCCCGGCGCGGCGCTTGTCGACCTCCGCGTAGACCTCGGAGACCGGGCCGAACAGCTGAAGCGCCTGGTCGACGATGTGCGCGCCGAGGTCGTAGAGCAGCCCGCCCGCCTCGGCGGGGTCGCCGAACTCACGCCAGTTGTCCCGGGGCTTCGGCACCCAGCGGTCGTAGCGGGACTCGAAGCGGAAGACGTCGCCGAGGCTTCCCGCGTCGAGGAGCTTCCGGACGGTGAGGAAGTCCGAGTCGAACCGGCGGTTCTGGAACACCGTCAGGCCGACGCCCTTGGCCTTCGCGGCCTCGACGACCTTCGCTGCTTCGTCCGCCGTCGGCGCGAAGGGCTTGTCGACGACGACGGGCAGCCCCGCCTCGATCGCGCGGAGCGCGAGAGGGACGTGCGTGCGGTTCGGCGTGCTGATGACGACCAGGTCCAGCTCGGCCGCCTTCGCGAACAACGCGTCCGCGTCCGGCAGCACGTCGGCGGCCGGATAGTCGGCACTGGCCTGCCCGACCCGGTCCGGGTTCGAGGTGACGATCGCGGCCGGGGTCAGCCCCGGCGTCGCGTCGACCAGCGGGGCGTGGAAGACGCGCCCGCCGGTGCCGTATCCGAAGATCCCCACTCGCAAGTCAGCCATGCGTTCCATTAAACAACAGTGTTGCGTAATCAGCCAGTCATGGCAGGATGCGCGCTATGCCGGAGACCGGGGTCAATCTGCGCGGGCTGCGCCAGCACAACCGAACGCTGTTGCTCACGCACATCCTGCGCGCGGGCGGCCTCAGCCGCGTCGAACTCGCCGAACGCACCCGGCTCACCCAGCAGGCCGTCTCGAAGATCGTCCCCGAACTGCTCGAAGCCGGCTTGCTGGACGAGGAGCGCCAGCCCGCGTCCGGCGTCGGCAAGCCGCGCACGCTGCTGCGCGTGCGCGCGAGTGCCCGGCACGCGCTCGGCGCCCAGCTCGACAGGGACTCCTTCCGGGTGCTCATGACCGACCTGACCGGGAAGGTCATCGCGGCGCAAGGCGGCCCGCTGACCCCGGGATTCACCCCCGACCAGGCGGTTTCCGTCATCGGCGAAGCGACCGAAGCACTGCTAGACGGCGTCGTGCGGGAACGCGTGCTCGGCCTCGGCGTCGGCTCCGTCGGCCCGCTCGACCACCGCCAAGGGGTGGTCCGGGACGCCACGAACATGCCGGGCTGGCACCACGTCCCCCTGCGCGACCTGCTCGCGAAACGCACCGGGCTGCCCGTCCGGCTCGACAAGAACACCAACGCCGCCGCCTTCGCCCAGCACTGGCCGGAGGGCGACCAAGCCGCGACAGCCGTCGTGCTCGTCGGCACCGGGATCGGCGTCGGCCTGCTGATCGACGGCAGGCTGTACCGCGGGCCGCGCACCAACGCGGGCGAATTCGGGCATACGACGCTCGCCTTCGACGGGCCGCGCTGCGCGTGCGGGCGCCGCGGCTGCGTCGAGGTGCTGCACAACGCGGCCGCGACCACCGAGGAGGCGGCCGGCCTGCTGGGGATCGGGCTCGCCGACCTCGTCCAGGTCCTCGACCTCGAGCGTGTCGTACTGACCGGGCGTTCGGTGCGCGCGGAGCCCGAGGTGTACCGCGACACGGTCGCCGCGCGACTGCGGGAACTTCTGCCTTTGCCGCACTGGCAACGGATCCAGGTCGATCTCGACGAGATGGGCGACGACGTCGTCGCGTTCGGCGCGGCGGCCGAGGTGCTCGCCGGGTTCTACGACAGCGGCGATATCACCGGGTGGTCACCCGGATAGGCGCTAACATCCGCCACGTGTCCGACCAGACGACCCAGCCCGAGGCTCCACTCTCCCTCACCCCCGGCGAGCGGGTCATCCCGAGCTGGAACGAACCCCTCGTGGCCGCGGCCTCCCGGCCGATCGGCGGACCGCTCGGCGAACACGCGGCCGTGGGACGGCACTGGTTCTGGTCACCGCAGCGGGTCGGGCTGCTGCTGGCCTGTCTCGCGCTGCTGCTCTCGTGGTTCGGCAAGGCGTCCTGTATCCAGGAGTACACCGACGATTCCGGAACGCATCAGCTCGACTGGCGGGCGGGCCGCCCGTTCGTCGCGATGTGCTATTCGGACATCATCCCGCTCTACAGTTCCGAGCGGCTGAACAATCCGGACACCTTCCCATACGTGACTTCGTGGACCGAGGACGAAGGAACGGCGAAGGAGACCACGCGGTACATGGAGTACCCGGTCGCGACAGGGCTGTTCCAGTGGATCAACGCGAAGCTCGCCGAAGCCTGGCTCTCGGTCGCGGAATCGGGCTGGCTGCCCGGCGCGCTCCCGGTCGCCGTCTACTTCAACATCTCGGCGCTCTGGCTCGCGCTGGCCTGGCTCGTCACGGTGTGGGCGACCGGCCGATCGCTGAAACGCCGTCCGTGGGACGCCGTCCTGGTGGCGATCGCGCCGCTGGCACTGGTGCACGTGTTCACCAACTTCGACGCCATCGCGACCGCGTTCACCGCGACCGCGCTGCTCGCCTGGTCCCGACGTCGGCCCGAGGTCGCGGGGTTCCTGCTCGGTCTCGGCGCCGCGGCGAAGCTGTATCCGCTGCTTCTGCTCATCCCGCTGTTCTTCCTGTGCCTGCGCGCGGGCAAGGTCAAACAGTGGGCGCTCACCGCCGGCCTCGCCGTGGCGACGTTCGTGGTGGTCAACGTCCCGTTCGCGCTCGCCGCGCCGACCGGCTGGTGGGAGTTCTTCCGGCTCAACACGGCGCGCCCGATGGACCCGGACTCGCTCTACAACGTGATCGCCCACCTGTCCGGCTGGGCCGGTTTCGACGGGAAACTCGCCGCGGGCCAGACACCTGCCGTGCTCAACTTCGTCGTCGCGGTGCTGTTCCTCGCCGCCTGCGCCGGCATCGGGTACATCACGCTGAAGGCACCACGCCGTCCGCGGCTCGGGCAGCTGGCCTTCCTCGTGGTGGCCGCTTTCCTGCTGACGAACAAGGTGTGGAGCCCGCAGTACTCGCTGTGGCTGGTGCCGCTCGCGGTGCTCGCGATCCCGCGCTGGCGGCTGCTGCTCGGCTGGATGATCATCGACGCGCTGGTCTGGGCGCCGCGGATGATGTACTACCTCGGCGTCGACCACAAGGGCCTGCCCGAGGACTGGTTCCTCGGCACCGTCGTCGTCCGAGACCTCGCCGTGCTGGGCCTGTGCGCGCTGGTGATCCGCGACATCTACCAACCGCGCACAGACCCCGTCCGCCTCGCCGGGGACGACGATCCGGTGGGCGGCTTCCTCGACGGCGCCCCCGACTCTAAGCGCGTTTCAGCACCTCAGGCCCAGGACGCTCCAGCCTGATCTGCTTACCGAAGTCCTCGGCGCCGAAGTCGTTGATCTGGACGACGACCGCTTCGGGCGAGGTTTCGACGAGGCGGCAGGTGACCCAGTCCTCGCCGTGCTTGACCGACCAGCGGTCGGCGAGGACGGCCAGTCCTTCGGCCTCCAGCAACGCGACGGAGTCGTCGAAGGCGGCGGGCCCGCCGAGCGGGTAGCCGAAAACGGTCAGTGCCTGCCAACGGGTTTCCGGCGCGGGGACGACGTAGCCGACGTGCTCGCCGTCCTCCGCCCGGTACACGGTCCGATTCTTCATGCGGATCAGGTTCGACCCTCCCGCGGCGTGAGGGTCAAGCGCATTTCAGCGCACGAGGTAGCCGCCCGTGCTCGTCTCGAAGAACGGCACCGGGCCGGTGCACGGAAGGACGTCGTGCTCGATGCCGCCGTAGGCCCAGCTCCAGCCGATCCGGTCGTGACCGCGCGGCACGTCCTGGACCGAGAAGCCGACCCGGCGGCCGACGACGGTGATCGGGAGGCCCGGGATGTCGGCGCGTTCGATCACGCCGGTCAGGATGGCGAGGCTTCCGGCGCGCGAGACGCAGTCGACCTTGCCGTCGAAGTCGGCGACGAGCTTGCCGTCCTTGGTCACGTGATTCACGTGGAACCGGCCCGAGGACTTGCCGGGCTCGCCGAACGCGGCGAAATCGAACCGGACCGGGTCGTTGTCGTAGCCCGGGAACGTCAGCGGTCCACCCGCCGACCCGATGACGGCCGCCCCCGGCACCGGCGCCGCGTTCGCCTGCGTCGCCCCCAGCGTTGCCGCGGCGACGGCGAGTACTGCGATCGCGGTGATCTTGGCCTTGATGGTCATGGCTTTCCCCTTCGGTACCGGGTGTTTCCCGGTCGGGGTCGAGCCTTTCGCGATCGGCGTGCCCGGCCCTCCCGCTGGAGAGGGAACGATCTCCCGCCCGGGTAGCACGGGCCGCGGTTGATCGCGGGGCCGGTCCGTGGTGGGGCGCGTTGGTCGTGAGTGGCGAATGGCGTCAGAACGCGACTTGCCACTCACGACCCCCGCCGAACTCAAGCGGAGGCGATCCGCTCGCGGAGGTAGGCGATGTCCGCGGCCTGGCCGTCGGCCGGGGTCTCGACGATCACGGGCGCGCCCGCCTCGGCCGCGACGGCGGCCAGCACCTCGGGGTCGATCGTGCCGTCGCCGCCGACGACGTTGGCGTGCCTGTCCCGCGTGGAGCCGAACTCGTCGCGCGAGTTGTTGAGGTGCACCAGGTCGATCCGGCCGGTGATGGCCTTGACCTTCTTGACCGCCTCGGTCAGGTCCCAGCCCGCCGCGTACGCGTGGCAGGTGTCGAAACAGAAGCCCGCGCCGAATTCGCCGACCTTGTCCCAGAGCCGGGCGATCGTTTCGAGGTCGCGGGTCATCGCGCTGTCGCCGCCCGCGGTGTTCTCTATCAGGATCGGCACGGCGAAGCCGCCCTTTTCCTGCTCGCGCTCGAAAAGCTTGCGCCAGTTGACGAGACCTTCTTCGACGTCTTCCGAAGAACCGACGTGACCGCCGTGCACGACGAGCCCTTTCGCGCCGATTTCGGCCGCGCCGTTCGCGTGTTGCGTGACGTTCTTCCGCGACGGGATGCGGATGCGGTTGTTCATCGACGCCACGTTGATCAGGTACGGCGAGTGGATGAAAACCTCGATCGGCGACTCTTTGATCGCTTCGCCGTGCGGGTGGGGTTTGGGAGCCTTCCAGCCCTGCGGGTCGGAGAGGAAGAACTGGAGGACCTCGGCTTCGCGTTCGGCGACCGCGGAGAGGGGGTCGTCGTCGCGGACATGGGCACCGATTTTCATGCCAGCACGCTATACCTGACGAAATCTCCCCGGCGCGGCCGAGGTCGTCACGCTCGTGGGGTAGCGTGAGCGCGTTCCGTTAAAACCGCGTTGGGTCTTGAGGGGCGGAGGACGAACTCGATGGGGAAGACTGCCGGGCGGATCACGGCTTGGGGATTCGCGTTTTCGGTCACGGCCGGACTCGCTTTCCCGATGACCGCGATGGCCGCCGAGGGCCCGAATCCGACCCTTTCCGGCGAATGTGACGCCACGCTGCAGAACGGGAAGTCCGCCAACGGCCTCGTTCTCGACGCGGGCGCCCCGCTCAACTCGCCCGAGGCGCTGACGGTCGGTTTGGACTCGAAGGCCAAGACCGCCGAGGGCCGGAAGCCGCTGCTTTCACTGCCGGTCGGCGACTTGGTCAAGACAACCGGGCTGACCGACAACGCGGTCGGCGATCTCGCCGCGAAGGGTGTCTGCACGCCCGCGCAGGGCGCGGTGAACGCGGTCGGCAACCTGACGCAAGGCGTCACCAAGGACGTCCCGCCGATCGTGGACCCGCCGAACCCGAAGCCGCCCCAGCCCGAGCCTCCGAAGCCCCAGCCTCCGAAGCCGGGACCGGGCCAGCCCGGCGGTCCGGGCAGTGAACTCCCGGTCGAGACCGGCCCGGGTTCCTCGACCGGCATCGGCGGCGACTCGATCGCCGGCGTCATCAGCAACGCGGCGCTGCTTCCCGGCAACTTCGTCCAGGCGCCGGTGATCACCGAGATCATCCCCGGCGAGGTCCCGCCGCCCACCGTCGACGAGAAGGACACCGGCAACGCGCAGGCCGTCCAGGCGCCGATCACCCCGGCCAAGCTGCCGCTGCTGCTCGCGGTGCTGGCGCTGGCCGTCGTCGCCGCGGCTCTGGTCCGCGCCTGGCTGCGGGGCAAGCCCGCCGCCTGATCTTCACCGTCAGTGACGCCCGCTTCCACTCGAATGCCTGACCTCTTCGAGTGAGCGGGCGTTACTTGTCTCCATTAGCGTCGTTGGGCAGGTAGGTGACCCCGACGACGGAGGAGTCGAAGGCATGCGCGAACGGACACGGAGGGCGACAGCCCTGGGTGCTTCGGCCTTCATTCTCGCGGGCTCGGCCGCCCTCGCCCTGCCCGGCACGGCCGCCGCCGCCGAGACCAAGACCGCCACCTGCGGTGGATCGGTGAGCGCGAAGCCCGGCGACAAGATCCTCGGCAAGACGCCGCTCCTCGGCATCCCGCTCGACCTCGGCCAGGCAGGCCCGATTTCCGGAGTGCTCACAGGCACGATCAACGCGCTGCTCGGCACGGTCTGCAGGGTGACGGTGACTGTGGTGAACGCCGTCGTCGCGCCGGTCCCGGTCATCGGCGCACCCGCCGCGGAGGCGCTGAACGGCGCCGTCACCGGCACCACCCAAGCCCTGACCGGCGGCGGCAAGCCCGCCCCGGGCACCCAGCCCCAGCCCGGAAAACCCGCCCCCGGCACGCCCGGCAGCGGCGGTCCGCAGACGGGCGGACCCGGCGGCACCCCGGCGCAGGGCGGTACGCCCGCGGGCGGCGGGATCCCGGCGGCGAACAGCCCGTTGCTGCCCGGCACGTTCACCCCGAACTTCGGCGGCCTGCCGTGGGGCATCAGCACGGGCTACGCCCCGATGCGCGACTACAGCTCCATCCCGATGGCGACGGCCGGTCTCTTCAGCCCGTCGCCCGGTATCCGGTACGGCGGGCAGATCCCGGGTTACGCGCCGCAGTTCGGCATCGCCGCCGAGGGTGAAAAAACCGCCGTCGATCCGGACGTCCAAAACGCGGGACAGGCCGAAGCGCTACCAAGCGTGAGCGACGGATTCACTCAGGACGGGAAACTGCCGCTGCTGATCGCCGTTTTGGCACTCTCCGGAGTCAGCGCGGGCCTGGTCCGCACCTGGGTCCTCCGCCGAATGGCCGCTACAAATTAGTCCTACTGCCTAGTATCTTCGTGGTCACTCCCTCGTTATCCCCGTTGGCAGTGCTTTTCCCGCTGGTGAAAACCAGACGCACTGCCTCACGCCCCCACCGACCCGGAGGATCGCGCTCGTGCGGAAGACCACCATCTGGCAGACCACCCGCAAGGCGCTCACCGTCACCGCACTCGCGACCATGGTCACCGGTGGCGCGCTCCTGACGGCGGGCACCGCCTCGGCGGCCACCACGCTGGCGAACGCGTGCAACGGCACCGTCAACGGCGGGATGGGCGACACCGTCGCGATCACCGGCTCCTCGGTCAAGGAACTGGTGCGGGCGGGTGCGAAGGAAGCGGGCACGCTGGCCCTCTACGACGTCGCCGCGAACGACATCGCCAAGGTCAACACCATCTCCGTCGGCACGGTCCCGCAGTCGGCGGGCGGCCCGGTCGAGGCGAAGGCGATCGGCGCGGCCGTGCGGCAGGCGGTCAAGGAGACCAAGTCCTGGGGTCTCGGCCTGAACCCGGACAAGACGCTGGACTCCATCGAGCACAAGGTCACCGGCAGCTGCGGCCTGACCACGGTCGCGACGAACTACGTCGCCCCCACGCTGCCGAACCCGGGCACGACCGCCCCGCAGCAGGGCGGCACCGGCGGAGCCGCGAACGGCGCTCCCTCGAACGGGAACCTGCTGTCCGGCGGCAGCAACGGCACCGGCTACGCCCCGCCGCGCGAGTACGGCAACCTGCCGGTCGCGCAGCCGGGTGTCGCGGTGGCGCCGGGCGTGCGTTACCCGGCCAACAGCCCACTCCCCGGTGAGGGCGCCCCGCAGTACGGCACCGACGGCCAGGCCGGACAGGGCCCCGACGTCCGCAACGCGGGCAACGCCGAAGCGCTCGCGACCGACGGCATGCCCGGCGGCGACGTCCAGCTGCCGATGCTGCTCGCGGTCCTCGTGCTCGCCGGCGTGACCGCCGCGCTGGTCCGCACCTGGGTCCTGCGCCGCGTCGCCTGACCTGAGGCGAAGGCGCCGAACGCCCCCAGGTACGCTTACCTGGACAAACCCTCCTGCCACGGACAGTCCGTGGCCGCGAGCCCATAGGAGGTGAGTGGTTGTGTCACGCCATTACGAGGTAATGGTCATCCTTGACCCCACGCTCGACGAGCGCACGGTCGCCCCCACGCTGGACACTTTCCTCAACGTCATCCGCACTTCGGGCGGAAGCGTCGAGAAGGTCGACGTCTGGGGCCGTCGCCGGCTCTCCTACGAGATCAAGAAGCACGCCGAGGGCATCTACGCGCTCCTCGACCTGAACTCCAGCTTCGAAGCGGTGAAGGAGCTGGACCGTCAGCTCTCGCTGCAGGAGACCGTGCTCCGCACCAAGGTCATGCGCCGCGAGATCAAGCGCGCCGCTGCCGTCGCCGCCAAGGCCTGAGCCGAAGGACTTTCCCGATGGCTGGAGACACCGTCATCACGGTGATCGGCAACCTCACGTCCGACCCGGAGCTTCGCTTCACCCCTTCCGGTGCGGCGGTCGCGAACTTCACTGTCGCGTCCACCCCGCGCACGCTGGACAAGCAGTCCGGTGAGTGGAAGGACGGCGAGGCCCTGTTCCTGCGCTGCAACATCTGGCGTCAGGCGGCCGAGAACGTCGCCGAGTCGCTGACCCGTGGCGCGCGAGTCGTCGTGCAGGGGCGCCTCAAGCAGCGGTCTTTCGAGACCAAGGAAGGCGAGAAGCGCACCGTCGTCGAGCTCGAGGTCGATGAAATCGGCCCCTCGCTGCGTTACGCCACCGCCAAGGTGAACAAGGTCAGCCGTGGCACCGGTGGCGGTGGAGGCGGCGGCTTCGGTGGCGGCGGCGGTGGTGGCCAGAGCGGCCCGCCCGCCGACGACCCGTGGGGCTCCGCTCCGCCCGCCGGTGGCGGTGGCGGTGGCGGTGGCTTCTCCGACGAGCCGCCCTTCTAGCCAGGCGCTCCACCGCGGGCTCCGGCCCGCGAGTCGCCTCGACACAACCACTACGTAGGAATTCAGGAGTAAAACCGTGGCCAAGCCACCCATCCGCAAGCCCAAGAAGAAGGTCTGCGTGTTCTGCAAGGCCGAGAAGAAGGGCCGCCCGGAGAACATCGACTACAAGGACACCAACCTGCTTCGGAAGTACATCTCCGACCGCGGGAAGATCCGCGCCCGTCGGGTGACCGGCAACTGCAGCCAGCACCAGCGTGACATCGCCATCGCGGTCAAGAACTCCCGCGAAATGGCGCTGCTGCCCTACACCTCGACCGCACGCTAAGGAGGCACGTCAATGGCGAAGATCATTCTCACCACCGACGTCGCCAACCTCGGTGGGCCCGGCGACATCGTCGAGGTCAAGGACGGCTACGCGCGTAACTACCTGCTCCCCCGCGGCTACGCGATCGTGGCCACCAAGGGCGCGGAGAAGAACGTGCGCACGATCAAGCGGGCGCAGGAGAGCCGTCGCATCCGCGACCTCGACCACGCCAGGGAGATCAAGGCGACGCTGGAGGGCCTCGGCGCCATCCAGCTGAGCGGCAAGGCGGCCGAGGGCTCGAAGAAGCTCTTCGGTTCGATCACCACCGGCGAGATCGTGGACGCGATCAAGGCCGCGGGTGGCCCGCTGCTCGACAAGCGCGTCATCGAGCTGAAGGACCACATCAAGACCGTGGGCAAGCACTCGGTCGGCGCCCGTCTGCACCCCGACGTCCGCGTCGACGTGCGGCTCGAGGTCAAGGCCAAGTAACACCGCTTCGGCAAAGGGCGGGACGTCTCCAGCACGGAGACGTCCCGCCCTTTGCTTTACGCGGAACCCCACCCGGCCGGACGACGTCTTAGGCTTGACGGGGGATCAGGGCATTATCGAGACTCGACGTCGAGGCACGGGGACTCAAAAGGGGATCTGGAACCAATGGCTTACGACAGCAACGCCGAGCGGAACCGGCAGGAGAAGGTCACGGTGTCCGCACCGGCCAACCCGGACAAGCCTTCGTCGACGTCGGGCGGGGGTGGCGGCGGGTTCGCCTTCGACAAGGACAAGATCGAAGGCATCATCAAGAAGTGGACGGACCTGCAGGTCGAGCTCAAGAAGGACTACCGCGACGCGAACCTGATGGCGAACGTCAAGGCGCCGGGCAAGGAGTTCGCGAGCGGCGACTGGGAGAAGCTGGCCAACCCGTCGGGCAAGGCGTTCCTGGAGCAGAACCAGAAGATGCAGGACTACGTCCAGAACTACATCGATCAGCTGACAGCCGCGAAGCAGAAGATCGCCACGAACGAAGCCGAGACGCAGGCCTCGCTGAACAAGCACAAGGCCGTGTGATGCGCCGTTCCCTCGTTCTCCTCGTCGCGGCCGGTGCGCTGGTCGCCGGCTGTTCGGGCACCAAGAACGGCACCGCCTCTTCGGAGCCGTCCTACACGACCGGGGCCGGTTCCCCGAGCACCACGAGTGCAGCGAACGGCTCGTCCGGTTCCGCGCCCAAGGTGTCGAACCCCTTGAAGACCTCGTCGATCGAGAGCGACGCCTGCGCCGCGCTTTCCGCGGCGAAGCGAGCCGAGCTCGGTCTCGGCGAAGGTGAGCCCGGGACCACGAGTGCCGGGCCTGGCTGTTCGCTCTTCGCCGCCGACGAAAAGCTGAACCAGATCGACATCAGCCCGGTGATCGCGAACAAGAACGGCTTGAGCGACGTCTACGACACGAAGGCCAACAACGAGTACTTCGAGCCGACCGAGGTCGGCGGTTACCCGGCGGTCTACGCCGCGTCGCTCGACCACCGCAAGAAGGGCAAGTGCGGTCTCTTCGTCGGCGTGACCGACCAGCTGTCCGTGAACATCCTGGTGCAGTACGACAGGGGGCCCGGCGCGAGCGAGCCGTGCCCGGTCGCACTCAAAGTGGGGGAAGCGATGATCCAGACGTTGAAGGAGGGCTGACCGATGTTCCTGCTGCCGATCATCGCCGGGTATTCGGCGTACAACCTGGCGACCACGAAATCCGGCGACTTCGAAGCGTCGGGCGGCGATCGCAAGATCGACTGCTACAACATCTGGGAGAAGATCGTCACCGGCCCGGGGACCGGGTCGATCCAGGAGGGGCAGGCCGCGGCGACCCGGCTCAAGGCCGGTTACCAGGACAGGCTGACCACCATCGACAACCTGTCGAAGGAGATGGACGCCGCCTGGACCGGTAAGAGCGCCGAAGCCGCGCAGCAGTCCGGCGCGCATCCGCTGCGGACGTGGATGGACGACTCCGGCAAGAAGCTGGTGGACTCCGACAAGTACCTCGGCGAGCAGAACACCGCGTTCACCACGGTGAAGGCGAAGGTGCAGCAGGTCCCGAAGGACCCGCCGAAGAACAACCTGCTCAACTCCATCACGCCGTGGACCACCGACACGGACCGCTCGATCCGGGACTACAACTCCAAGGGTCAGGCGAACGTCGACGCGTTCAACGAGTACTTCAAGGCCAGTTCCGAGAACGGCAAGGGCCTGCCCACCTACAACAAGATGGAGGGGCAGAAGTCGAACGTCGACGTCAACGGTGATGGCGGCGGCAAGGACAAGGACGGCGGCGGCCAGGGCGACCGCAACGGGAACAACGGCATGCCGGGCATCTCGACGCCGCCCGGTTCGATGCCGCCCGGCGGGATGCCGAACGTCCCCGGTTCGAACATGCCGGGCATCGGTTCCCCTGGTTCGAACATGCCCGGCGCGAACCTGCCGGGCAGCAACCTGCCAGGGTCGAACATGCCGGGCGCGAACCTGCCCGGCGGGCAGTACAACCCGAACCTCCCCGGCAGCAACTACAAGCCGCCGTCCTGGGACGACGGGACGAACGCGTCCGGCTTCACCCCGCCGAAGATCCCCGGCGCCGGCGGCTTCGGCCCGGGTGGTGGCGGCGGAGGCGGTGGCGCCGGCTTCGGCGGCGCCGACATCCCCGGTGCGGGCGGCTTCGGCCCGGACGGCGGCTTCGGCCCCGGCGGTGGTGCCGGATTCGGCCCCGGTGGCGGGAGTGGCTCGGCCATGCCCGGCAGCGCGGGTGCGATGGGCGGCGCCGGTATGGGCGGCGGCGCGGCAGGCGCCGGTGCCGGAGCGGGTCGCGGCGCGGGCGGGATGATGGGCGGCATGGGCGGTATGGGAGCCGGTGGCGCCAAGGGCAAGGGCGGCGAGGACGAGGAGCGCAGCTCCAAGTTCCTCGTCGGCGACGACCCCAACGACATCTTCGGAACCGACGAGCTCACCGCTCCGCCGGTGATCGGGGAGTAGTACCGACGGCCAGGCCGGGCGCGTGCCAAGATTGGTACCGCGCCCGGCTTGTCCTGTCACGGGCTGGACGAACAAGAACGACTAGGGGGCAGTTCCGGTGCTGGACAAGCAGGTCACGATCACGACCGGCACCCTCATCACGCTGATCCGCCGCCGGGGCGGCGAGCCGCACACGATCCTGTCGGAAACCCCGACCTGGTACGACGAGGGCGCGCAGCGGGCCGAGGACGAACGGACCAACGAAGAGCTGGCGAGCCAGGGCCTGTTCGGCCCGCGGGGCCTGCACCCCGGGTTCAAGGCGACGCTCGAAGCGATCGCCAGGCCGTCCCTGGAGTACTACGGCTGGGTCGACGGCGGATTCGAAGGCAAGGCGCTGAGCTTCACCCTGCTCGCGGGGAGCACCGGCGGCGAAGGCTTCGTGCTCGCCCGCCACAGCGAGCACGACGGCGTCGCGCTCGCCTCGGTGCGGCCCGAAGAGCTGCTCACCGAGTTCCTCGACCAGATCCCGAAGCTCGCGCCTGGACGCGGGCGTCCGGTCGCCGTCCCGAAGAGCCAGATCGAGGCCTCGCGCTCGTCGTCGACGGCGCAAGACGACGGCTTCGAGGTGCTTCGCAGCGGGCGGCAGAGCGCCGGCAGCCAAGAGGCGGACGAGCTTCGCCGTATCCTCGCGCTCCGCCGTTTGGGGAGCGGCAGCCTGTACGTCGCCGCCCGCGGCCGGAGCGGCGCGCGGCAGCGGATCGAACGCCCGGTGAACTACATCGATACGTCCGAGGGCCGGTGGCTGACCGAGGAGGTACCGGGGAGTGGCGAGTCGAGGATCGCCTTCACACCCGCCGACCAGCAGGTTCTCGGAGAACGACTACGGAGCGCACAGGGCAGGTTGTTCGCCTCCTGAATTCCGAGCCGTTCAGCCCGTCGGGTAAGCCCTCTACTCTCCGTGGTATTCATCCACAGGGCACCCCTGTGCGCTGCCGTGCGACACGCCGAACGACGAGTTTCGCTCGACACGCCGCACAGAGTTGAATTAAGTTCTCCACAGTGTCTCCACAGGGTCTGACCAGCACTTTTGTCAGACCACCCCGCCGTTGCCCACAAGTTGTACACAGGCTATAGGCCACCTGTGAAGGGTTGCCCGCAGTCATCCCCAGGTTATCCACAGGGCGGTCCCCAGGCGAAATTGCGCTGGTCCTTTCGGCGGGCCTACCGTGCCCGCCGGGCCGGTACGCACAGTTGCGTCCATCCGGTCCGGAAGGTGAACAAAAGGGGAGCGCCGAGAGCCGCGGGAGGGGCGGACGGGCGCGAGCGGGACGACCGGGGAAAATCTGGCATAATCGAACGCGTGTTCGATGTCTTGAGGAGGTGGCAGCAGCGGTGGCGCTGACCGACGACCGCAATCCGGCGTACTCGGAGTCCGACCCGGGTCCCGGTGACCCCGGTCCGCGCGGTGGCGAATACGACCGCCAGCCGCCGCAGGACATCGCGGCCGAGCAATCCGTGCTCGGCGGCATGCTGCTGTCGAAGGACGCCGTCGCCGACGTCATCGAAGCCCTCGGTCCCGACGATTTCTACCGTCCCGCGCACCAGGCGATCTACGACGTCGTCCTCGACCTCTACGGCCGAGGCGAACCCGCCGACCCGATCACCGTCTCCGCCGAGCTGGAACGCCGCGGCGAACTCGGCCGCGTCGGCGGCGCCCCGTACCTCCACACCCTGATCGCGACGGTGCCGACGGCGGCGAACGCCGGGTACTACGCGGAGATCGTCTCCGAGAAGGCGGTGCTGCGGCGCCTGGTCGAGGCGGGCACGCGGATCGTGCAGTACGGCTACGGCGCGGCGGCGGCCGACGGCGCGAACATCGACGAGGTCGTCGACCGCGCGCAGGCCGCGATCTACGACGTCACCGAGCGGCGCACCAGTGAGGACTACGTCGCGCTGGAGGAACTGCTCCAGCCGACCATGGACGAGATCGACGCGATCGCGTCGCGCGGCGGACAGTCGCAGGGCATCCCGACCGGGTTCGCCGACTTCGACGATCTGACCAACGGCCTGCACCCCGGCCAGATGATCATCGTCGCGGCGCGTCCCGGTGTCGGGAAGGCACTCGCGCTCGACACCCCGCTGGCCACTCCCGACGGCTGGACGACCATGGGCGAAGTCCAGCCCGGCGACCGGCTGATCGGTGCGAACGGCCGACCGACGACCGTGGTCGCCGCGACCGACGTCATGGACGGCAGACCTTGCTACGAAGTCGAGTTTTCGGACGGCACGGTGCTCCTCGCGGACGCGGAACACCAATGGCTGACCGACACGAGGGCGTCCCGCCGTTCGACGATCGGCCCGGCAGTGCGGACGACGGAAGAGCTGGCGGCCACCCTGCGATGCGAGACCGCGGATCGACACGCCAACCACTCGATCGGGACCACGGCTCCGCTGCAGTTACCTGAACGCGATCTCCCGCTTCACCCCTACGCGCTCGGAGCCTGGCTGGGTGACGGCCACTCGGCCAGTGCGCGCTTCACCACAGCGGATCCGGAGATCATCTGCTATCTGGAAGCGGAAGCCGGGCTTCTGGTGGAACGGCGCGGCGAACTGTCGTACACCCTGCGGCTGGTCCCCCCGGACCCGGTGGACTACCGGCGTTGCGAGGTATGCGGAGAACCGTTCGTTCCCCAAACCTCCCAAGTACGGACGTGCGGCCGTTCCTGCGGCGGCAAGGTGCGTTTCCGGAGTTCTCCGGTGCCCGCGCCGACCTGCCCCGACTGCGGGCACCCGTCGACGGGTATGCGCCTTTGCCAGACCTGCCGCAACGAACACGGCAGCGTGCAGGCGATTCTTCGCACGATGGGCGTCCTCGGCGACAAGCACATCCCGGTGGACTACCTGCGTGCGTCCGTCGAACAACGCCGCGCGTTGCTGGCCGGGCTGCTCGACACGGACGGCACCGTCAACCATTCCGGCGCGGTCCAGTTCGCCGTGACGAGCAAGGTGCTCGCCGAACAGACCCGGGAACTGATCGTCAGCCTCGGCTACCGCTGCGCTCTCACGACCAAGAAGGTCAAGGGGCGCAGCGAGGAGACCTCGACGGCGTACATCCTCGGCTTCACCACCCAGGATCGGGTGTTCTGGCTGCAGCGCAAGCACCTGTTGCAGAAGGAACGGCTCACCAACGTCCGCGTCCGTCCCCACCTTCGCTACATCGTGGACGTCCGCCCCGTGCCGTCCGTTCCGGTGCGTTGCGTGGAAGTCGACGCGCCGGACCATCTGTATCTGGCCGGACGGTCGATGGTCCCGACCCACAACTCGACCCTAGGACTCGATTTTGCCCGTTCGGCGTCCATCAAACACGGTCTGACCAGCGTAATCTTCTCGCTGGAAATGAGCAGGACCGAGATCGTCATGCGCATGCTCTCGGCCGAGGCTCGGATCCGTCTGGCGGACATGCGCGGTGGCAAGATGTCCGACGACGACTGGACGCGGCTCGCGCGCCGGATGAGCGAGGTCTCCGAAGCGCCGCTGTTCGTCGACGATTCGCCGAACATGACGATGATGGAGATCCGCGCGAAGGCCCGGCGGCTCAAGCAGCGCAACGACCTCAAGCTCGTCGTCCTCGACTACCTCCAGCTGATGACCTCGGGCAAGCGCGTCGAGTCCCGGCAGCAGGAAGTCTCGGAGTTCTCGCGGCAGATGAAGCTGCTGGCCAAGGAGATCGAGGTCCCGGTGATCGCGATCAGCCAGCTGAACCGTGGTCCCGAGCAGCGGACCGACAAACGCCCGATGCTGTCCGACCTCCGTGAGTCCGGCTCGCTGGAGCAGGACGCCGACCTCGTCATCCTGGTCAACCGGCCCGACGCCTGGGAGCGGGACGACCCGCGGGCGGGCGAGGCGGACCTGATCATCGCGAAGCACCGTGCCGGGCCGACGGCGACGATCACCGTCGCGCACCAGCTGCACTACAGCCGCTTCGTCGACCTGACACACGACTAGGGCAGGAGCTGCATTCCTGATACCTGGTGAGTTCGGGCCCGCGATCGTCCGACCGACGCGGCTGTGCGGAACTTCAGTCCGGCTGGAAGAACGCGAGCATCTTCCGGGCGGCGTCCGGCGACATCAGCATTTCCTGCACGCGCGCGGACATGCGGGCGGCGGCGCCGGTGCGCTCGAACATCTCGCGTTCGTACTCCTTGACGGCGGCGGGGAAGTCGTCCGGGTGCGCGGCCAGCGCCAGAGCGAGCCGGGCGCCGTCGAGCAGGGCCATGTTGGCCCCCTCGCCCACCGGCGGCATCAGGTGCGCGGCGTCGCCGAGCAGCGTGACGTCCGGCGCCGGCTCCCAGGTCAGGCCGAGCGGCAGGGTGGAGAGCGACCGCGGCACGACCGTGTCGTCGCAGGCTTCGATCAGCGCGATGAACTTCGAGTCCCAGCCCGAAAGCAGCTCGATCAGCCGCGCCTTGGCGGCGGCCGGGTCGTCGAACGGGATCCCGCTGGTCGCCAGCCAGTCCTCACCGGTGTTGTAGAAGCTCAGGCCGATGCGGACGCGACCGTCGCCGTTGCGCTGTGCCCCCATGGACAGTCCGTCGCCGAACACCCAGTAGTTGCCGCGGCCGACCATCGCCGCGAGGCCGGGGTGTGTGCGGTCGATGTCGGGGATGCCGATCTCGACGACGTTCTGGCCGAGATGCGCCGGACGGGCGTCGGTGAGCAGCGCGCGGACCCGGGAGTTCGCGCCGTCGGCGCCGACCAGCAGGTCGTACGTCGCACTGCTGCCGTCGCCGAAGCGCACCTCGCCGTTTTCCGCGGACTCGTACGCGTGCCCCCAGCGCACCGTGCCCTCGGGGAGGGCGTCCAGCAGCAGGTCACGCAGGTCGGCGCGGTCGACTTCGGGCCGGGCCAACGGGGCGTCGTCGGGCGTGTCCTCCTGCAGTAGAAGGGTGCCGTCCGACTCCAGAAGTTTCATGTCCTGGCCCTCGCCGCGGGCGATCGCGAAGAACTCGCCGATCAGGCCTGCCTCGCGCAGCGCCGGCTGGCCGGAGTGGATGTCGAGCATGCCGCCCTGGCCGCGTGCTTCGCGCGACGCTTCACGTTCGTAGACGACGGACTCGATGCCGTTGACGTGCAGAACCCGGGCGAGAGCCAGGCCGCCGAGGCCCGCTCCGACGATGGTGATGGTCATGGCTGCCACTCCTTCGATACACCGTATTGACCAATACACTGTATCGCGCGATGCGTTGTATTGTCCTCGGCATGTTGGTGTGGGAGAGGCCGGAGCCGGCGAGTCGACCGGCACTGGCCCCGCTGAGCCGGGAGCTGATCGTGGGGACGGCGATCCGGCTGGCCGACGCGGACGGCCTGGACGCGGTGTCGCTGCGCAAGATCGCGACCGCGCTGGACGTCGGCCCGATGCGGCTCTACGGCTACATCGACAGCAAGGACGAGTTGCTCGATCTGATGGTCGACGCCGCCCACGCCGGGATCCGGCCTGCCGGGGAAGGCTGGCGGGAGACGTTGCGGTCTTTCGCCGAAGCCATGCGGCATGCCGTTCAGGAGCACGAATGGCTCGCCGACCTCCTGGGCGGCCGTCCGCGGCTCGGACCTCGGACCATGGCCAGTTCGGAGGCCGTGATGGCCGAGCTGAACGACCTCGGCGTCGACGCGATCATGCCGGTGGTCGCGGCTGTCAACGCTTACACGATCGGCGCGGTGCGGCGGGAGATCGCCGAACGGCGGGCCGAGCGGGCCACCGGGATGGACGAGAAGCGCTGGCAGGCCGAATCCGGGCCTTATCTGACGCGGGCCTTCGCCTCCGGCGAGTTTCCGACGCTGGCCACGGTGGTGCGCGACGCCGTCCACCTCGACGCGGACGAGACCTTCCGGATCGGGCTCGATTGCCTGCTCGACGGCATCGAAGCCCGCCTCTCACGCTGACGCGCGGCCGAGCGCGGCCCGGCCCGCCGGTTCCCAGGTCGGCTTGCCCCCTGGGAGGCCGAGCCTGCCGTTGCGTCCGATGGCGATCAGGTTCAGCGCGCGCAGGACGGCCCAGCCGCGGGCCCTCGCGATCGTCGCGTCGTCCGCGACCTCGTAGGCGTCGAAGAACCGGCTCGCCGCGCCCTCGGGCAGCAGGATCCAGGCCGCGGACAGGTCTGTCGCGGGATCGCCCGAGCACAGGTCGCCGAAATCGATCACCCCGGCGAGCGTCCCCTCCCGCACGATCACGTTCGCGGGATGCAGGTCGCCGTGCAGCCAGAGCGGCACCCCGTCCCACGCGGGCGCGGCGACGGCTTTGTCCCAGATCTCCCTGGCGCGATCGGCGCCCGCTTCGCCGGCGATGACCTCCAGCGAACCGGTGAACCCGTCGAGCAGCGAAGCCAGGGGAAGGCCGCGTGTCGCGCTGACCGGCGCGTCCGCGGGCGCCTGCCGGTGCAGCGCCCTGAGGAAACCCGCGAGCGTCTCGGCCGCGTCGGCGCGAGTGATCGGCGCGCGATCCGCCGGATCGCCGTCGACCCAGCGCATGATCGTCCAGGTGTGCTCGAACAGGGCCGAAGGTTCGCCGACACGCACCGGGATCGGCGTCGGCAACGGCAGGCGGCCGGCCAGCACGGGCAGCCACTTCTGCTCGCTGCGCAGCAGACCCGGGGCGCGTTCGGAACGCGGCAGGCGGACGGCCAGCTCCGATCCGAGCCGCCATTGCCGGCTGTCCCAGCCGCCTTCGACTTCGCGGAGCTCAAGCTCCGCCAGATCCGGATGCTGTTCCCGCAGCAACGCGCGTACAAAACCCTGCTCGAACCTGACCTCGTCCATGATCGAGGCTCTCATGTCAGCGCCATGGCCGTCCCGTGTCAGCGCGACCCGCGAACGTGATCGCCATGACCAAGTCACTGAAGACCTTCCGCCGGACCGGCGTCACCGTGCTGGCGGCCGCACTGCTGACGGGCGTGGCCGTCCCGGCGGCCTCCGCCGGACAGGACCGCCCGGAACTGCGGCAGGCCGTCCAGGAGTTCGTCGACAACGGGTACGCCGGGATGCAGCTGCGCGTCCGCGACGAGCGGGGCGAATGGACCGGCAGTGCCGGGGTGCGCGAGCTGGGCGGGACCGCGAAGCCGTCGACCGACGGCCACTTCCGGGTCGGCAGCACCACGAAGAACTTCACCGCGACCCTGGTACTGCAGCTGGTGGCCGAGGGCAAGATCGGCCTCGACACACCGGTGGTGGGTGTCCTGCCCCGCTTCGGCTTCGACCGGCGGATCACCGTGCGCATGCTGCTGCAGCACACCAGCGGGTTGTTCAACCACACCGGCGAGCTCCTCCCGGACGGGACGATCGTGCCGGGGATCCCATGGAGCGGCCAGGAATGGGTGGACAAGCGCTTCCACACCTACCAGCCGGAGGAGCTGGTCCGGCTGTCGCTGTCCAAGCCGCCCCGGTTCGAGCCGGGCGCGAGCTGGAGCTATTCCAACACCAACTACGTCGTGGCCAGGCTGCTGGTCGAGGCGCTCACCGGTCACTCCTTCGCCGACGAACTGGACCGGCGGATCCTGCGGCCGTTGAAGCTGCGGGACACCTTGTCGCCGGGCAGCTGGTCGGGCATGCCCAAGCCGTACGCCCACGCCTACTACACCTATGACGACGCCGGCCGGCAAAAGACGCTCGACGTCACCCACCAGAACCCGTCGTGGATCTCCGCCGCCGGGGACATGATCTCGACGACCAAGGATCTCCAGACGTACTTTTCCGCGCTACAGAGCGGAAAGCTCCTCCCCCCGTGGCTGATGACCGAGATGCGCAAAACGCACCCGAAGAGCGAAAGCCTCTTCGGCCGCTACGGTCTCGGACAGTTCGTGCAGGACCTGGGGCCGGGGTGCGTGGGCACCGTCATCAGCCACAACGGCAGCAACAACGGCTACGCGGCGCTGATGTACAGCACGCCCGACGGCAGCAAGACGATGACCGCCTCGGTCACCGCGGGGGCCACCGCCAGTGACGCGAAGTTCCCGGACGCGCTGAACAAGCTCCTCAAGACGGTGTTCTGCGGCAAGTGAGCCCAGGAACGGCCGGCGGGCTCATCCGCCGGCCGTTTCGTCGTCGAGGTGCGCCAGCTTGGCGGTGAGGTCGTCGACGAAGCGGTCGAGGAGGCTTCCGAAGGTCTTGCGGTCTTCCGGCGACCAGTCGGTCATCGCGTCGCCGAACCAGCCGAGGATCGTCCGCAAGTACTTGTCGGGGATCGCTTTCCCCTCCGGCGTCAGCTCGATCAGGCGCGCTCGCTGGTCTTCCGGGTCCGCGACCCGGATGACCAGCCCTTGCCGTTCGAGGGCGTTGAGATGCCGGGTGACATGCGGCCCGACGACCTTCATGCGGTCGGCGATCTCCCCGACCCGCAGCGGCCGGTCGGCCATGTGCAGCGTGACCAGCACCGTCATCGCGGGCCGGTCGAGGGTGATCTCGGCCCGTTCCATCGCCCGTTCGACGAGCTGACTGCGGTTGAGCACGGTGCCGAGCTGCGTGAGCCGGGGGAGTACCGCCATCAGGTCGAGCTCCGGGGAGCCTGTGTCGTCCATCACACCTCATAAAGATACCTAAGTTAGGTATATAGTTGCTCTGAGCCCATAAGGATACCTAAGTTACCTATCCAAGGAGAACTCATGAGCACCGTCCTGATCTCCGGCGCCAGCATCGCGGGCCCGGCACTCGCCTACTGGCTGCACCGCTACGGCTTCGACGTCACCGTCGTCGAGAAGTCGGACGCGGTCCGCGGCGGCGGCTACCCCATCGACATCCGCGGCACCGCCGTGGACGCCGTCCGGCAGATGGGCGTTCTTCCCCAGCTCCAGGCCGCTCACATCAACACGCAAAGACTTACCTTCGTCGACGCCGACGGCGAGCGGATCACCGCGCTCCGGCCTGACGCGATCAACGGCGGGGTCGTGGGCCACGACCTGGAGGTACCCCGCGGCGACCTCACCTCCGTCCTCTACGACACGATCCGCGACGACGTCGAATTCCTCTTCAACGACTCCATCGCGAGCCTCGACCAGCACGCCGACCGCGTGGACGTGCGCTTCCGCAGTGGGACCGAGCGCACCTTCGACCTCGTCGTGGGCGCCGACGGCCTGCACTCGAACACCCGCGCGCTGGCCTTCGGCCCGGAGGAGCAGTTCCATCGCTACATCGGCTACTGCTTCGCGGGCTTCACCATGCGAAACGACTTCGGGCTCTCACACGAGGGCGTCCTCTGGAACACGCCCGGCCGGGCGGCGGCTCTCTACGCCGTCGGGGACGGCGACACGGTGCACGGCTTCCTGAACTTCGCCCGCCCCGAAGCGCCCATCGACGCCTTCCGGGACCCGGCCGCGCAGCGCGAGCTGATCGCCTCGGTCTTCGCCGGGGACGGCTGGCACATCCCGCTCATGGTCGACACCATGCGCGCCGCGGACGACCTCTTCTTCGACGTCGTCAGCCAGATCCGCATGCCGCGGTGGTCCAGCGGCCGGGTCGTCCTGGTCGGCGACGCGGCACACGCTCCGTCGTTCCTCACCGGGCAGGGGTCGAGCCTCGCCCTGGTCGGCGCGTACCTGCTGGCCCGCGAGCTGGCCATGACGACCGACCACACGGAGGCGTTCGCCGCCTACGAACAGAGCCTCCGGGGGTTCGTCGAGCTGAACCAGGCGCTGGTCACGGCGGGGAACTCGACCATGTTCCCGAGCACGCCCGAAGCACTGGAGCAGCGCAACACCGCGTTGCGCAGGCTGTCGGCCTTGCCCGAAGACGCGAAGGAGCCGGCGCATTCGGCGCTCACTCTTCCCGAGCCCGCTCCGTCAGCCGCGCTGCCAGTGCGCTGACCAGGTCGCGGAGCTCGCCGGGCCGCTCGATCACGAACGGCCGGTCGAGCGCGGCGAGCAGCGGCGGGATCCAGTCCAGCCGCTGGGCCCGGATCCGGGCACGCACCCGATCGCCGTCCGCTTCCAGGACGGCAACGGACGGCGGGAAGACGGCTCGGACCTGCTCCGGCGTCGCCTGGATCCACACGGAGACGTCGTGCCGGTGCGGCGTCTCGGCCAGGGCTGTCAGCACTCGCTCGGCCGGGTCGAACCCGTCGGGCGCCTCGAAGGTCCCGGACCGCGCCTCGGCCGAGGAGATCCTGTCGACGCGGAAGGTGCGCACCTCACCGCTGGCCTCGTCGAAGCCGGTCAGATACCACCGCCCGGAGTGCGCCACGACGCCATACGGATGGACGACGCGTTCGCTGGCAACACCGTGCCCGGCGAGGTACGCGAGCTCGACCGGGTGCCGGTCCCGCGCCGCTTCCGCGACGGTGAGCAGCACCTCGGCCTCGGCCGAGAGGGTCTGCCGGACAGGCGCGGTGAAGTCGGCGGTCTCCAGCAGCGCGTCCAGACGGCGGCCGAGCGCCTCCGGGAGCACCCGGCGGACTTTCGCCACCGCGCTCTCGGCGGCCGCGACCGACGTGGTGATCAGCCCGGCCCGCCGTCCCGCGACCAGGCCGAGCAGGACGGCGAGCGCTTCTTCGTCGGTGAGCATCAGCGGCGGCATCCGGTAGCCGGGGGCCAGGCGGTAGCCGCCGTAGCGGCCGCGCACCGAACGGACCGGGATGTCCAGGTCGAGGAGGTGCTCGGCGTAGCGGCGGACGGTGCGTTCGTCGACGTCGAGCCGTCTCGCCAGCTCGGCGACGGTGCGGGTGCCGCCGCTCTGGAGGATCTCCAGCAACGCGAGCACCCGGGCGATGGGCCTGGTCACAGCACCGAGAATACCGGGCGGATTCTGCCCGGTATTGCTCCTAGCGTAGCTGGTGTTCCGCTTTCCGACACCGAAAGGACCAGCCATGCAGTTCGTTTCCGTCCGCGTGATCACCCACGACGTCGCCCGTCTCGCCGGGTTCTACGAGAAGGCGACCGGCATCGCCGCGCGGTGGCGCGCCGAGCAGTTCGCCGAACTCGTCGGCCCGTCGTGCACCTTGGCGATCGGCAGCGCCGAGACGATGACCCTGTTCGGCGGCGCCGCCGCGGTGCCCGAATCGAACCGGACCGCGATCCTCGAGTTCCGGGTCGACGACGTCGACAAGGAGTACGAGCGACTGGCGGACCTGGCCGAGATCGTCCAGGAGCCGACCACGATGCCGTGGGGGAACCGGTCCCTGCTGTTCCGCGACCCCGACGGCAACCTGGTCAACTACTTCGCGCCGAGCGCGCCGTAGTTCCGGACGAAGGCGGTCAGCAGCCGGGCGAACTCGCGGCGGTCTTCGTCCGGCCAGTCCGCCATCGCCTCGGCGAACACCGAACGGCGGAATTCGTGCATCCGCGTCACTTCGGCGTGCCCGGTTTCGGTGAGCACGAGGACGGCGCGGCGGCCGTCGCGCTGATCGGCCTCGCGCCGGAGGAAACCGCCCTCGACGGCCCGCGCGACCAGACGGCTCGCGCGCGGCTGATCGATGGTCAGGGCCGCCGCGAGGCTGGTCACTGTGCCCGGTTCGCCGCTTTCCCCGGCCGCTTCGACGGCGTCCAGGAGCCCCTGAACCGCCTGGTCCGGCATCGATTCGGCGCGATCGCGAGCGAGTTTCGACAGCGATCGCCTCGCCTGGCTTCGCCGGATGGCGATCATCGCGCGTTCCACGTCGGCCACGGCGTCCGTCATTGCCCATCCTCACCAAGTGCATGTACTTTTACATGTAGTTGCCGTCTACATGAGGAGTATCCATGAAGCCCATCGGATTCTGGTTCGCCCACCTTCACCAGGCCCTCGCATCCTCCATGGACAAGATCCTCGCCGACGAGGCGTTGTCGCCGTTCGAGGAACTGACGGAGGTCGTCTCGGACCCGCGGACTCACGGCCGGGTCGACACCGAAAGCCACCTGACCCCGTCGGGCCGGGAGATGCATCTTCACCTGGAGACCAAGGTCGGCGTACTGGAGCGGATGGCGGCGAACCTCGCCCGGGAATAAGGCGGAGTCCGGCGACGTCGTCTATCCTGGTAGTTGAAAGTTCAAACACTTGGAGCTGACATGACGCCGGTGCTCTACCTCAGCCACGGCGCGCCGCCGCTCGCCGACGACGCCACCTGGACCCGCCAGCTCGCCGGCTGGTCGGCGGACCTCGAAAAGCCGAAGGCGATCCTCGTCGTCTCCGCGCACTGGGAAGAGGCGCCGCTGACCCTCGGCGCCACCACCACGGTGCCGCTGGTCTACGACTTCTGGGGCTTCCCCGAGCACTACTACCAGGTGAAATACACCGCGCCCGGCGCTCCCGAGCTGGCGGACAAGGTGCGGAAACTGCTCCGCTCGAACCAGACGCCGGTCCACGACGCGCCCGACCGCGGCCTCGACCACGGCGCGTACGTCCCGCTCGTGGAGATGTACCCGGACGCCGACATCCCGGTGCTCCAGGTGTCCATGCCGTCGCTGGACCCGCGGGAGCTGTTCGACCTCGGCCGGAAGCTCGCGCCTCTGCGCGACGAAGGCGTGCTGATCATCGGCAGCGGCTTCTTCACCCACAACCTGAGCGCGCTCGGCCAGACCGACGGCACCGACGGGGCCCCGCCCGCGTGGTCGAGCGAATTCGACCACTGGGGTGCGGAAACCCTGCGCCAGGGCGATCTCGACGCGCTGCTGGACTTCCAGCACAAGGCGCCCGCCGCGGCCCTCGCGCACCCCAGGATCGAACACTTCGCACCGCTGTTCGTCTCGCTCGGCGCGAGCTCCTCGGAAGGGAAAGGCGAAACCGTCATCGACGGCTACTGGCACGGCCTCGCCAAGCGCTCCCTTCAGTTCGGCTAACGAGACCGGAGCACACCGGCGCCCGCCACCAGACCGAGCGCCAGCAGCGTGACCACCCCGAAGGACACCGTCAGCGACGTCGCGTCGGCGATCCCGCCGATCAGCGACGGCGCGACGAGCCCGGAGGAGTAGGTGATGGTCGCGACGCCCGCGATCGACTGGCTCGGCGTCGGCCCGCTGCGGCCCGCCGCCGCGAAGGCGAGCGGCACGACGACGGAGACGCCGAGTCCGATCAGCGCGAATCCGGCCATCGCCATCACCGGATGGGTGGCGAAGACGACCATCAAACCGCCCGCCGTCGCGAAGACACCACCCGTGCGGACGGTCTTGACCGAGCCGAACCGCCGCACCAGCGCGTCACCCGAGAGGCGGGCCACCGCCATCGTGCAGGTGAACGCGGTGGTCGACGCCGCCGCGATCCCCGGCGAGGTGCCGAGCACGTCGCGCAGGTAGACGGCGGACCAGTCGAGGCTCGCCCCCTCCGCGAAGACGGCGCAGAACGCGACCGCACCGATGATCACGGCCGACTTCGGCGGCAGCGCGAACCTCGGCGGCGGATGCTCGTCGGGTGCGCTGCGGACGTCGAGCACTCCCTGACAGAGGAGCGCACCGGCGACAGTGAGCACAGCGGACGCGATCGCGAGGTGGATACGGGCGTCCAGCGCGGCATGCGCGGCGAGCGTGCCGGCCGCGGAGCCGACGAGCGCACCCGTGGTCCACATGCCGTGCAGCCCCGACATGACCGACTTGCCCATCTTCGCCTCGACTTCGACGCCGAGGGCGTTCATCAGCACGTCCGAGGTACCGGCCGCGGTGCCCATGACGAACAACGCGAGACACAGGGTGAAGAGGTTCCCCGCCAGCGACGGGAGGATCAGCGCCAGCGTCCAGTACGCCAGCAGCAACCGAAGCCCGAGCCTGCCGCCGAGCCGGTGCCCGATCCGCGCGGCGAGCGGCATGGTCAGCGAGGCACCGATGGCGGGGAAGGCGAGCGCGAGACCGAGCTGGCCCGCGCTGATCCCCGCGTGTTCCTGGATCCACGGGATCCGGGTGGCGAAACTGCCGGTCACCGCGCCGTGCACGGCGAAGACGGCGGCGATGGCGACCCGCGCCTGCCGCACCCGCCGCGTCGGCCCGCCGACGGTTTCCACTGCATTACTCACTGGGCCCCCAAGGTCCATGAGACAACTCGACGGGGTCAGCGTAAACTATCAGGAAGGGAACCTGATAATTAATTCTGGGAGGATCTACCGGTGAGTGTCATCCGGATGCCGTCCGCCTCCCCGAGTACCGCGCGGGCCATCAACGACCGCCTGGCCCTCGACCTGCTCCAACGCGAGGGCTCGCTGACGGCCACCCAGCTCAAGACGTTGACCGGGCTCTCCCGGCCGACCGTCGCCGACCTCGTCGAACGGCTGCGGGACGCCGGGCTGATCGAGATCGTCGGCGAAGCGGGCGCCGAACGCCGCGGGCCGAACGCGAAGCTGTACGGCATCGTCGCCGAACGCGCATACCTCGCCGGCCTCGACGTCCGCACCCATGGCATGGCCGTTTCGGTCGCGGACCTGCTGGGACGGACCCGCGCGGAGGCCTCGATCCCGTTCGCGCTGGACGTCGACACCGACGTGGCCGTCGAGCGGGCGATCGCCCTGCTGGACGCCACCACCGCCGAAGCGGGCGCGAGCGCGCTGCACACGATCGCCGTCGGCGCGCCCGGTCTGGTCGACCCGGCGACCGGTGGCCTGCGGCCCGCCGGGGGATTGCCCGCGTGGCACGGGAAACTCGTCGACGAACTCCGGCGACGGCGGGGTGTCCCGGTCCTGCTGGAGAACGAGGTCAACCTCGCGGCCGCCGCCGAACAGCGGCTCGGCGCCGCCCGCGACCGGGACACGTTCGTGCTGCTGTGGCTCGGTTTCGGGGTCGGCGCGGCCGTTGTCCTCGACGGTTCGCTGCGGCGGGGCGCGTCGGGCGGCGCGGGCGAGATCGGGTTCCTGCCGATGCTCGGCCCCGGACGGCTCCCGACCGCGACCGACTGCGACGGCGGCTTCCACACCTTGGCGGGCAGCGCCGCGATCTGCGAACTGGCCCGCGCGCACGGCATCCCGGCTTCGTCGGCCGACAACGCCGAATCGGCCGAAGCGGCTGTGGGGTACGCGATCGACGCGGAGGCCGAGGAGTTCCTGGAGATCGTCGCGGAACGGATCGCGATCGGCGCGGCCGCGGTCACCGCGGTGCTCGACCCCGGCTGTCTCGTGCTCGGCGGCGAGATCGGCCGCGCGGGCGACGACGCGCTCGCGGCCCGGGTCAGCCGTCGGCTCGCGGAGATCTCGCCACTGCGGACCGAAGTGCGGGCGGGGACCGTCGGCGGGAGCGGGGTACTGGAAGGTGCGGTGCTGACCGCGATGGGCGCGGCCCAGGACGCGCTGTTCACCCCGGGGTTCGACTGAGCGGAGGCCCAGTCCGTGAAGGCCTCCTTCCCTACCTTCAGAGTAGGGAAGGAGGCCTTCACGGACCGGACGCGCGGATCAACCGCGGCCAGAACACAAAGCGGGCCCGGGAGTGACTCCCGGGCCCGCTTCGGTTCATTCAGTGGCGCTAGCCGACTGGCAGGTTCACATGGTGTGGAACTTCTTGCCGGTCAGGGTGCCGATGAAACGCTGGAACATGCTCAGCGGCGACGAGTCGACGTTCGCCAGAGCCGGGACCTGCGCGGTCGGCATCGCCGGGGTGCTGTTCACGGCGGGCAGGGTGCCCGCGGTGGGCAGCTGCACCGGCAGCGAGCCGGCGGCCGGGAGCGCACCCGCGGTCGGCAGGGTGCCGGCCGTCGGGAGGGCCACCGGCAGGGTGCCGGCCGTGGGCAGCGCCACCGGCAGGGTGCCGGCGGTCGGCAGCGTCGGCAGGGCACCGGCGGTCGGCAGACCACCGGCGACCGGCAGCGCGGTCAGCGCCGGGAGCTGCGCGAGCTTCGGGGCGTCCGCACGAGCGGCGTCACCGGACAGGGCCGGGGTCTTCGGCAGGGCCGGGACACCGGGCAGCGCCGGGGTGACGGGCAGCTCGGGCAGGTCGGCCTTCGGCATCTGCGTCGGGAGAGCCGTCAGCCCCTTCAGGGCGGACAGGCCGGCCTGAAGGCCACCCAGCTGCGGGCCGTCGGAGCGGGCGCCACCGATCGCCGGGGTGGTCGGCAGGGCGCCGGCACCGTTCAGCGAAGGCACCGCGGGAGCACCGAAGGGCAGCGCCGGGATGGCGTCGATCGGCATCTCCGAGCCCACCGAGTCGGTGAACGCGCGGGTGTACTCCTCGTCGTTGATCTCGGTGGAGTCGGTCGAGTTCTCGTCCGCGATGGCCAGCACCGGGATTTCGAGCTCGTTCACCGGGATCACGAAGGTGAGCGGGTGGTGGAAGTTGAAGCCCGAGAGGGCCTCTCCGCTGCCGTCGGTGATGCTGTCGCCACCGGCCTGGCCGTCGACGACGCTGTCCGCGTTCGACTCGGAGACGCCGCCGGCCGCCGCGATGGCGTCGCCGAACACCTCCGGAACGGCCGCGGCCGGGATGTCGAGGATGTTGCCCGACAGCGATCCGTCGAGGCCCGAGGTCTCGACGTCGCCGCCCGAGGTAGCGTCGACGGTGTCCATGCCCTCGGCACCGGCGATGCCGGCGGCCGCGATGGCATCGTGGGTGACGGGCACGATCGGCAGCGCCTGCGCGCCGATGATGTTGCCCGCGACCGCGCCGTTGTCACCGGTGGTGGTGGCGTCGCCGCCGGCCGCCGACATGACGTCGTTCAGGCTGTTGCCCTTGGCGATGCCCGCACCGGCCACGCCGAGCCCGGTCACCGGGACGGTGCCGCCGACCGGCGTCTGGACGATGTTGCCCGCCAGGGCGCCTTCGTCACCGTTGGCGGTGGCGTCGCCACCGGCCGACGAGTCGGTCAGGTTCGAGCCTTCGCCCGAGGCGATTCCGCCGAGCACCGCGGCGAAGTTGTGCGCCTGGACCGGCAGGGAGACCGGGCCGTAGACCAGGTTGCCCGAGCCGGCGCCGTTGTCACCGGTCGCGTGGACGTCGCCGCCCGCGTTCGAGGTGGTGTCGCCGTCCGCGCCGCCGTGGCCCTGACCGATGAACGCGCCACCGATCCCGAAGGCCTGCACCGGCAGCGAAACCGGCACGGTGCCCAGGTTGGAGCTGAGGAAGCCGTTGTCGTCGGCGGTGTTCCCGCCGCCGCCACCGGAGACGACCTTGGTCTCGTCGGCGGAGCCGGTGCCCTGACCGATGAACGAGCCGCCCACGCCGAAGACCTCGGCCGGAACCGCGGCCGGGACCTGGACGATGTTGCCCGAGCCCGACGAGTCGTTGCCCGTGCTGCCGTCGTACCCGCCGGCGGTCACGGTCTTGGTCTCGGTCGCCTCGGCGACGGCCTGGCCGATGTGCGAGCCACCGACGCCGTAGACCTCGGGGGCCAGCGCGGCCTGGGTGTTGACGATGTTGCCCGCGAGGGTGGAGTCGTCACCCGTGGTGTGGCTGCCGTTGCCGGCGTTCGCGTCGACGGTGTTCTCGCACGAGGTGGAGGACACGTTGCCGATGTAGGTGCCCGCGATGCAGGTCACCTCGACCGGGGCCGCCACGGCCGGGTCGACGATGTTGCCGCCGCCCGCGGAGCCTTCGCCCTCGGAGCTGACGAAGCCACCGGCGTCGACGACGCTGGAGTGGCTGGTGCCGCCGTCCTTGCCGGTGTTGGCCAGGCCGACCCAGCTGGCGGCCACGCCGCCGACGTTCGCGACGTCCGCGGTCTGCGGCACGATCGCGTTACCCGCGACGGCCGAGTCCTCACCGGAGGTCTGCACGTAGCTGGGGACGTTGCTCCAGCCGGGCGTGGTGTCGCCGGCCTGCGCGTCCGCCGAGGAGCTGCTGTTCGAGTTCGCGAGCGAACCGTGCGCGGCAGCCGCGTTGTCGTTCACCTTCACCGGGAGGGCGATCGGCACCGCGCCGACGTTGCCGCCGAGGGCGGAGTCGTCACCGTCGGTCTGGACCCAGCCACCGGAGGTGGCGTCTGTCTCGGCCTCGTAGCCGGAGCTGTTGGCGTTGCCGATGATCCAGGACACGGCGTTGCCGGTGACCTGGACCGGGGTGGCGAACTGACCGGCGACCACGTTGCCGGAAAGGGCGGAGCCCTCGCCGTCGGTGGTGACGTTGCCGGTCTCGGTGGTGCTCTGGCTGGCGGAACCGCCGACCACGCGACCGGTGCCGCCGGCGAGCCCGCCGCCGTTGCCGGCGATCTGCACGGGCAGCGCCCAGTCCAGGGACACGACGTTCCCGGCGAGGCTGGAGTCCTCACCGGTGGTCTCGACGTCCTGGTTGTGCGACCACGTCTGGTCGTGGCTGCCGCCCTCGACCTCTGCGTCGCCGATCACGCCGATGGCGTTGTCGACGATCTGGATCGGGACGACGACGTCGCCGACGACCTTGTTGCCCTTGAGGATGTCGTCCGTGGTGGTGAACCCACCACCGGTCAGCCCACCGCTGACCTGACGGGCCGAGTCCTTGGCTGCCAGCGGCGCGGGGACGGCGTTCTTGCCGGAGAGGCTGGGGAGCCCTCCGCCGACACCGTCGGTGCTGCTGCCGGGCGAGGTGACGCCGTCGAGCGCGTCGGAAACCGGCTTGGTGACGGCCTTGGTGCTGACCTCACCCTGGTAGCCGGGAACGTCGAGCTGACCGAGGGGCGTGCCGACGGCGTTGTTGTCGATCTCGATGGGAACGGTGACGTTCGCGTCGAGCGGGGAGGCAGGGGTGTCAGGGTTGACCTGTTCGTCAGCCGAGGCGATGCCGGTGCCCAGCATCAACAACCCACCCGTGACCAACGCGGTCTGGAGTCCGCGCTTTGCCCAGGATTGCATGGGGTAGTTCTCCTTCATTTCGGGTTCCCTTTCGGGTTTGAGGAGGTGCCTTCGAAGCGGCACCAGAGGGGGTGGAACTGGCTGCGGGCGCACAAAAGCGCACCGCCGTTTCGCGGGGGATCAGGAGCGGACGCGAAGCCAAGCCCGGAATCGGGAGGCGTGAGGCGCGTCGGCTACCCCGCGGAGGGAGGTGTTCAGTCGGGAGTGACGCCGGGCTGCGAGCCCGGGGTGAGCGGCATGTACCGCGTGCCTGCCAGCGAGTAGCCGGTCAGGGAACGCTCGACGGCGGCGACGAGCCAGGCGGGAACGCCGTGGGTCAGGCCGTCGAGGTGACCACCGGGAGCGTTGCCGCCACCGGGGACAGTCGGGATGGAAGGCGCGACGGGAAGCGGCGCCGGGGTGAGCGGACGCGGGAAGTCGCCGCGGTGTCCGTCACGGGAAGGAGAGTCCTCGTCCTGAGCGAAGGCGTCGTGCTGCTGCACGAAGGTCGGCATCGGGAGGACGGTCTCGGAAGAAGCGGGGAACTGCGTCGTCGCCAGCTGGGCGAAGTCGGTGACCTGGTCTCCGGCGCCGATGGTGTCCAGCGGGGACTTCGGGTCGACCGGAGCGCCACCGACCGGAAGGTCCGGGACGAGGTCGCCGTGGCCGTGCGGGTCGAGGAGGTCCCAGACCTTGCGGCCGAATTCGGGTGACGGGGCGAAGGTCTCGTCCAGCACCTGGCGGGTGTCCTGCGGCTTGCGCACGATGTGCTCGACGGCGCCGAGGGTCCGCTTGACCGGGGTGACCACCGAGTTGTCCGCGAAGTCGGTGACCGCGTCGCTGACCCGGGTGGAGACCTCGTGCTCGTCGGCGCGGATGTCGCCGCCGCAGTGGTGCTTCGCCGGGGACGTCTGGGTCTCGTCCGGCATCGACCACGTGGTGGCGTCCTGGTGGCTGTCGCCGCACACCGCGCCGGCGACGTCGCCGGTGAACTTCGAAGCGCCACGGGAAACGTCGGAAAGACCGGCCGTGGTGGCGTCGGTGACCGGGGTGACGCTCGTGTCGGGAGCGGAGACCACCGGGACGACGTCCGCGGAAGCGGAAGCGCCGGAAACGATCCACGCGGCGGCGGAACCGGCGACGGTGCCGCCGAGGACGAACAGCGCACGCGAAGCGAGACGGCCGAAGCGCGCCGCGCCTCGCCTCTCGTTCTTCGCCGCGTTCGTCACTCGGTCTCCTGTCGCGTCGGTGTGCCGTTCGTGGTTGCGGAACCGAGGTAAGCAAAGTGCGGAAGGCCAAAGCGAGCCAGGAGCGCCTTGATGGCACGATCGTGTGAAGAACACACGGTGTAGCCCGAAATTACGATCGGTGATCGACGCTGGCGAGGCCGGGTTACTCGGGAGTCGACCGGCGGGCGGTGTGTCAAGCGTCGCATCGGGCGAATTCGACTCGTACGCGTTGCCCGGAATGTTCAAGAAACGTCGCCCCGGACCGATACGGTGAGCGCGTGAGCGAGCCCCAGCGCAAACAGCCGGAATTCGACAAGTCGAACCCGTTCCTTTCCGAATCCACGGAAGACGTCACCAGCCTCGTGCCCCGCGGCCTGCGGATCGGCGCGGCGTTGTCGTGGCGCTTCATCGTGGTGATCGCCGCGCTCTACGTGATCGTGTTCCTGATCGGCTACCTGTCGGTGGTCGTGATCCCGCTGTCGATCGCGCTGCTGCTCGCCGCGCTGCTCGCGCCCGCGGTCTCCAAGCTGCAGACGCTGAGATTCCCGCGCGGGCTGGCGGCCGGGATAGTGCTGATCGCCGGGCTCGCGGTGCTGGGCGGGCTGCTGACGTTCGTCGTCGCGCAGTTCTCCTCCGGCCTGCCGGAGCTGCAGAAGCAGCTGACGGAGAGCCTCAACCAGATCAAGACCTGGCTCATCGACGGGCCGCTGCACCTGCGCCAGGAACAGATCCAGGAGTTCATCAACCAGGCGATCGGCTTCCTGCAGAACAACCAGGCGTCGATCACCACCACCGCGCTCACCACGGCGGGCACGGTCGGCGAGATCGTCACCGGTTTCATCCTGACGCTGTTCATCCTCATCTTCTTCCTCTCCGGCGGCGACCAGATCTGGAAGTTCCTCGTCCTCGGCGTGCCCCGCGGCGTGCGCAACCGGGTCGACGTCGCCGGGCGGCGGGGGTTCGCCTCGCTGGTCAGTTACGTGCGCGCGACGGCGGCGGTGGCCGTGGTCGACGCGGTCGGCATCGGCATCGGGCTGGCGATCGTCGGGGTGCCGCTGGTGATCCCGCTGGCGACGCTGGTGTTCCTCGGCGCCTTCATCCCGATCATCGGCGCCGTGATCGCGGGCGCGGTCGCGGTGCTGATCGCCCTGGTGACGAAGGGGGTCGTCGGCGCGCTGGTCGTGCTGGCCATCGTCATCGGCGTCATGCAGCTGGAAAGCCACGTGCTGCAGCCGATCCTGCTCGGCCGCGCGGTGAAGCTGCACCCGCTCGCCGTGGTGCTCGCGATCACCGCCGGCCTCGTCGCCGCCGGGATCGCCGGCGCGCTGCTTTCGGTGCCGCTGCTCGCGGTGCTCAACGCGGGTATCCGGTCGCTGCTGCACGAACACGATCCCGATCCGGCGGAGATCGACGTCCTGCGGGATCAGGCGGCGACGCCGAACGATTCCGGGGAAGAGAAAGAGTCCGAAGCCAAGTCATGACGGACACCCCGCTCTGGCGGGCGGTCTCGGCGCTCGGCACGCGGGACCCCGCCACTCCGCTCTGGCGCGGCGTGATCGTGCTTCGCGTGACGACGCTGCTCTTCGCGCTGGGCTCGTTCATCGTCCACTACGACGGCTACACGAATAAGTGGCTCGCGTGGACGTCGTTCGGGGTGATGACGGTGTGGACCGTGCTCAGCAGCGCGTTGTACGCGCGGCCGACGAGCCGCTGGCCGTGGCTGGTCGGCGTCGATCTCGTGCTGACCGTCGCCCTCATGTTCACCTCGGCGTGGATCCTGACCACCGCGCAGTTCGACGCCAACACCCCGCTCATCACGACGGTGTGGGCGGCGGTCCCGCCCGCGGCCGCCGGGACCCGGTTCGGCGCCCTCGGCGGGGTGCTCGCCGGACTGGTGGTCTCGGTGGTCACCGGGCTGGTGCGCTTTCGGTTCGACGTCGACGTCGCGCGGGACGGTTTCCTGCTGACCGCGAGCGGGTTCGTGATCGGCCTGGCCGCGACCATGGCCCGCCGGTCGGCGGACGCGCTGACCAGGGCGTTGCGCATGGAGGCCGCGACGGCCGAACGCGAGCGGCTCGCCAGGTCCATCCACGACAGCGTCCTCCAGGTGCTCGCACGGGTGCGCAAACGCGGCGCCGAATTCGGCGGGGAAGCCGCCGAGCTGGCGAAACTGGCCGGTGAGCAGGAGATCGCGCTGCGGGCGCTGGTCACCACCGAGCCGACGCATCCGAGCGAGAACGGGACCACCGACCTCCGGGCCGCGCTGCAGCTGCTCGCGACGCCGTCGGTGCAGGTCTCGACGCCCGCGGGCGAGGTCCAGCTGCCCGAGCACGTGACCGCGGAACTGGTGGCCGTGGCGCGCGAGGCACTGCTGAACGTCGAGAAGCACGCGGGTGAGGAAGCACATGCCTGGGTGCTGCTGGAGGACCTCGGCACCGAGGTCGTGGTCAGCGTCCGCGACGACGGCCCGGGAATCGAGCAGGGTGTGTTGGAACGCGCGGCGGCCCAGGGACATCTAGGTATCGCGGAGTCCATCAAGGGACGCGTGCGGGATCTGGGCGGAAGCGTCGCCCTGGACACCGCGCCGGGCCAGGGCACCGAATGGGAAGTCAAGGTTCCAGTGGCGGCGAGGGGAAAGCGATGACCGACGCGCCCGGTGTTTCGGTGATGGTGGTCGACGACCATCCGATGTGGCGGGACGGGGTCGCCCGCGACCTGGCCGAGCACGGTTTCGACGTGCGGGCCACCGCGCCGGACGCGCCCGCCGCGGTGCGGATCGCGCGCACGGTCAAACCGGACGTCGTGCTGATGGACCTCAACCTCGGTGAGACGTCCGGCGTCGACGCCACCCGCGAGATCACCGCGGAGCTGCCGTCGACCAGGGTCCTGGTGCTGTCCGCGAGCGGCGAGCACAGCGACGTCCTCGAAGCGGTCAAAGCCGGGGCGTCCGGGTATCTGGTCAAATCGGCTTCGGCCAGCGAACTGGTGGACGCGGTCAAGCGGACAGCCGCGGGGGATCCGGTGTTCACCGCCGGACTCGCCGGACTCGTCCTCGGCGAGTACCGACGCATGGCCGACGCCCCGGACGACGGGCCCGCGCCGCCGCGGCTGACCGAACGCGAGACCGACGTCCTGCGCCTGGTCGCGAAGGGGATGACGGCGCGGCAGATCGCCGAGAAGCTCGTGCTCTCGCACCGGACGGTGGAGAACCACGTCCAGTCGACGCTGCGGAAACTCCAGCTGCACAACCGGGTCGAACTAGCCCGCTACGCCATCGAGCACGGTCTCGACGCCGAGTAGGTCAAGCCTGGGCGATGGTCACCACCGAACGGTTCCGTTCGGCGGGCAGCGGTGTCCTGACGATCGTCCAGCTCGGCCTGTCGAGCCGCCAGCCGGCGACCACGTCGGTGACGAGCACCAGGTCGTTGTCCTCGGACCAGTCGAGGGCGACCCGCTCGATCGCGGTCACGATCGGCATCGAAGGCGCCCGTGTCCAGGTCAGCGAGTCGAGCGCGAGCACCCAGACGTCGGCCGTCTGCGTACTGGTCCCTTGCCAGGCGGGATCGCCGAACGCGACAGCGACCTTGTACCCGTCACGGCTCGGGACCACCGGGCCCGGGGAACCGTTGGCCACCGGTCGTTTGACCGGTGTGCGCTGCCCGTTGCGCAGGTCCAGTACGGAGAACTCGGTCAGCTCGGCGAGCAGCATCCGGTCCTTGGTGATCGCGAGGATGCGGGGGAACTGGTGCACCGCCCGGCCGGTGAGGGGGTCGATCAGCACGTCCTCGGCGGTCGCCGTCCCGGCGTTCACCGTGATCAGCAGGCCTTGCGGCACCTCCTGGCGCACCGCCGTCGTACAGCTCGCCGGCCGTCCGCGATCGCGTTCGGCGCCGAGCAGGGAGACGAACTGGAGACGGCAGAGGTCGTTGCCGTCGTCGCGGACCAGCCAGACGCCGGTCTCGTCGGCCGACGGGGCGACGCTGCGGGCCTTGCCCAGCTTCCACGGCTGATTCTTGGGGTCTCCGTAGACGAGCACTTCGGACGGCTCCAGGCACGACGGCCCACAACGGGCGGCCGACAGCACGACCGGGAACTTGCCGACCCGGACGACATCGTTGACGCGATCGCCTGCCGGGGCGCCGGGAAGCGGGGTGGTCGCGCCGGTGGCGGGATCGAGGACCGACGGTGGTGACGTCGCCATGACGAGCCGGAAACCGATGTAGTCGACCGGGGCGCCCGCGAGTTTCGACGGCGACGGCGGCGGGACGTACGGCGTCTCCGGCACACCGCCGTACCCGGTGCACCCGGCCAGCAGGAGGACAGCCGCCAGCAGGGCGACACTGGGGAGAAATGCGGGTCTGTTCAGGGTATTTCCCCGATCTCGCGCGTGAGATCCGGTTCTACCATTCCAGGCATGGGCGAGGAAGAGCAGCCGACGACCGAAACCAAGCCGTTGACCGGGCGGGACATCCGGGTCTCCGACGCGGAACGCGAACACGTCGTCGAAGTGCTGCAGAAGGCGATCGGTCTCGGGATGCTGAACCTCGACGAGTTCACCGAGCGGACCGACCGCGCCCTCGCCTCGAAGAACCGCGGTGAGCTGAACGCGGTGCTCACGGATCTGCCCGGCCTGGTGCATCCCGCCGCGGGCATGGTGCCGCGTCAGCAGCAGAACCCGTGGGCACCGCCGGGGCCGCACGCCCACGCGCATCCGTCCGGGCAGGTCATGGAGCTCAACGGCAAGTACTCGGCGTTGCAGCGCAACGGGAACTGGCTGGTCCCGGAGTCGATGGTGGTCCGGAACAAGTACGGCGCCACGAAACTGGACTTCTCCCAGGCCGAGATCCGGCACCCGGTGGTGCACATCGACCTCCAGGCCAAATGGGGCCCGGTCGAGATCACCATCCCCGAGAACGCCGCCGTCGACACGAACTCGATCACCGACATCAAGTTCGGCAACCTCGACGACCGGACCCAGTCGAACGGCCGCCCCGGCACGCCCCGGTTCGTCATCACCGGGCGCGTGCACGGGGGAGCGCTGATCATCAAGCACCCGCGGCGGGGCTTCTTCGGTTAGGCACCGACCGGACGCACGTGCCGGAGGTGCCGGATCACGAAGAACGCGATCCCGGCCAGCACCAGCGCGGCCAGCCCGGACACCGCGTGCATCCCGCTGGCGAAGGCGTCGTGCGCGGGGACGGCGTCGGCGAGCCGGGCGCGGGTGACGGCGTTGCCCAGCGTCCCGACGGTCGCGATGCCCAGCGCGTAGCCGAACTCGTTGCCGGTCTGCGAAAGCGAGGCCGCCGAACCGGCCTTCTCCGGCGGCACGGAACCGACGACCAGGTCCGTGCCCAGGGTGACCAGCGGTCCGCCGCACAGGCAGGTGATGGCGAAGGCGATCGACGGGACCACCGGACCGGCTCCGGCCTCGACCTGCGTCAGCAGCAGGAATCCGCCGATCGCCCCGGCCAGCCCGCCGGCGATCAGGGTGACCGGGCGGAAGCGGCGGGCGAGGATCGGGGCGGCGAGGAAGCTGACGGTCGCCGAGAGCATGCCCGGCAGCAACGCCAGCGCGGCGCCGACCGGCGAGAGCTCCAGCACGATCTGGAAGAACTGCGCGACGAAGAGCATGGTCGTCCCGCCCAGCATGGAGAACGCGCACATCCCGCCGAGCGCGGTGGAGAAGGCGCGGCCGCGGAACAGCTTCAGGTCGATCAGCGGGTCCTTGAGGACGCGCTGGCGCCGCACGAACACCGCGCCGAAGCCGAGACCGATCAGGAGTGACGCCGCCGGGACCAGGTGGACGCCTTCGCGGGCGAGTTCCTTGATGCCGTAGACCGCGGGCAGGATCGTGACCAGCGACAACGCGACACTCGCCAGGTCGAGACGGCCGGCGTTCTCGTTGCGGTACTCAGGCAGGAGCTTCGGGCCGACGACGAGCAGCAGGACCATCGCGGGGACGCCGAGCAGGAACACCGAACCCCACCAGAAGTGCTCCAGCAGCACGCCGCCGACCATCGGGCCCACGATCGCGCCGACGGTGAAGCAGCCCGCCCAGATCCCGATCGCGAGGGAGCGCTGGCGGGTGTCGAGGAACAGGTTGCTGATCAGGGCGAGCGTCGACGGCGCCAGCGTCGCCCCGGCGATCCCGAGGACCGCGCGGGCGGCGACGAGCATCAGCGCGCTGGTCGAGAACGCCGCCAGCACCGAGGCCGCGCCGAACGCCGTGGCGCCGATGAGCAGCAGTTTCCGGCGGCCGATGCGATCGCCGAGGGTGCCCATGGTGACCATGAACCCGGCGATCATGAAGCCGTAGACGTCCATGATCCACAGCTGCTGGGTGCTGTCGGCGCCGAGGCTCTGGCTGAGCTTCGGCAGCGCGAGGATCAGCACGAACACGTCGAGCGAGACCAGGAAGGCGGGGAGGGCCAGTACGGCCAGCCCGACCCACTCCCGGCGTCCTGCCCGTGTCGGGGTCATGGTGGTCGTCATGGGTCCGGTCCTTTCGTCGCTTCGGTGTCCTTCACCAAGGCGTCGAAGCGGTAGACCGGTTTTCGACATCAGGCGTGCAGGAGAATCAGCAACCCGATACCGATGAGGACGACCGGAAGCATCAGGTGGCCCCAGCGCCCGAGAGCGCGGGCGATCACCGGACGGGTCGCGAAGTACCGGCCCGCCGCGCACCAGACGGCGACGAGCGTGAGGAACACGACCGTGTACACGAGCAGGCCGCCGGTGCCGGTGTTGGCGAACACGGGGACGTAGACGCCGATGTTGTCGCCGCCGTTGGCGAAGGTCACCCCCGCCACGGCGAGAACGCCGGGACCGACGGCGGGCTCGTCGGCTTCCGTGCCGCGCTCACGCCAGACGCGCCACGCCGCCCGGAGGCCGAGCAGGAGCGGCATCAGCCCGAGCCAGGGCAGGACGGAGCCCGGCAAGAGGCCGGCTCCGAGCGCCCCGGCGATCGAGACGGCGAGGATCCCGGCGAACCCGAGGTACTGCCCGGCCACCACCCTCGCCGCGCCACCGCGTCCGGCCGCGCGGCCGAAGAAGAGCGCGAGCAGCACGATGTCGTCGACATTGGTCACCGCGAACATCGCGGCGGCCTGGCCGATCAGCCCGAAGTTCATCACCGGGAGAGCAGGGGACCTTTGCTATCGCTGTGCGGCGGCCTGCCTCGCGGAAACCGGGTCTGACGTGGCCAAAGCCGCCTCGGCCAGTGCCTCGCATTCGGCCAGCGTCGTGGCGGCCAGGCTCGCGCCGACCGCGCGCACCGCGGGCGCGTTCATCGAGAGACTGGTCAGGCCGAGCCCTGCCAGGACCAGCGCGAGCCTCGGGTCGGCGGCGGCCTCACCGCAGACGCCGGCGGGCTTGCCGGTGTCCTTCGCGGCCTGGCCGATGACCTTGAGCAGGCGCAGCAGCCCGGGCTGCCACGGGTCGTTGAGCTTCGCGACCGCGCCGAGCTGGCGATCCGCGGCGAAGGTGTACTGCGCGAGGTCGTTGGTGCCGACGGAGACGAAGTCGACCGCTTCGAGGATCTCGCGGGCTGTCAGCGCGGCGGCCGGGATCTCGATCATCACCCCGGCGCGGGCGATTCCGGCGGCACGGGCGCGCTCGGCGAACCAGGCGGCCTCGGCAACGGTGGCGACCATCGGCGCCATCACCGAGACCTCGGCGCCGGAGTCCTGTGCGGCACCCGCGATGGCTTCGAGCTGGCGGTCGAGGATCTCGGGGCGGTCGAAGGCGACCCGAAGACCGCGTACGCCGAGGGCCGGGTTGGGCTCGTCCTCGGGCTCCAGGAAGGCGAGAGGCTTGTCGGCGCCCGCGTCGAGGGTGCGGACGATGACCGGCTTGCCGCGGAACGGCGTGAGCACGGCGGTGTAGGCCTTGCGCTGCTCTTCGACGCTCGGCTCCGAGGAGGCGTCGAGGTAGCAGAACTCGGTGCGGAAGAGGCCGACCCCTTCGGCACCGGCTTCGGCCGCGGCCTGGGCGTCCGTGGCGGAACCGACGTTGCCGAGCACCTTCACGCGGTGACCGTCGGCGGTCGCGCCGCTGCCGTCCCACTCGATCGCGCCGGTCTTGGCGGCCGTGACGACTTCGGCATTCGGGTCCGCGACCTCGACCACGCCGGTGTCGCCGTCCACCGCAAGCGCTTGCGCGTCGAGCGCGAGGATCCCGCGGACCGCGACGACGGCGGGGATGCCGAGCGCGCGGGCGAGGATCGCGGTGTGGCTGGTGGGGCCGCCCTCTTCGGTGACGAGCGCGAGCACCTTGTCCGGGTCGAGCCCGGCGGTGTCGGCGGGCGCGAGGTCACGCGCGACGAGCACACTCGGCGAGTCCAGGTCGGGAACGCCAGGAGGCGCGATGCCGAGCAACTCGGCGACGAGCCTGTCACGGACGTCGAGGACGTCGCGGGCCCGCTCGGCCATGTAGCCACCGGCGGCCGCGAGCGCGTCGGCGAACTTCCCCGCCGCCTGGTGCACCGCGCGGGGAGCGGGCAGGTTCTGGTTCTTGACCAGCTGCTCCGCGGAGGAGACCAGCGCCGGGTCGGCCGCCATCGCCGCGGTGGTGATGAGGATCGTCGCGGCCTCACCCGTCGCGGTCTCGGCCAGCTTCTCGAGCCGGGCCGCCACGATCTGCGCGGCCGGGTCGATGCGGGCGGCCTCGGCGGCGGGATCGGCCGGTGCCGGTGTGCTCGCGGGTTCGCCGAGGGATTCGGCGACTCGGACGACAGGACCGCTCGCGCGGCCGGGACTGACGGCGACCCCGGTCAGTGACTCAGACGGCATGGTCTAGACCATATCTCATAGGGGGCGTGACCTGGCTCATAGCCAACAGCACAACACAGAAGAAGACATCATTCCAGTTCGGATGCGGGGGGATACGACGGCTGCGCGCCCTGGCGGGTCACAGTGATCGCCGCCACCTTCACCGCCTTACGTGCCGCGTCGGCCAGCTCGTCGCCCTTTGCGAGCGCCGTGGCGAGCGCACCCGCGAAAGCGTCACCGGCGCCCGTGGTGTCGACGGCGTCGACCTTCGGCGACGGCACCTCCGTCACCCCGGCCGCGGTCACCACCGCGGCGCCCTTCGCGCCGAGCGTCACGACAGCGGCCTTCGGACCGAGGTCGAGCAGCATCGGGAAGCCGGCCTCGCCGCCGAGAAGGAAAGCCGCCTCGTGCTCATTGACCAAAAGGACGTCGAGGTTCTGAAGCGTCTTCGCGGAAAGTTCGGCCGCGGGCGAAAGGTTCAACAGCGTTCGAACCCCTGCCTCGGCCGCCTTCGCCACGGCGTGCTCGACGGTTTCGAGCGGAATCTCCAGCGACAGCACCACGATCTCGGCGCCGTCGAGATCGACGTCCTCGGGCCGCAAAGCGGAGTTGGCACCGGGCGAGACGAGAATCGAATTCTCACCGTCGGGCGTGACCGTGATGTAAGCGATCCCGGTCGGCCGCTCACTCGTGCGCAACGAGTCAGTGTCCACCCCGGACTCGGCCAGCGAACGCTTGAGCAGCTCACCGTACGGATCGTCACCGACCGCTCCGAGCAACGCGACGTCCGCGCCGAGCCGGGCCGCGGCGACCGCCGTGTTGGCGCCTTTGCCACCCGGCGACAAGATCGTGTCGCCACCGAGTACGGTTTCGCCACCACCGGGTCGCCGATCGACCGGGACGACGAGATCGGCATTGGCGGACCCGATGACCAGTACCTGAGAAGTCATGGAGGAGACCATGCCATGACCAGGAGTTGTCCGGTCATGACCCTTCTCCGGGCAAAGATGTGAAGAACTTTGTAACTTTCTCGGCGCGTAGTGCGACAATCAGGCGAGCAGCGGAACGCCGTCACTCTTTCGGGGGATAACCTCCCCCGGGGCGTCACTTCGGCGATCACGCCCGCTCTTGAGATGCGTTGCCGCGTCTACGCGGTGACGTTGCCCAGGTCCCCACTGAGTACGGGACCAGGGCATCGGGTCGCCGGCGTCGATCACGTAGCCCCCCGAGTGATCGGCGCCGGCGGCGCCCCGTTTCGACGGGGGCCTCAATTCAGGATGCGGTCGTGTGCTGCGGGACTCCCCGATACTCGCTCAGCTTGTCCGGCCGGATCATGGTCATCGCGACCCGGATCTCAGCGAACGCCGCGTCACTGAACGCCTCAGGAATCCGGTAGCCATTCACGACGGGCGGAAGCGGACGACCATCGAGGTTCGCCCCGATTTCCCATAGCCCCTCCAGCGTTCGATGGCGCTTCGCGAAGTCATCGTCGAGGGGGAAGAAGTCGATCATCCGCAAGGCGTGTTTGCCATCGGTCACGGTGGTCAGCCGTAGCTCGCGGAGCTCTTCCCAGCCCAGCTCGAAGGTCGCCTTGTCACGGCGGAACCAGCGAATTCCTTCGGCCGACACTGTGAACTTGGTGCACCAGGTCGACTTTTTCCATCGCGCTGGAGTGCAGAACCAAAGCCATCCGGGAGAGATGAGTCCGATCGCCGCGATCGTCAGGGTCGCTTCGCGGAGCTCTGTCCCGCGTCCCGCCGTGAAACCGACGATCCCGGAGACGACGGCGACAACGAAGATCGCCCCGCAAATGCGCCAGAACTTCGCGGACGACCAGTCGTTGGGCGTGACCGTCCTCGATGCCGTCGAGGGAAGGTCGACAGGGGCCGCCACACCACCCAGCGGACGAACTGACGAGAGAGAAAGCGAGGTGGTCACGGACGCCTCGGAGACAGGTTTGCGGAAACGCTTGTTCCGTCGCCAGTGGGCGAACAGGCCCAACCCCACGAACCCACCGATGCCAGGTGCGATGCTCCACCACGGAAGTTCGCTTTTGAAGTCCCGGGCGTAGTACCTGCCGAGCTCTTTGACTCGGACGGACTTACCGATATCGGCCGGTGTCAACTCGTCCGGGAACGAGCGCGCCGTTACGACTTCCTGCCTGGATCCGGAAGAGTAGGGGCGAACTTCGAGGTCGCAAACCCAGTAGTAGCCGATTCCGGCGATGCTCAGCGGCCCTATCTCTTCGCAGGTCTTCGCAGTCGCCATGTCGACGAACTTGCTCGTTCCCTCCTCGCCGTGGGACACCATCCCACGGCCGATCAGAGTCCAGCAGATCAGCGCATAGAGGAACACGCCGACGGCGACGCCCGCCACCTTCCAACGGGATCTGCGCGTGACTGTGGGAACTGCTTCGTACCCGGTCATCAGAAGGCCGTTGCTCACTGGATCGACCCGGATATCCGTTGAGTTCCGGGCTGCTCGAAAATCGGCTCCTGCTCGGCAGGGCGCCTGGAGCCGACTGCTCCGCTGGCCTTCTCCGGCGGCTTCGGGTCGCCAGTGGCGTTGATGGTCGTCTCTCGCCGGTCGCGCGCCTTGTCTTCCGACGCGCTCTTGACCACCTCTTTGACGGCCGTCTTACCTGCTTCCTTCACCACTTCCCAGAACGCCCCCATTCCCGCACCCTCGAACACGTCGCCCTTCTTGAGGAGGTCGCCGACGTTCTTGTAAAAGTCCATCAACATGGACTTCGCGCGCATGAGGACACGCATCAGCTTCTCGGCCCATGTCATGGCTTCAGTGCTTTTTTCGATCGCGAAGGGAACACCCTCCGCGGCCAAAGCGGCCGGATAGGCAGGCGGCGGATACCTGGCGATGATCATGACGATCTTGGCGAGAGTGTCGGTGATCAAGTCGCGAATGATCGTTCGAACCACCGAGAGCACTGTCTTGCAGACGTTGATGATGTTCCCGGCGAGCTCGGCGAGCCGGACTATCTCCCGGTACCCGTTGAGCTGCTTTTGCACGTAGGCGCGATACGCGTCGGCGGCGGCGCCTGACCAATCCATACAGTTCTTCTGGACCTCATCGGTCAGCGTCTCGGCCGTGGTCTTGACGTATTTGCCGACCTCCAACCATTTCTGCACCTCGAGATCAAGTGCGTCTTGGTCACCGGAAACCCAGTCAAGGGGTTCCTTCAAGAAGTCAACGTGTTCGATGATCCACCCGAAACCCCAGCTCATCAGGGTTTCCAGCGGGTTCTTGATGACCTCGACGATATCCGGCACGGCTCCCGCGAGGCTGAGGAGTCCCTCCGTCCAGTCGCCGTTCAGGAGCTTTTCCGCGCCGCCGAACACATCCTGGACGGCGCCCGCACCTTCCAGGGCATTGTCCACCTTGTACTTCTCGGCGTCCGTTTCACCCTTGGCGCTCTTGAGGACGTCGTTCTCAGCCACGTTCCACCTGCTCTGCCCGCTTCAGCAGGTCTATCGCGTCCTGCTCGGTCACCCGACGCACCTCGGCCCACTTCCGCACCGCGGCGACATGGTGCTCGCCTGCCGAGATCGCGGACTGCAAGGCCTCCCGCACGTTCTCCGAGAGGTTGTTGCAGATCAACGGCATCCCGCACATATTTCCGATCAGCCCGAAGGCCAACATGTCCACACGATCTTTGTCCGCGTCGAGCGCGACCCGCAAATGCTCGTGAGTCTCTTCCACCTGCTTGGCGTGCTCGTCGATCCGCACCGGATCGACGTTGAAGCCCTGGTCCCCTTGTGGCTGCCCCATGGTCCCCTCCCTCAGTTACCCGCTCAGCGCAGGAAGTCGCCACCGGCGAAGTAGTCGTCCTCGTGATCCGGCTGTTGCCTGCGCGTGGCACGCGGCGGCGCGGGCGGGGCCGGCGGAGCGGGCGGCTTCGGAGCGGGCGGGGGCGGCGGAGCGTCGAGTTCGTCATCGGAGACGAAGCGGTCGTCTTCGTCCGCCGCTTGGTGGCCGCCCTCTACGTAGCCCGTCGGCTCGGGTTCCGGGTACTCGTTGTGCAGCTGGCTGACCAGCTCGTTCATCGTCTCGCTGCCCGCGATCGACGGAACGCCGGTCTGCATCGCGTCCGCCAGTTTGCTCTGCGCACTTTGGACGACCCGGAGGATCTCCTGCGCGAGCGCCGGGTTGTCCCGTACCGACGGGCCGATCTCCAGGCCCACGAGGTTTCCCGCGTGGTTGACCTTGACGGAGATCTGGCCGTCCTTGCTGCGTTCGGACACCGAGACGCTTTCGATCTCGGTGCGCATCTGATTCGCCTTCCGCTGGGCGTCGGCCAGCTTGGCCTCGAAATCAGCGAAGAGCTGCTCAGGGTTCGACACGCGAACCTCCCCTGTTCACGTCGTAGCCATTCGGCGACCGAGTGTGGCATACCCGTCTGACATCGGTGAACGTTTCACGCGCATCCATACCCCGGTCGTGTGGATCACCACAGGACCTGGTTTTCCCTACCGGACACGGCGGCCAGCCCGATGTTCGCCCAGGTCAGCGGCCCATAACGTGCTCGATATGACGATTTCGGACTGGAAACGGGCGATCTACGCGCTTCTCGTACTTCCGGGGTACCTCGGTGGCGCGAAGGGCCAGCGCGGGCTCGCGCGGCGGTGGCTCGGCCGCGAGGGCCACGAGAGCCACGAGGGCGGAGGACGGCCGCGGTTCGTGGCGGCTTTCGGGCCGAGCGCGGTCGCGTTCCTGCTCGCGCTTCTTCTCTTGTATCTCGTCGGGCGCATCGCGACCTACGGGCTTTTCTGGTCCGGGAGCGACCCCGAAGGCACGTGGGGCGGGCCGACGCTGGTGGGGGCGTGGATCGTGCATTTCTTCGTCGCGCTCGGGATGGCCGTACCGATTTTCCTGGCGCTCCGGCCACTCACCAGGCTCCAGGCTCGCCTTCTGGGCTGTTCCCCGGTAAGGGGGCATTGACCACCTAGAATGCCCGGATGAACAACACCGGCCGCAGAGGTCGCGAGCGGGCCGCGACCGATCAGGACATCCGGCGGACGGCGCGGGCGCTTCTGGTCGAGCAGGGGCCGGAGGCCGTGACCCTGCGGGCGATCGCGCGCGAGCTCGGCATCACGGCGCCGGCGTTGTACCGCTACTACGGCTCGCGTGACGATTTGGTCGAGCACCTTCGGGCGGACGTCGTCGCGGATCTCGCGGCCGGGCTGGCCGAGGACATCGCGCAGCTGCCGGACGAGGGCGCGCTGCAGCTTTTCGCCATCTGCAAGGGATTCCGGCGCTGGGCGTTGACCCACACCAAGGAGTTCACGCTGGTCTTCGCCTCACCCGCGGGCGACGACACGTTGAGCAGGCTGGGCGAGCCGTTCGGGCGGATCTTCCTCGCGGCGGCGGGCCGGGTGCTCGCGATGCACGATCTGGTGACGCCGTCGAACGACGTGGTCCCCGCCGAACTGCGCGACGATCTCACGTCGTTCCAAGGGGAATTGCTGGCCGTGCTGGGGGAGTCCGACGAGACCTTCCCGCTGGAGAAGCTCGACCTCGGCGTGACGTACCTGATGATCCAGTTCTGGGCCCGGCTCTACGGGCACGTCACGCTCGAGGTCTTCGGCAACTATCCGATCCCGTTCTCGAAACCGGACGTCCTCTTCGACGCGATGTTGGCCGATCTCGCGCGCGAGATCGGCCTCTCCACCGACTAGGCCGCGTGCCCGCCGTCGACCGAAACGGTCGTCGCGGTCACGTACTTGCTTTCCGGCCGTGCCAGGAACGACACGGTGGCGGCGACCTCCGACGGCGAGCCGTAGCGGTCGAACACCGTCATGCTCCGCTGGTCGGCGGCGTACGGGCCGTCGGCCGGGTTCAGGTCGGTGTCGGTCGGGCCGGGGTGGACGATGTTCACGGTGATGCCCCGCGGCCCGAGTTCCCTCGCGAGGCCCTTGGTCAGGCCCAGCAGCGCGGTCTTGCTCACCGCGTACAGCGACATCCCGGGGCCGGGCACGCGGTCCGAAACGCAGCTGCCGATGCTGATCACGCGCCCGCCTTCGCCGAGGTGCCGGGCCGCGGCCTGGGTGGCCACGTAGACACCGCGGACGTTGATCGCGAGCACACGGTCGATGTCTTCCAGGCTCGTCTGGTCGAGCGGGCCGACGAAGCCGACGCCCGCGTTGTTGACCAGCACGTCGAGCCTGCCGAACTCGGCGACCGTCGTTTCGACGGCCGCGGAGATCGCGGCGGCGTCGGCGCTGTCGGCCTGGACAGCCAGTGCCCGGCGGCCGAGAGCCTTGATCTTGTCCACGACACCGGCCGCGAGCCCGGCGTTGTTCTGGTAGGTGAGAGCGACGTCTGCGCCGTCCTCGGCGAGCCGGATCGCCGTGGCGGCACCGATCCCGCGGCTGCCGCCGGTCACCAAAGCCACCTTGCCGTCGAGGGTCATGCGGTGTTCTCCATTCGATTTCGTTGTCCTTGAACAACTCCATCGAATCGCGTCATGACCCTCGACGCTGGCGCAAATCGGTCTTGGTGTCACAGCGGCCGTGGAGCTACAGCACGATGTTGACCAAGCGCCCCGGCACGACGATCACCTTGCGCGGGGTGCCGTCACCGACCAGCGCGGCGACCTTCTCGTCGGCCAGCGCGGCCGCCTGCACGGCGTCCTTGCCCGCGTCGGCGGGCACGGTGATCCGCGAACGCACCTTGCCGTTGACCTGGATCGGGTACTCCACGGAGTCTTCGACCAGGTACTTCTCGTCGACGACCGGGAACGGCCCGTGCACCAGGGAATCCGCGTGGCCCAGGCGCTTCCACAGCTCCTCGGTCAGGTGCGGGGCCAGCGGCGCCAGCATCAGCACCAGCCCCTCCACCAGTTCGCGCGGGGTCGCCTCGGTGCCGCCGTAGGTCTTGGTGACGTAGTTGTTCAGCTCGATCAGCTTCGCGCCGGCCGTGTTGAACCGCAGTTCCGCGTAGTCCTCGCGGACCCCGGCGATCGCCTTGTGCAGCTGCTTGCGGTCGGCGTCCGTGGCATCCACAGTGGACACCCGCAGCTCGCCGGACTCCTCGTCGACGACCAGGCGCCACAAGCGCTGTAAGAAGCGCTGCGCGCCGACGACGTCCTTGGTCGCCCACGGCCGCGAGACGTCCAGCGGGCCCATCGACATCTCGTAGAAGCGGAAGGTGTCGGCGCCGTAGTCGGCGGCCATCTGGTCAGGCGTCACGACATTCTTCAGGCTCTTGCCCATTTTGCCGTATTCCTGCTTGACCTCTTCTTCGCCGAAGAAGAACTTGCCGTCCCGTTCCTCGACCTGATCGGCCTGGACGTAGACACCGCGGGCGTCCGTGTAGGCGTAGGCCTGGACATAGCCCTGGTTGAACAGCTTCCGATACGGTTCCGCGGACGTGACGTGGCCCAGGTCGAACAGCACCTTGTGCCAGAACCGCGAATACAGCAGGTGCAGCACGGCGTGCTCGACACCGCCGACGTACAGGTCCGTGCCACCGGGGTCGTCGACGCCGTGCTCGGCGGGACGCGGGCCGACCCAGTAGGCCTCGTTCTCCGGCGCCACGAACACGTCGGGGTTGGTCGGGTCCAGGTACCGCAGCTGATACCAGCAGGAACCCGCCCAGTTCGGCATCGTGTTGATGTCGCGGCGATAGGTCTTCTTGCCGTCGCCCAGATCCAGCTCGACCTCGACCCAGTCGGTGGCGCGGGCCAGCGGCGAGGACGGCGTGCTGTCTTTGTCCTCCGGGTCGAAGGTCACCGGCGAGTAGTCGGCGACCTCGGGCAACTCGACCGGCAGCATGCTGTCCGGCAGCGGGTGGATCTGCCCGTCCTCGTCGTAGACGACCGGGAACGGTTCGCCCCAGTAACGTTGACGTGAGAACAGCCAGTCGCGCAGCTTGTACTGGACGGTGCCTCGGCCATGGCCGTTCTCTTCCAGCCAGCCGATGGTCGTCTTCTTGGCCTCGTCGACGGCCATGCCATCCAAGCTGAGTCCATTTTCTTGGCGAGAGTTGATCGCGGGCCCGTCGCCGGTGAACGCCTTGCCGTCGAAGCCTTCCGACGGCTGCACGGTGCGGATGATCTCCAGGCCGAACTTCTCGGCGAACTCCCAGTCACGGGTGTCCTGGCCGGGGACGGCCATGATCGCGCCGGTGCCGTAGCCCATCAGGACGTAGTCGGCGACGAAGACCGGGATCTCCTTGCCATCGGCCGGGTTCACCGCGTAGGAGCCGGTGAAGACGCCGGTCTTCTCCTTGTTCTCCTGACGGTCCAATTCGGACTTCCGCGCCGCGGCGGCGCGGTAGGCGGCGATGGCTTCGGCCGGGGTGGCGGCTTCGCCGGTCCACCTGGCGTCGACGCCTTCCGGCCAGGTGGCGGCGGTCAGCTCGTCGACCAGGGTGTGCTCGGGCGCGACCACCAGATAGGTGGCGCCGAACAGGGTGTCCGGACGGGTGGTGAAGACCTCGATCTTCTGCTCACCGGACACGAACGAGACGCGCGCGCCGTGCGAACGGCCGATCCAGTGCCGCTGCATGGATTTGACCTTTTCCGGCCAGTCCAGCAGGTCCAGATCGTCGACCAGGCGATCGGCGTAGGCGGTGATGCGCATCATCCACTGGCGCAGATTGCGCCGGAACACCGGGAAGTTGCCGCGCTCGCTGCGACCGTCGGAGGTGACCTCCTCGTTCGACAGCACCGTGCCCAGACCCGGGCACCAGTTCACCGGCGCTTCGGACAGATAGACCAAGCGGTGCGTGTCGATGATCTCCATCTGCTCGGCACGAGTCAGCTCACACCAGTTGCGGCCGTCCGGAGTGGCGCGCTTGTCCTGCGCGTACTCGGTTTCCAGCTCGACGATCGGGCGTGCTTTCCCCGCCTTCTCGTCGTACCAGGAGTTGAAGATCTGCAGGAAGATCCACTGGGTCCACTTGTAGTAGTCCGGGTCGATGGTGGAAATCCGGCGACGCTCGTCGTGCCCCAGGCCCAGGCGCCGGATCTGGCGCAGATAGGTCTGCATGTTCTCTTCGGTGGTCTTGCGCGGGTGCTGCCCGGTCTGGACCGCGTACTGCTCGGCGGGCAGGCCGAAGGCGTCGAAGCCCATCGTGTGCAGCACATTTCGGCCGATCATGCGGTGGTACCGCGCGAAGACGTCGGTCGCGATGAAGCCCAGCGGGTGCCCGACGTGCAGGCCGGCGCCCGACGGGTACGGGAACATGTCCTGGACGAACAGCTTGTCGGACGGGACAGACGAACCACTGTCGCCCTCGTCCGCGAGCGGGCCGACCGGGTTCGGCGCGTGGTAGGTGCCGTGATCGGACCAGTAGTCCTGCCAGTGCTGCTCGATCTGGCCCGCCAGCTCCGCGGTGTAGCGGTGCTGAGGGGCCGAGTCGGCGCCTTCGCTCGCCTGGTTCATCGCCGAAATCCTCCGTGCTCATCCACGTCAAGCCACTCCAGAAACAACTCGACCCCTCAGCCCGGAGGGCATGAGGGGTCGCCGCGCTGGTCCCGGCCGATCGGCCGAGTTCAGCGCGGCAGGCTAAGGAGCAGCCGAGCCGTGTTCATGAGTCCAGTTTAACCCGCTGGTCAAAGCCGTTCCGAGGGGACCGCCAGAGCGATGAACTGGGTCACCTGGGTCGCGGAGAAGTTGTTGTCGCTGACCAGCACCAGACTGCGCTCGCCGCCGGGCAGGCGCGGGCCCCAGGTCATCCCCTCGATGTTGTCCACAGTGGACAACTTGAAGTCCGCCAGGTCCGCGAGCAGGCGCTTCTTGACCAGTTTGACCTTCTCGGCCCCGCCGAGCGAAGGGATCTTCGCGACGTTCGTGGCGCCTTTGGTGTCGATCTCGTAGATGCGGATCTTGTTGCCGACACCGGTGACGAACGCGCGCTCCATCACCAGGTAGCGCGTCGGATCGGCCTGGTCGACGGCCAGCAGCGACGAGACGCCGGTGGTCGCGAAACCGCCGGGCGGGTTCGGGGCCGCGAAGACCTTCTCCTGCGGGTACGCGTACTGCGCGAGGATCGGCCCGAAACGCGACTGCAGGGTGATGCGCGAGAGGCCACCGGACGTGGTGGTCGGCTCGGGGCCGTCCTGCAGCAGCGGGCCCTCGACCGAACTGGCGATCAGGGAGCCGAAACCGGCGAAGGTGATGCCTTCGAGGGCGAGATTCTGCCGCGGCCCCGTCGTCTCGGTCATCTTCTCGTTGGCGGGGATCGGCAGGTCGCGGACGTAGGAGCCGTCGCGCTTCGCCTCGCGGATCGACGGGTCGATCCGGGCCGCCGTCGACCGCTCGCCCTCCTGCGACCAGAGGTACTGGCCGGTCCAGGGGTCGACACGCAGCTCTTCGGGGTCGACGGTCTGCATGTTCGGCGGCTGCGCCGGGTCGTTCTTCGCGAGCGGCGGATACGGCGTGCCGTCGGGACGCAGGAGCGGCTTGGTGCCGGTGAAGGTGACCGGGCCGAGTCCCTTGGCGTCGAGGCTGAACTTCGCCGTGTAGAACCGCGCCGGGTTGATGGCGGACCGGTCGTCGCAGATCAGCGCGTACTCACCGGTGCGGTGGTCGTAGTCGATGCTGGACAGGCCGCCGACGATCGTGCCCTCGTAGGGCAGGAAGTTCGGGACGAGCTGTTCCCCGATGAGGCGAAGCGGACGGTGGCCCGCTTCGGCGGCTGGTGCCACCATCAGGGTGAGCGGAAGGGCCCCGATCAGGGCGACGGCAAGAGCGCGGCGTGACATGGCCTGTAGCACAGTCCATCAGGGTATCCGGCAGGTTGCCGGGACGTCACGCTTATCCTCGTGGAGTGTTCGTCATAGCGCTGGTCTCGATCGTGCTGGGTGTCCTCGTCGGCTGGGGTGGCTTCCTCGGTCTGCGCGAGAAACTGCCGCGTGAGCGCGGGGCGGGCGTGCGCACCGCCGCGACCATGCGCAGCGAGGACGCCTTCCGCCTAGGCAACAAGGTCGCGGGGCTCCCGACGCTGGCAGGCGGCGTGATCGCCGTGCTCGCGGGTGCCGCCGGACTGCTCATGCCGACGACGGCCGGGCTCGTCCTGGCCTCGGTCGTGGGCGTGGTCGGGATGATCGCGCTGGTCGCGGCCGGGGGAGTCCTCGGCAACCGCGCCGCCGCGACGGTCCCCGAGCCCGAACCGGAGCGGCCCGCCGGCTGCAGTGGCTGCGCCTGCGGCACCTGCGGCGTCTTCAAGAAGGCCGACACCGCCACCGCCTAATTGCGCTGGAGGTCTCCCGGGTGGGTGGCCAGCAGCGCCAGCGGAATGCCCTGACGGCGCAGCACCTGACCCCAGAGGTCGTGCTGCGGCGAAGCGAGGACATCGCTGGGCAGCGCCGGGACGATCAGCCAGTCGTCGCGTTCGATCTCGTTCGCCAGCTGGCCCGAGTCCCAGCCCGCGTACCCGGCGAAGACCCGCACCCCGCGGACCTTCGGGACCAGGGCCTCGGGATCGGTGTCGAGGTCGACCAGCGCGACCGGACCGCGGACGGCGATCACGCCGGGCACGCTCGACGCCGTCTCGCCGGTCCGCAGCGCGGCCAGGCACAACGCCGTCTTCTTCTCCACCGGACCGCCGACGAACACCGACTGCGGTTCGGCGACGTGCCCGCCCCAGTTCGGGAGCACGTCGTACACCGGGACGTCACTCGGCCGGTTGAGCACGACGCCGAGCGTTCCCTCGTCCCGGTGATCGATGACGAACACGACGGTCCGCCGGAAGTTGGGATCGAACATCGTGGGGGCGGCGACCAGGAGCGTTCCCGGTTCGACCTCGGCGTCCGCTGGCACGTCCGCCATGATCCCACTTCGAGTGGAGACAAATCGTCCGGCCAGGGAACAACAGCATCACGAGCACCGTTGGACACATCGGGTCGGTGCGCTTTCCGTGTCCCCCGGGCTCACTGAAGAACCGCCTTTGTGGAATACCGTCCGGCTGGAGCCACACTGCGCATAGCCGCCGAGAGGCGACCCTAAAGCGCACCGACCTCCTTCTTTAGGCTTCGGCTGTGACCACCAGGGCGTTCGTCCGCGACCGTGACTTCCGCCGTCTGCTGTTCACGCGGTTCTCCGCGCACTGGGGCAACGGCATGTACCAGGCCGGACTGGCGGGAGCCGTCCTCTTCAACCCCGAACGCGCCGCCGACGCGCTCCCATGGCGGGCGGGTTCGCGGCGCTGCTGCTGCCCTGTTCGGCCGTCGGGCCGTTCGCGGGCGCGCTGCTCGACCGCTGGGACCGCCGGAAGGTCTTGATCTTCGCGAGCCTCCTGCGGTCCCTCACCATCCTCGCGACGGCCGTCGCCGTGGGCACGGGCGCGGCGGGGATCGGGCTGTTCTCCCTGGCACTGGCGTCCGAAGGCATCTCCCGGTTCATCGGCTCCGGCCTGTCCGCGTCGCTGCCTCACGTCGTCGAGGAGAAGTCCGTGGTCGCCGCGAACGCCTTCGCGGCGACGTGGGGCTCGGTGCTCGCTGTCGTCGGCGGCGGCTGCGCGATCGGTCTCCGGGAACTGACCGGCGCCGACGACGCCGGTTCCGCGTGGGTCACCGCCGTCGCCGCGCTGGGCGGGATCGGCGCCGCGGTGCTCGCTTCGGGGTTCAAGCGCGGACTGCTCGGGCCGTCGACGGTCGACGAGCCGTCGAACCCCGTCCTCGCCGTCGCCCGCGGCCTGTCCGACGGCGCGAAGGCGGCCTGGCGCACGCCCAGTGTCACGGCCGGGTTCGTCGCGCTGTTCGCCCATCGCGCGTCGTTCGGGATCTCGCTGCTGGTGACCGTGCTGCTGATGCGCAATCACTTCACCGACGCCGGGATCTTCCGCGCCGGGATGGCGGGACTTGGCCAGATGGCGGCGTTCGCCGGAGCCGGGATCCTGGTCGCCGGGCTGCTGACCGCCCGGCTGATCCGGCTGTTCGGCAGGCTCCGTGTCGTGCTGGGCGCGCTGGTGCCGGCGGCGGTCGCGCAGTCCGCGCTCGGGCTGCCGATGGTCGCTGGCCGCGACGGTGATCCCGGACGACGGCCGTTCGCCGGGATTGCTGATCGCGGCCACCGCCCTCTACCTGGCGGGCGCCGCCGGTCATCTCCTCGCGGTGCGAAAACGAAGAACCGGTGATACGGCGCAGGCGTTGGCATTAGGGTGACGCCTACCGACACCGGGTGGCGTATGCCCGGGATCCAGTACTCGCGGGGGCTCAAGTGACGACGGCCGGCGACGACAGCGCACGCCTCGAAGCGCGCAATGCCGCCATGAAGGACCAGGTCGACACGCTGCTCGAGCAGTTCGAGCGCCAGACGGCCCAGCTCCGCGACGCGCAGGAAGCCGCTTCGCAGACGTCCGCGACGGTGGTCTCGCAGGACGGTCTCGTCCGCGCCACCATCGACGCGACAGGCACCCTCGCGAAACTCGAAATCCAGCCGAACGCCTTCGAGCGCACCAATCCCGCGCAGCTGGCCAACACCGTGCTGACCCTGGTGCGCCAGGGATCGCTGCAGGTCAAGCAGCAGGTCGCCGAGCTGATGGCCCCGATCACCGAAGGCCTGCCGGACCTTTCGGACCTCCTCGAAGGCGCTCCTTCGCTGCAGGGTCTGATGCCGGCGATCCCCGACTTCCTCGCGGACGAGGAGGAGCCGGACGCGCCGAAGAAGTCCGACGAAGACTTCGAAGACCCGCTGCTGCGCAAGGACGACGCCCCGCCGCCTCCTCCTCCCGCCGCTGCCCCGCCCGCGCCGAAACCGATTCCCAAACGGGTGCGTCAGACGCCGGACGACGATGAGGAAGAGCCGCCTTCGAGCTGGCTGACCAGGGGGGTCTGATGCCGAACGGTGGGGGCGGAGGCGGTTTCACCGCGGATCCGGACGCGGTCAAGACGGCCGCGGCCAAGCTGGGGCTCGCCGCGGATCAGCTGGACGACGCCGGCAAGGAACTGATGGCCGCGCTCAACTCGCTCGGCCAATGCTGGGGCAGTGACGACGCCGGCAAGGAGTTCGCGAAGGACTACGAGCCGGGCGCGAAGGGTTCGTCCGAGGGGTTCGCGAACATCGTCGAGGCGCTGCGCGGCATGCAGCACAACGTCGAACGGTCGATGACCGCGTTCACGAACGCCGAGGAAGAGATCAAGACGACGCTGGACAAGAAGGTCTAACGCCGTGGGTATGGAGATGCCCGACGCGGTCAAGTGGCTCTTGCCGATCGTCGTCGGGGAAAGCTGGCCCGAAGGCGACGAGGACAAGCTCCGCGAACTGCGCGACGCCTGGCACAACGCCTCGAAGGCCGTGCAGCCGATCGCCGACACCGCGACCAAGGGCGCCACCGAGGTCCTCGGCGGCTGGACCGGCGAGGGCGCGGAGAAGTTCGCCGAAGCCTGGAAGAAGTTCGTCGAGGGCGACGAGGCGTACTTCAAGTCGCTCGCCGATTCTTCGAAGGCGCTCGGCGACTCGTGCAACGCGACCGCGCTGGACGTCGAGTACACGAAGTACATGATCATCATCTCGCTGGTGATCCTCGCCGCGCAGATCGTCGCGATGATCGCGGCCGCCGCGGTGACGTTCGGCGGTTCGACGGCCGGGATCGCGCCGGCGCAGATCGCCACCCGCATGACCGTCCAGATGATCTTCCGGCAGCTGATGCAAAAGCTCGCGCAGGAAGGCTTCAAGAAGGTCGCGAAGGAACTCCTCGAGAAACTCCTCAAGGAGGGCCTGAAGAAGATCGGCAAGGAGGTCCTGCAGAACACGGCGATGAACCTCGCCATGGACGCGGGCATCCAGGGCCTCCAGATGGCCAAGGGCGACCGCGACAGCTGGGACCTCGGCAAGACCAAGGATTCCGCGATCAGCGGCGCCGTCGACGGGGTCGTCGGCGCGGGCAGCAGCAGTATCGGCAAGGGCGCCACCAAGGGACTTTCCGACAGCGTGGGCGGCCAGATCGCCGACAGCGCGGCGCGGGGTGCCGTGCGCGGCGCGGCCGAAGGTGTCGCCAGCACCGTCGGACAGGCCGCCGTCACCGGTGACCTGGACAAGCTTTCGGCCAAGGACGTCCTGATGGGCGCTTCCGGCGGGGCCGTCGGCGGTGGGGTCGACGGGGCGAAGAGCCAGATCGGCGACATCCGCACCGCGAACACGCCGGACGTCGATGGCCCTCCGACGCCGGATGGGGACTCCGGGGATTCCGGGACGCCTTCGGGTTCTTCGGACTCGGGTTCTTCTTCGGATTCCGGTTCTTCTTCCAGCCGCGATTCGTCCTCTGATGGCGATTCCTCGGCGCGGGGTTCGTCCGGGTCACAGCCGCGTTCGGAGGGTGGGGGCCAGGCTCCTCAACAGGCTTCCCAGCAGCACACACCGAGCTCTGACGACGGGCCGCCGCAGCGGGCGGCGGACAGCGACCGGGTCAGTCAGTCCTCGGCGCAGGCTCCGGAACGTCCGGCGGACGCCCCGGCGAACACCGGCGACGGTCAGCGCGCGGCGCAGACCCACCACAACGCTCCGGCGGCGGCCGCGGACAACGGCGCCGGTTCCGGCCAGCAACAGCAGGCCAGTCAGCAGGCACCCGCGGCGGCCAATCAGCAGCAGGCACCCGCCGCGGCGGCACCGGCACCGGCGGCGAGCTCCGCCCAGGCACCCGCGGCGAGCCCTGCCCAGACACCGGCGGCGAGTCCGGCGCAAGGGCCCGTGTCGAGCCCGTCGCAGGGACCCTCGTCGAGCCCTTCGCCTGGTCCGTCGCAGTCCAGCGGGATGCCGCCCGCCGCCTCCTCCGGCGCGCCTTCCTCGTCGGGTGGCGCGCCCGCCTCGACCGGCTCGGGCGGGTACGGCATGGCGCCGAACTCGGGTTCGGGCACGCCCGGCTCGTCGGGCGGCTATGGCATGGGGCCCGGCGGCAACCCGCCCGCACCTGGTGGTTTTCCCCCGGGCGGGCACGATCCGTCGCGGCCGGGACGGCCGAACGACAGCGTCCAGGCCGCCGGGCTGTCCGGCAACGGCGGACCACAGCAGCCGCGTTTCGACCAGCAGCCCGCCCAGATGCCGTTCCAGGGCCAGCCGATGCAGCAGGGCCCGCAGGGTGGTTTCGCGCCTCCTCCGCCGCCTCCCGGTGGTGGCGGTGGCCCGATGCCGCCCCGGGGACCGCAGGGTCCGATGGGCCCGCGTCCCGCCGGACCGCAGCCGCCCCCGCCCCAGCACCCGGGTCAGGGCGGATATCCGCAGGATCGCGGGCCGCGTCAGCGTCCCCAGCAGCCGCCGCCGGGCCCGCCGCCCCAAGGCCCGCCGCCGCATGGCCAGCCGCGGCCTCAGCAGGGACCGCCCCAGGGTTATCAGGGAAGGCCGCCGCAGGGTCCCGGTCCGCACGGCGGTGTCCCGCCGCGTCCGCAGACGCCTCCGCCGCCCGGGCAGCACCCTGGCCAGCAGCGCGGCCCGGCGGGCTATCCGCCGCCTCCGCCGCGTCCTCAGCATCCGGGCAACGGCCCGTTCCCCGGCAACCGCGGTCCCGTGCCGCCGCCTCCGCCCGGCCACCACCCCGGGCAGCCGGGTCAGCCTCGGCACCCGGGTCAGCAGCCCGGCCGTCCGATGCCGCCCGGTGCCGAGCCGCCGCGTTTCGGTGGCCCGCAGCCGCAACGTCCGCCGCAGGTCCCGGCTCCGCGCCCTGGCCAGGACGGGCACGCGGGCCCGCCGGACCGCACGCCTCAGGACCGGACGCAGCAGCCTGCCCCGACGCGGCCTGCGGAGCAGGCACCGCAGCAGGCACCCCAGGACCACGGCGGCAGCCTGCCCAAGGACACCGAGCTCCCCAAGGACACCGACGCTCCGCACGACACCGAGGCGCCCCAGGACGTCACGCCCGACGACAAGTCCACCGACGACATCCGTTCGACGGTCGACGAGCCTTACCTGACGGATCCGGACTTCCACACGGACGATCCCGCGGCCTACCGCGCGCTCGCCGAAACGCAGATCGACAAGCGCGGTTTCGACGCCTCGACCGGGGAGTCCCGGAGCGAACAGGTCCGTCGCGAAGGTCTGGCCAAGCGTGACGCGCACGAAGACCAGCGCGTCAAGGACATGTCGGATCAGGGCGCGTACGCGGTGCACAGCTACACGCGGACCGACATGGCCGAGCGGATCACGCACGCCCAGCGCCACGGTGGCCCGGAGCTGGAGGCGCTCCGGCCGCATATCGAGGCGATCACCTCCGGCCTCAACGAGATCCCCGCGTACGAGGGTGTCGTCTCGCGTCGGGTGGACTTCCACGGCAACGAGAGCGCGCTCCAGGGCTTCCTCGCGGCGCACGCCGAGGGGCGGATCATCGTCGACCCGCAGATGCTGAGCGCGTCGCGGGTCACCGCCGAGCATCCGCGCAGCACCTTCGCCGGTGAAGTCGAGATGCGCATCCAGTCGAAGACCGGACGCCACATCGAGGACCTCGCTTCCCGGAAAGACGAGCGCGAAGTGCTGATGAAGTCGGCGACGCAGCTGCGCGTCACCGGCGTCGACAAGGGGCCTGGACATCCCGATCACCCCGATTACGCGGCGCGGGTCGCGGACGGCTCGGCGAGCAGGCTGCCGAAGTGGGTCGTCGAATGCGAAGAGGTCGTCGCCGGCGACGATGGCCACCTGACCTCGGAGCAGGTCCAGGAGAAGGTCGCCGAACGGCGCGAACACAACAACGCCGAGCGGGACAGGCTGGCCCAAGAAGAGGCCGACCGCGACGCCCAGCTGCGCCGCGATCACCCGGAACTGTTCCAGAACAAGGGCCTCGACGGCTTCGGCACCAAGATCTCCGACGGCAAGGGCGGCTGGATCGACGCCGCCGACGCTCCGGTCCGGGAGGTCGTCAAGCCGAGGGAACACACTCCCGACGGCGGCTGGTCCGAGCTGGCGAAGCCGCTCGACGAAGGCGGGCCGCCGGTCATCCACGCCGGTTCGGCCGAGACGCCGCATCAGCAGGTCCGGCTGGTCATGGACGAGCTTCCCGCGATCGGCGAGGCCAACACCCGCAACTACTACGCGCCCGAGTCGTGGAAGGACGGCTTCCAGACCAACTCGGCCGAGGCCCTGGTCGCTTTCGAGAACCGGATGGACGGTGGCGACGCCGTCGCCGGGCCGTCGACCAGCGGCTCTCCGCTGCAGCACGTCAGCGACCAGCTCGGCGGGCAGTGGTCTGATCGGAACGGCTTCGGCGACATCGCCCGTGAGCTGGGCGAACGTCCGGTCGGCGCGCGGACCGCGGTGGCTTTCGAGCATCACGCCGCCGCCGAACCGAACGCGCCGACGGGCTCGCCAAGGTCCATGGACCGGATCGAGACCCGGATCGTCGCCGCGGTGAACACGCCGCACGGCGTGGTGTTCGCCGACCCGATGACCGGGCGGCTCGCGACGCTGCCCGACAATCCGACGTCGATCAAGGCGATGCCGATGGGCGGCGGCGACGCACCTCACGCCCACACCCCGGAAGCGCCGGAAGCACCTCAACGGGCGCACACCGAAACCCACACCGAGACCCACGCCGAGGCACCGCCCCAGCCGGCGGCCGACCGGCTGCGCGGCGACGACGAGCCGCCACCGGTGGACCGGTCCGACGAGCAGCAGGCGCCCCGGACCGAAACCGACATCAGCGAGCGGCTCAAGGGCACCGACGAGGCACCCGCGCGGCACGACGAAAGTTACGTCGACGACGAGAACTTCCGTGGTTCGCCGGAGGATCACAAGAGCCTTCGTGACCGCTACGACGACGCCGATCAGGCCGAGCAGGCCCGCGACAAGGCCCAAAGGCGGCTCGAAGCCAGCCCGCTGAAGGACTGCGTCTCGCCCGAAGCCGCGGAAGCGATCTACTCGTACTCGCGCGAACACGCCTTCGCGATCAACGAGGCGAACCGCCGGGGTGAGGCGCACCCCGACTTCGAGAACGCCCAGCGCAGCACCCGGGCGATCGTCGGCGCGCTGAACGAGCTGCCGGACTTCCACGGCGAGGCCATCCGCGGCATCGACACCAAGGGCGACATGCGCGCCGCCGGGATGATGGCCGCGCACTACGAGCCCGGCCAGACCGTCCCCGAACCGACGATGACCAGCTCCACCATCAAGACGTCGTCGGACACGAAGTCGAAGTTCGGCCAAGACGTCGAGATCCACATCGTCTCGAAGACGGGCAAGGACGTTTCGTCGCTCGCCGAGAACCCGGGCGAGAACGAAGCGATCAACAAGCCGAAGACCCAGCTTTACGTGCACAGCAAGGAGTTCAAGACTCCGCCGCTGGTCGACCGGCCGAAGTGGGTCATCCACGCCGAAGAGGTCACCCCCGGCGACCCGCGCTACCTCGACCCCGAGACCGCCAAGCAGAAGATGGACGAGCGGCGGGCCCGGCACGCCGCGGAGGCGCCCGAACTCGCCCGCCTCGCCCAGGAACGGTCGATGGCGCGCCTCGGCGGCTTCGACGAGCCGCAGACCCCGCACCTCACCACGGAGAACCCGGCCGACCACGGGGTCGCGGACGCCGACAAGGGACCCGAGTACGGCGAGCAGCCAGCTCAGGACCACTCCGCCACCGACGACACGGCGGAACTGCCGGTCCCCGAGCGGGACTACTCGTCGATGGCGGTCGCGACGAACCCGCCGAGCGAACCGGCCATCCACGCCGGTTCGGCGAGCCCCGCGCAGCAGGCCGCGTACCTCGCCGACAGGCATCCGAGGCTCGGCGAGGTCAACCCGCACTTCAACGACCCCGACGCGCTCGCGAACGGCTACCGGTCCAACTGCACCCGCACCCCGGGCGCCTACATGGACCGGATGAACGGCATCGATTCGACGGCCGACCCGCTGCTCGTGCACGAGATGGACAGCCGGGGCACGCTGGAGCACGTCGAGGAGCGGTTCGGCGGCCAGTTCTCCGACCGCGCCGACTACGACACCGTCATCCGCGAGATGCGGGACATGCCGACCGATCACCACGCGGTCGTGGCGGTGAAGTACCTCGACGAGAACGGCGTCGAACGCGGCCACGTCGCGATGGTGGCGAACACGCGGGACGGCGTCGCGTTCATCGACCCGCAGTCGGGCGCGCTGATGAACCTGCCGCATCCGCCGCTGGGGGTGAGGCTGATGCACGTCGGCGTCCCGGAGGGCCCGGCCGCGCAGCACACCGACGGGCACACGACGCGGACGGAAGCGGCCGCGACGCGGCCTGTCGACCCCCGGATCGCGTTCGCGCGGCCGGATCAGCCGGTGGACCCGCGCATCGCGTTCGCCAGGGAAGACACGCCCGAGGTGCAGCCGTCACGGATCGGCCCGGACGGCCGTCCGATCGTGACACCGCCGCGCGACGCGGGCTACGGCATGGCGCACGACGAGCCGTCTCACCACGGGGACCGGGCCGAGGCCGACCGGTTCCTGAACGATCCCGAGGTCGCGGCCGCGGTGGACGGACTGGACCCGGACCTCAAACGGGCCGTTCACGAGGACGAGAACGGGGTCAAGCACGACGTCGGGCCGATGCGGGACTTCATCCGCGAGCATCTGCCCGCGCATCCGGAACTCGTCCGGCTGATGGAGCATCCGGACAACGCGTACCTGCGAGCCTCGCTGCTGAACAACCCGATGACCATCGGCAGCCTGCTGCTGCATCCGGAAGCCATCCCGATCCTCGAAGACGCCTTGCGCGACGTCGAGGAACGCGGCTACCGGATGATCGACGACGTCCACCAGGAAGGACCCGGCGACACTCCGCTGACCCAGGAGCAGCGGGACATCGCGAACGAGGCGGCGGGCATCGCCGCCGAGGTGGAACCAGGCGATCAGTACCACGCCGGATTCGATCGCGCGGACAAGGGCGATCCCGTGAAGATCCAGGAGTTCCTGGACGCCGAGCGGCAGGCGTGGCCGCGGAACCAGGGCGACCTCAACCGGATCGCCGAACGGATCGCGGCGGAGAACAACGGTGACTCGTCAGGCCGCCCGGGCCCGAAGGACGACGACCGCGCGAAGGCGAAGATCGCGGGCTACGACGGCGACGCGTCGAAACTCACCGACCTGGCCGGGGTGAAGATCCAGTTCGACACGCTGGTCGACGTCTACAACGCGCTGAACGCGGTGATGGCCGATCCGGATCTCGAGATCGTCAGCTTCGACGACCGGTTCGCCAATCCGCAGGACAGCGGGTACCGCGATCTGCAGATGAACGTCCGGCTGCCGAACGGGCACGTCGCCGAACTGCGGCTGCACCTGAGGCACATCGACACCGTCTCCGCCTACGAACACGCCCTGTACGAGGTCCGGCGCGACTTCCCGACGTACAACCGGACACTGGACGAGAACAACAAGAAGAAGTTGTCCCCGGAACAGGCTCTGCTGGAAGCCGCCTTGATGGACCGGGTCCGGGAGAAGTTCATGGCCGGTCTCCGCAAGGGCCTGCCGCCTGAGGAGAACACGTGATCCAGACACCGTCCTTCTACACCTACTTCGCGAAGACCTACCGCATCGAGTCGACACCCGACGGAGGGTTGACCGGTTATCTCCTCAACCCGCGCACCGGCGAGTTCGACGAGAAGCCGGAACACGTGCGTGAGGTCATGTGGGCGATGGCGAGTTCGGACATCAGCAAGGTGACCGAAGAGAAGTTCGTCCAGGAGACCGAGCGTGCCCGTGCGTACGAACTCAAAGGTGCCGGGCCGATCTTCGCGCTCTACGAGACCATCGACGGCCTGTACGCGCAGGCCAAGCGCGAAGACCGCCGCCTGCAGCCGCAGGAATCCGCCTTGATCCAGTCGCTGCGCAAACGCACCTTCAAGATGTGGGAGGACGAGCTGGCCCGCCGCGCCGCCGGTGAGCCGCCGTCGTTCCGGGCGGAGCCGCGTTTCCCCGAATACGAACCGCCGGAGGAAGGGGTCTCGGAATGAGCCTGTTCAGCCGGCCGGACCGGGCGCGATGATTCACGTGGAACAACTCACTTCCGAAGAACAGCGCGGGCTGCTGGTCCGGATCGGCAGGCTCATCCTGGCGGGGATCACCGACCCCGCCCACGCCGCGGCCGCCGATTTCCGGCAGGCCGGGGAGCACTCCGAACTCGAGGGCCACAACCTCACGCCCGCCCCTGAGCTGAACGAGCTCTTCGGCAGGCTTCGCACCGGCATGTACGCCGTCGGCCGGGGGACCTGGCTGCAGTCGCGGTTCACGCTCAAATCCGACGGCACCTTCGACTTCGACTTCACCCTGGACGACGAGCCGTCGTGGACCGGGGCGCCGGCGACTTCGGCGTACCCGGACGAGCTGGCCGCTTTCCCGCGCGAGGACGAGCACATCCCGGACTGGTGGCGGCTGCGCGCGCAGCTGCCGTTGCGCGTCGAGTTCCGGCACGCCCGGATCGTCGACGCCTACACCGAGGGCAAGCCACCGGTGGTGGACAGACCGGAGCTCGACGAGTCCGAAGCGCCGCTGGTCGCGCAGTACCTGGAGCGTGAACCGGCGATCCTCTCCGGCAGCGGTCTCGGCAAGGACATCTTCACCCCGGAGGCCGACGAAGACGTCCCGGAGAGCTACCACACCGACGGCACCTGGATCTGGCACGCGTCCGTCCCGCACTACCTGCGGAAGTACGGGATCCCGCCGGAGCCGGAGCTGGTCGAGCACATCCGCGGCCAGCGGTTCCAGCCGCCGTACGTCGAGCACCTCGTGCGGCGGACGGCGGAAGCGGATCTGCTCGGCAAGCCGAGGCCGAAGCCGGGCCGCTCCGACGTCAAGAAGACCGAAGGCGACATCGCCGCGGACCTGGAGACGTCGCCGAATCCGTCGTTGACCGACGAAGAGCTCCTGGTCGTGCTGGTCAGCAGGCTCGGCGAGCACGCCGTGTGGCCGGAGGCGTACCGCATCGGCGACCGCTCGGACGGCGCCTGGTGCCTCAACTTCACCGAGAAGGGCTGGGAGGTCGCGGCCTACTCGGGCGGCTCCCCGACCTCGCCGAAGTACTTCGACAAGCTCGAAGACGCCGCGCATCAGCTCCTCGGCGCCCTCCTGCTGCATCCGGCGAGGATGACCGCCGGACACGAGACGCCGCTGGAGACCGCGAAGGAACTCGCCGACTGGCCGGTGCGGTCGGCGCCGGGTGAGCCTCCCCTCACCTTGCTCCGCAACAAGCGCGTCAGCCGGATGGTCGCCGGTACGGTCGTACTGCGGTTCGGCGAGGAAACCGGCAATCTGGTTCACCACGGAGGGGTACGGTTCGCCACGACGTCCCTGCCGCTGGAACGGGAGCGTGTCGGTGGGACCTACCGGCTGCGACGCCCGCTCCACGTGATCATCGGTGTCACCGTCCCTTGGGCGAACATGCCCGGCGGGGCGGTGGCCTACGTGCTCCCGAGGACCATCGCCGAGCACGTGTCCGACGGCAGCCTGGAGAGGATCGAGTAGGTGGAATCGGCGGAAGCGGTAGCCAAGGTCGAAGAGTGGCTGCGCGCGGTCCACGGTCCGGACGTGTCCGAACCGGGCGGCGCCGGCCTGCGCGTCGACCACGAAAAGGTCCTTCGCATCCCCGAGGGCTGGTCGGTCCCGTACAACACGATCGCCTTCCTCGACGAGGGTCATGCCGAGAAGGAGATCTTCCCGCCGCCGTCGGTGATCGTCCGCGAGCCGGACGGCGAACTGCGCCAGGCGCATCCGCAGCCCGGCGGGCTCAGCGTCCCGGTCGCGTTCCCCGGCCAGGAGGCGTGGCGCGAGGTCGTCGACCCCGAGTACGCGAAGGCCGGGCTCGGTGACCTCGGTGTCCCGCCGCCGGTCGTCGCGGGCTGGGTCAAGGTCAACGCGGAAGGCGTGCAGACCGGGGAAGAGCGGGAGAACCCCGAGTACCGGGCCGGACCGGTCCGCCGCGGCTATCCGAAGCCGGAGAACAAGCTCGAAACGCTGCTGTCGTTCGCCAGCGTCGGCTGGCTGACCAGGGAGCAGCTGCTCATCGGACTGCTGCGCTGCGAGGTCTACGTCCCGCTCGACCTGGCGTCGGGCAAGACGGAGCGGTTCTACTTCAACGAGGAACGCGCCGAGCTGCGGGTGTTCAGCTCGACCAGGAACCTCCCGTCCCGCGAGCACGGGTACTGGAAGGTCGACATCGCCACCCTGGCCGGGTACGAGAGCCCGCCGAACCTCGTGATCAACGGCGGGCCCGCGACGTTCGAGGACGTCAGCGGCGCCGAACTCGCCAGGACCGCGGCGAAGTTCCCGCGCCGGGACGCCTCCGTCGACGTCAACGAACGCTGCCCCGAGGCGGATCCGGAACTGGAGACCCTCGCCGCCGACACCGCCGCGAAGATGGGCCTGTCCGATCCGGTGAAGGCGCCGCTGGCCGCCGCCGAACGGGCCCGCCGCCGCGGCTTCGAACTGACGGCCGAGGAATGCCAGAAGACAGTCCTCGGTCAGTCGTGGCTGGCCCGGCTCAAGCGGCCGGAGCCGCATCGAAGCCGCCCGAACGACCTGCGGGCGAACGGGCTGGCGCCGGGCTACGACGACGACGGACAGATCGAGCCGCGCTTGGACACCTTCGGCAAGTACTTCGACCGGGATCGCTCCAGCTCGCGCTACGGCTGGCAGCGCGTCACGGGCGCCTTCGTGGGCTTCGCGCTCGGAGAGGCGCTCGGGGCGGCCGTCGACCGGATGCGGCTCGACGAGATCCACAACACCTACGGCCCCGACGGGGTCACCGACCTGCCTGTCGCGTTCGACCTGCCCGGCCGGATCGGGCCGCTCACCCAGCGGCTGCTGTTCTACACCGAGGCCGTGATCCGCAGCCCGCATCGCGAGCAGCCGGAGAACCGCGACGCCGAAAAGGCGCTCGGCACGGTCGCCCGCAACTCGCTGATGCGCTGGCTGCACACCCAGGGCGCACCGCTGGACAACGCCGACGGCTGGCTCGTGAAGGTGCCGGAACTCCGCGTCCGCCGCACCCCCGACGACGCCGAACTGAACGCCTTCCACGCGCTGGCCACAGTCTCGCCGACGGCGATGCCGATGAGTGGGCCCGACGCGCTGGTCGCGGCGCTGCCGGCGGCGATGACCGCGGCGGGGCCGGGGACCGCGATGAGCGGCGGCGTCCGCCAGGCGGTGCGCGACCTCGTCTCGGTCACCCATCCCGGGGAGATCGACGTCGAAGCGGCGACGTATCTGACCTGGCTGTTCGAACCCGCGCTGACCTCGGAAGCGTTCAGCTACCCGGTCTGGAACATCTCCCGGGAGATCTTCAGCGAGCAGAACCCGCACCAGCGGGGACCGGTCTGGGCCGATCTCAAGGCGATGGTCGCGGAATCGGTGCCGTTCTTCGGCAAGCACGGCCTGCCGGATCTGCGGGTGCCGGAGCTGATCGGCGACGGCAAGGGCACGCTTTCGGTGCTGGGCCGCGCGTTCGCGGCGCTGTCCGGCTTCGAGAACTACCCGGAGCAGGCACTGCTGCGGGCGGTCAACCACTCGGGCCGCAGCGCGATCACCGGCGCCGTCGCCGGTGCCCTGCTCGGCGCCCGCACCGGCATCCCCGGTCTGCCGCAGAAGTGGGTCGACCAGCTGGAACTGCGCTACCTGGTGGAGAACATCGCCACCGACGCCTTCTGGCACTTCGACCGCCATTCGGCGCTGCACGAGGTCGACGGCTGGGACCGGCGGTATCCCCGCTGGTGACTGAAATGGGGACGATGAACGAAGAGGAAGCCGTCAGCCGCGTCGAGGAATGGCTGGCGGACAAGGGCGGGGAGGGGACCGGCGCGCTGCGGGTCCGCCGCGAGTACGTCGCGCGCGCGACCGACGGCTGGAACGTCACCTACAACACCGTCGGCTGGCTCGACGGGACCGATCCCGGCGCGGGCCTGTTCCCCAGCCCGGTCGCCTTCGTCCCGGACGACGGCGGTGAGATCCGGCTCGACCTGGAGCTGATGGCGGTCTCGGCGGCAGGCGGGGACAGCGACGACGCGTTCACCCGGTGGACCGAGGTCGCCGATCCCGAATTCGATCCGGCCGCGGTCCCCGGACTGCCCGTGCCGAAGGCGGCGATCCTGCGCTGGGAGCAGCACACGCTCTACGGCGAGCCGACCGGCGCGGTCCGCGTGAACCCGGATCACCGGCCGGGGCCGCGGTTCTCCGGCCGCCCGGCGCCGGAAAGCGCGGTCGAGACGCTTCTGGGCTACCTCCGCGTCGAGTGGATCACGCCGGAGGAGTTCGTCCACTGGATGCTGGACCTCGATGTCCTGGCCCCGGCGAAGGACGGCCACCTGCAGGTGCGTCTGCTCGGCGACGCGGGCGCGCGGTTCGTCGTCTACACGTCCGAAGCGCAGATCCCGTCCGAGTACACGTTGTGGCAGCGGATCCAGCCCCGGGTGCTCCTGCGACGGCCCGAAGACAACCGCGGCGTCGGCCTGCTGGTCAACCCCGGCCGTCCGGAGACCTTCAACGTCTACCCGGAGACGCTGCGGCAGGTCGCCGACCTCGACCTCCCCGCGGGTACCGAACGCCCCGAGTCCGTCGGGCGGCCCGCGTACTTCGACGAGGGCTACGCGGAAGCGTTCAAAGCCCTTCAGGAGGAGTACGGCCCGGATCTCGGCTCGGCCATCGCGAACCTGTCGGATCTCGTCGGCCAGGCCAGGGACAACGGCTACCCCCTGAGCACCGACGAGCTCGTCCGCTACACCCGGAGCGCGACGCTGGCGTTCAAACGCTCCCGGGCGAAGTACAGCGGCCGTCCGCTGCCGGAACTGCCCGAAGACCTCTTCGCCACCGGCCTGGTGACGCACTTCTACGACGACGGCGAACCGCGCCCGGCCGCCTGGACGTTCGGAAAGTTCTACAACCCGACGATCCCTGTCGGCAGCTTCGCGTATCCGCGGCTTCTCGGCGCGTACGTCGGCTTCGCGCTCGGAGACGCGCTCGGCTCGGGCGCGGATCCCGCCGACGGCCTGCCGATGGGCGGGCTGACCCGGCAACTGCTGTTCCACACCGAGTCGGTGATCCGCGGGCTGGACGCGGCCCCGGACAAGGTCGAGATCCCCGCGTCGCTGCCCGCGGGCGGACGGCCGGACGGCTGGGTCGCCAAGGCCACCGCGTCCGCCGGACCGGCGCCCGCGGAGTTCTCGGCCATGCTGGCGACGGCGCTCGCCGCGACGGTGACCGGCGGGGCGCAGGCTTTCGGCGACAGCACCTTCTACGCGATGAAGGTGGTCCGTGAACTGGTCGGTTCCGCGGCGGGCCACGAGGTCGTCCACGGTGCCGAACTGCTGGTGAACCTGTTCCGCGCGCAACTCGCCGCCCGGAACGGCGAACCGGCGGTCGCGAACTTCCTCGAAGGCTTCGACGAGTACAGCGGCGAAGTCGGCGACCTGGTCAAGACCGTGCTCGACCTCAGGAACGGCATCGACGGCGACAGTGCCGCCGACGTCGAACAGTTCGACAGCATCGGGGACGGCCGGACGCCGCTTTCGGTACTGGGCAGGGCGCTGTTCGCCGCCGCCAAACGGGGCCACGACGCCGAGGCCGCGCTGGCGCTGGCCGCTCGCGGCGGCTCGGTGACAGCGGCGCTGACCGGGGCGATGGTGGGCGCCAGGCTCACCGTGCCCGGTCTGCCGGAGTCCTGGCTCGCCGCGTACCCCGGCCTCGGTGCCGTCGACGCCATGGCGGGCGACGCCTATTACTACTTCAACCGGTTCGGCCTGACCCGTGAGCCCGAGGAGCGGCGGCGCTGGGACGCGGAACGGTACCCACGAGGAGATCAGTAGAGAAATGCGCGAATGGCTTCAGGAACCGGCGACCAGGTCGCGGCTGCGCGGCAGCCTGTTCGCCGGGGCGATCGGTGACGCGCTCGGCGCGAAGACCGAGTTCGATTCGATCGCCCGCATCCGAGAGATCGCCGGACCCGACGGGATCACCGACCTCATCCCCGCGTACGGCGGGGTCGGGCGGATCACCGACGACACCCAGATGACGCTGTTCACCCTGGAAGGCCTGATCAGGGCTCATGCCAGCGGCCGGAGGCAGCAGGGGACCTTTGCTACCGCGCACGGAACCGGACCGGTCGAGCAGTCGCTCCAGCTGGCCTACCAGCGCTGGCTGCACACCCAGGGCGTCTCGTGGGAGCGGGCACGCGGCCCGGAGAACACGAGCGTGGAGCCGGACGGCTGGCTGATCACGAACCGCGAGCTGTTCAGCCGTCGCGCGCCCGGTCTCACCTGCTTCGGCGAGCTGGAGGCGTACGGCAAGACCGGCGTACGCGCCGGCATGGACAAGCCGGTGAACAACTCGAAGGGCTGCGGCGGGGTCATGCGCGCCGCGCCGGTCGCGCTGTGGTCGGACGACCTCGCCGAGGTGTTCCGGCTCGGCGCCGAGAGCGCGGCGCTGACGCACGGTCACCCGAGCGGGTATCTCTCGTCGGGTGCTTTCGCGGTGATCGTGCGCGAACTGCTGACCGGGAAACCGCTGCTCGACGCCGTCGCGACCGCCCGTGCCGAACTGGAGAAGTACCAGGGGCACGAGGAGCAGAGCGTCGCGCTGGACCAGGCGCTCGCGCTCGCCCGCGAAGGTGCCCCGACGCCGGAGAAGCTCGAAACGCTCGGCCAGGGGAACGTCGGCGAAACCGCGCTCTCCATGTCGGTTTACGTCGCCCTGACCACCACGGACGTGAACGCCGCGCTGCTCGCGTCGGTGAACCACAGCGGCGACAGCGACTCGACGGGCTCGGTGTGCGGGAACCTCGTCGGCGCGATGTACGGCGAGGAAGAGCTCAACACGGACTGGCTCGTGAAGCTGGAGCTGACCGAGGTCATCGGAGAACTGGCGGACGACGCGCTCGCGGAGTTCGGCGGGAACGCCCCGGGTGACGACCGGTGGTACGTCCGGTATCCGGCCCACTAGATTGACCCCCGGCTTGGGGAACTTGGGGAGGGGACACAAAGTGCGTTACCGGGTTCAAGCGGCGGAGCGGCCGGATGGCCTGTACGCCGTATGGGGGGAAACCGTCTTCGCGGCCCAGCGGTCGACCGAAGACGGCACGCTGCTGCTCATCGCGCCGCCGGGGGAAGCGGCGCCCGAGGGGTTCGACCGCGACTGGAACGGGCGGCCTGCCCGAGTGGTGCTGAACGGCGAGGTCGGCGCGACCTTCAGCCTGCAGTCACACGGCCGGTTCGACGACGAGCACTTCCAGATCGCGCCGCACACCGGCGGCGGCGAACTGACCTTGCGCTGGGCGGGCGAGGACGCGGCCCGCGCGGCCGAGCTGGGTCTGACGGACTTCTCGACCACGGCCTCGCCGTCGCGGCTGACGGCGTTGTGGCAGACCAGGCACGACTTCGTCGAGACGCCGGAAGCCCGGCCGGAGATCGGCACGGGCGATCAGCCCCCGCTGCTGCGCGCCATCGGCCGGACGCTGCTGCGCGTGCTGCCGGCGGGCTGGCAGCGGGTCGGCGCGCAGTTCCGGCAGGTCGGCGACTACGCCGAGCTCGAAGTCCGCTCGGTCGGCGACGAGGGCAACGGCCCGGTGTCGGTGTCCATCGCGGCCCCGCCGGAGCTCGGGTCGCTCTTCGCGCGGCTGCGCGCGGCGATGCACCAGCCCGAGACGGGCACCTGGTTCCAGGGCACCTTCACGCTGGACGCGGAATCGCATTTCGACTTCGACTTCGACGCCGATCAGGAACCGACCTGGCGGATCGCGCCGAACGAGGGCGGCAAGCCGTCGCCGCGCGCGTACGCGACCGAACTCGCGATCTTCCCGCGCGACCAGAAGCACGTCCCGGCCTGGCTCTCGGCCAAGGCGGGCCTGCCGCTGGACGTGGCGTTCCGGCACGCGAAGGTCGCCGACGCGCACAACGAGGGCGAACGACCGGTCGTCAACCGGCCGCCGGTGCCCCCGGACCAGGTCCGCGGCGTGCTGGACTACCTCTTCCGCTCGCCGGTGGCGCTGTCCCGGCCGGGTCCGCAGCCCGACATCTTCACCCCGAACGGCCCGCCGGACGTGCCGAACGCCTTCCACACCGACGGTGTCTGGATCTGGCCCGCGGCCGTCCCGCACTACCTGCGGAAGTACGGGGTGCCGCCGGAGCCGGAACTGGTCGAGCACATCCGGGCGGCCGGATTCCGCCCGCCGCTGGTCGGCGAGCTGGTGCGGGCGACCGCCGAGGCGGAGATCACCGGCAAACCCCGGCCGCCGCAGACCGCCGCGGACCTGCCGGACGAAAGCGCCCGCACCCGCGTCGAACGCGACGGCGAGCCGGCCCGCGACATCCGCGCCGCCGAGGTGCTGGAGGTCCTGTACCAGCGGCTGGCCGAGCACGGGGTGGCGCCGTCGGCGTACCGGATCGGCGCGACCGCGGTGCCCGAGCCGGGACTCTGGACGTTGCGCCGCGCCGAGAACGGCTGGGAAGTGTCGCGTCCGCCGACGGACGAGCCGGTGGCGTTCGCCAAACTCGAAGAAGCGGCGCGGTTCTTCCTCGGCACCCTGCTGCTGTACCCGGCACGGGCCGCGGTGGGCGCGAGCGAGGAGGCCGACAACCCGGCCGACTGGCCGATCCTGCCGTTGCGCGGCGAGCCGCCGCTGAACTTCTTCCGCCGCAAACGGATCGTCGTGCTGCCGGCGGGCACCACGGTGCAGCGGTTCGGGAACGAGACCGGCAACCTCGTGCACGCCGAACCGGCGCGGTTCGTCGAGACGTCGCTGGCCGCGGACCGCGAACGGGAACGCCGCCTGTACCGCGTCCTGCGGCCGCTGCGCGTGGTCACCGGCGTCACCACGCCGTGGAACGGGACGCCGGGCGGGGCCGTGGCCTACGTGCTGCCCCGGCCGATCGCTCAGCATCTCGAATCCGGCGCGCTTTCCCGCGTCCAGTAACCCGCGTTTCGTCCTCTGGACGCGGTGTCCCTACCGCATCCAGGGGACGAAACGCCGGGCGCAGGAACTCAGGACGCCGTGATGAGCACGGCCGGAGACCACCAGTAGTCCGCCAGCGGCTCGATCCGGATGCCGGTGAAACCCGCCTCCTTCAGCTGCGAAGCCCAGTCGGTGGCGGGTTGTTCCCAGTTCGTCCGATCCGCCCCCGGTTTGACCAGGCCCAGCAGGATCGGCAGCAGGAACCCCTGCGCCACCAGCGACGCCTCCTTGCCGTACTCCGAGATCCCGCGTTCGTAGCGCGTGACCAGGGAGAGCAGGTACTCGTCGGAGCTTTCGTCGTACTCGGGCACGTCGAATTCGGCCAGCACCAGGCACGACGTGCGCGGCCGGAGCGCCCGCAGGACCTCGGTGCGCTCGGCGGTCGGGATGGACTGGAGCGCGAAGGTCGACTGCGTCAGCTGCCACTGCCTGTCGTCTTCGCGGGCGAGGAACTCCTGCGCGGTGGCGTCCCAGGTGTGCAGGCCGTGGGTGCCGTCGAGGTGCTTGCGCGTTTCGGCGAGCAGCGCGCTCGACGGCTCGACCAGGTCGATCCGGCCGGGCTGCCGGTCCGCCTGTTCGAGTGCGGGGACGACGGCGAGCCCGTCGCCGCAGCCGAGGTCGAGCAGGGAACCGACGGTGCCGTAGCGCCGGGCGAGCATGACGCTGAGCTGCCGGTAGAGCTTGACGTTCCCGCCGCCGCGGATGAACGCGGTGAACGCGGCGGGCTGGTCGTAGACATCACCGCCACCGCCTTCGGTCAGGTATCGGTGAAGTTCGAGGCCGAGCGTGGATCCGGCACGCTCGGCGAGGTCCGCTGCCTTGGCCTGGTCACCGTCGCGGTACGCGATGAGCGCTTTGGCCAGGACGTCCGTTTTCTTCATGTTCTCCTGTTTACCGTCAGAAGGGCACCCAGAGGGTGACCCTGGTGCCATTGCCCGGAGCCGACTCCACCCTGGCCGTCCCGCCGACCTCGTTCAGCCGGGCGGTGATGGATTCGCTGATCCCGAAACCGGCGGGCCGGGTGTCGAGGCTGAACCCGGCGCCGTGATCGCGGGTGATCACCGCGACGCCGCCTTCCTGCTCCTCGACGCGCACGACGACCTTGTCCGTCCCGGCGTGTTTGAGGGTGTTGCGCAGGGACTCGCGGACGGCGTCGCGGATGGCGATCTGCCGGACTTCCGAGAGGGTGTCGTCGTCGAGTTCGGCGATCACGAGCTGGGCGCGTAGGCCGTCGCGCGCCATCTCGGCCGCCAGCGACGCGAGCTTCTCACCCAGCGGCCGCGACCCGGCTTCGGACCGTTCCGACGCCTCGTTCTCGATCGTCTGCCGCAGTTCCATCGATTGCGCCCGCGCCAGCCGCTGCACCTCGGCCAGCCGCGTGGCCGGATCGCCCTTGTTGGCCAGCGCGATCGCTTCGAGGGTCTGCAGCACGGAGTCGTGCAGCATCCGGTGCTGGCGGGCGCGTTCGGCGATCCGGCCGTTGCGGATGCCGTACGCGAGGGCCAGCCGGGTGCCGAGCCCGATCAGGACGAGGGCGCCGCTCGCGGTGAAGAGGACGCCGAGGATCGAGGGGAAGGTGGCCATCGCGTCGCCGGGCGCGGCGTGGCCGGTGCCGAACAGGGACGCGAGCATCCGCACCGGGAAGCTGCCGACAGCCAGCGCCGCGGCGGCGGGCATGCCCAGCGCCAGCGCCAGCAGCGCGACCTCGCCGAGCAGGTGTTTGCCGGGCACCGCCATCGCCTCGGTGAACACCGAAGCCGGCACGAGCGCGCCGATGGCCAGCGGCGCGAGCAGGGTGAACGCGAGGTCGAGGGCCAGCAGCCGGGCGGCATGCTGCGGGCGGAACGGCGCCGAGCGCAGCATCCACCGGATCCCGTACAGCGAGAGCGAGACGGACCCGAGGGCCACCAGCCCGACCGGCCCGATCCCGACCATGCCGTGTGTGGACACGTAGACGCCGAACACGCCGGGCACCGCGAAGAGCCGGTAGACCAACGGGACGAGCGCGACATAGCGGGCGGCTCTGAGCAGCAGATTGTCGCGATGGGCCGTGTCGATCGGACCTGACATCTGCTGGATCCGCCGCAACGCCCGCATCGGGGTCGGGTCGCCGACCTCGTCGGACAACTCGCTCGTCGCCGTCGCCAGCGCGGGCGCGCCACGACGCAGCAACGTCACCAGAAAACTGGGCGGCCGCTTCGCCATGGAATTTCCCCCTGCCCGGAGCACCGGCAGGAGTATCTCCGGTTACGCCACATGGATCCAGAGACCAACGGTGTTTATCTCAGCTGACGACGTGAAAATCCGTGACGAAACGGGCGACTTGACCGTTCGCCGCGTAGCCGATCCAGGTCGGATAGCTGCCGTCACCCCAGCCGGAGCCGAAGGCTGCCACGTTCAGGCCGCTGACCGGATCGCGCACGAGCGCCGCCTCCGGGCCGTCGAGTGCCTTGATCAGCGGGCCCTCCAGATCCTCGCCGACGAGACGGCACAGCGCCGGGACGGCGTCCGCGTCGACGAACGCGCCGAGCCCGGCGTCGACGCCGTACCCGTAGAACTCGTCCGGCCCCAGTTTCGCGGGATCTTCGTCTTTGACCAGCGCGAGTTCCCAGCGGAGCACCGGCTCCGGCCGGATCGTCAGCCGGGCCGCGGCGACCCGTCGATGCTCGGCACCCGCGAACCGGACCTTCGCCACGGAGACCGGGTACTCGCCCGGCGGCACCCGGACGAGGAAAGGCACCGGCGGCCGGGTGAGGTCGTTGATGGTGGTCGGATCGCCGCCGAGCAGCCGCCCGGTCGGCAGGTCGAGATCGCCGAGTTCGACGACCTCCACGACGGCGGGTTCGCTGCCCGCCCGGACCTCACGGCCGGTCCGGAAGAGTTCGTCGAACCCGTCGCGCCGCAGCGGCGGCGCGGGTTCGGACGGCTGCGCGAAGGCGACCTGCCGGATCGGCGGCGCGTCGCACGAGGCCTTCTCGGGCGCCGGTGCCGCGACCGGGCGACCGGAGAACACGGCGATCCCGGCGCAGGTCGCGACCAGGGCCGCCACCACCAGCGCGATGGCGATTTTCGCTCTTGCCCCCATGAGCGGAACGCTAGCCGCCGATGCCGTTCTCGGCGGCCCATTTCTTCAACTCGGCCACCGCGTCGTCGTGCTCCAGCGGACCGCGGTCGAGCCGCAGTTCCTTCAGGTGCTTCCACGCCTTGCCGACGTCCGGCCCCGGCTTGAGCCCGAGGATCCGCATGATCTCTTCGCCGTTGAGGTCCGGCCGGACCCGGTCGAGGTCCTCCTGCGCCTGGAGCGCTTCGATCCGCCGCTCCAGGTCGTCGTAGGTCGCCTGCAGCGCGGCCGCCTTCTTGCGGTTGCGCGTGGTGCAGTCGGCGCGCACCAGCTTGTGCAGCCGGGGCAGCAGGTCACCGGCGTCGGTGATGTAGCGCCGCACCGCCGAATCCGTCCACTCGCCCTTGCCGTACCCGTGGAACCGCAGGTGCAGGAACACGAGCTGGCTGACGTCTTCGATGATCTCCTTCGAGAACTTCAGGGCGCGCAAACGCTTGCGGGCCATCTTCGCGCCGACGACCTCGTGGTGGTGGAAGCTCACGCCGCCACCGGACTGGAACTCGCGCGTCGCGGGCTTGCCGACGTCGTGCAGGAGCGCCGCGAGCCGCAGGATCAGATCCGGCTCGGAGGTCGGTTCGTGTGACTTCTCCAGGTCGATCGCCTGCGCGAGCACGGTCAGCGAGTGCTGGTAGACGTCCTTGTGCTGGTGGTGCTCGTCGATCGCCAGCCGCATGCCGGGCACTTCGGGCAGCACGCGGTCGGCGAGGCGGGTGTCGACCAGCAGCTCGACACCGGGCCGGGGGTCGTCCGCCAGCAGCAGCTTCGACAGCTCGGCCTGGACGCGCTCGGCGGTGATCCGGTCGATCTCCTCGGCCATCGACGTCATCGCGTCGATCACCCGCGGCGCCGCGGTGAACCCGAGCTGCGCGGAGAACCGCGCGGCCCGCAGCATGCGCAGCGGGTCGTCGGCGAAGGACTCCTGCGGGGTCGCGGGCGTGTCGAGCACCTGGTCCCGCAGTGCCTGGAGCCCGTCGTACGGGTCGACGAAGGCCTGGTTCGCCAGGTCGATCGCCATCGCGTTGACCGTGAAGTCGCGACGGAGCAGATCGCCCTCGATGCTGTCGCCGAAGGTGACCTCGGGATTGCGGCCGACGCGGTCGTAGCTGTCGGCGCGGAACGTGGTGATCTCCAGGGTCATGCCCTGCTTCGTCACGCCGACCGTGCCGAACGCGATGCCGACGTCCCACACCGCGTCGCCCCAGGCGCTGACGATCTTGAGCACCTGGTCCGGCCGCGCGTCCGTGGTGAAGTCGAGATCGCTCGACAACCTGTCGAGCATCATGTCGCGGACGCTTCCGCCGACCAGGTACAGGCTGTACCCCGCCTTCGCGAACAGCTTCGCGAGCTCGTCCGCCAGCGGGGAGATGCGCATCAGCTCCGTCACAGCGTTCTGCATCGCAGTGCTCTTCCCCGCAATCGCCTGCCCGGCGACCACCTTGTTCACGACAATCCCACCACGATTTGGATGTACTTACCGAGACACTTACTACGACCCGGCCCAACACGGGCACGGAGAGCCAGCGTACCCGTACCGCCGTTTGCTCTAGCATCGCAGCATGTCTGGATCAGCCGGCGCCTCGAAGCCGGGCCGCCGGCGCAGGCGAAGGCGGGGAAGGCGGCTGACCACGGTCGACGAAACCTCGGCCGGTGGTCTCGTCGTCGACGCGGAACGGGCGAACGCCGCGCTGATCGGGCGGCTCGACCGGCACGGCAGACTGTTGTGGTCGCTGCCCAAGGGCCACATCGAGGACGGTGAGACGGTGGAGCAGACCGCGATGCGCGAGGTGAAAGAGGAGACAGGCATCTCCGCGCGCGTCCTCGAGCCCCTCGGCACCATCGACTACTGGTTCGTGGCCGAACGACGGCGAGTGCACAAGACGGTGCACCATTTCATCCTGGAAGCCACCGGTGGCGAGCTCTCGGACGAAGATGTCGAGGTGACCGAAGTCGCCTGGGTGCCGCTCGCCGATCTGGAGACCACCCTCGCCTACTCCGACGAGCGCAAGCTGGTCCGGAAGGCCAAAGAACTCTTCGCGCAACAGCACACCGCCGAGGGAGCACCTGAGTGAAGCGGCTTGCCGCCACTGTCCTGTCGATCCTGTTCCTGGCCCTGCCCGCGTTGTTCGGCGCGGTCGCGCAAGCGCAGGAACAGCCCCGGCTGCGCGTGGACCTCGACCAGCTGAACCCCCGCGTGGTCACCACGACCTCGACTTCGCTCACCGTCACCGGCCGCGTCACCAACATCGGTGACCGGCCGATCCGCAAGCTGAGCGTCCGGCTGCAACAGGGCACCCGGTTGCAGAACGAGCAGCAGATCGGCGACGTGCTCGCCGGCGGCAAGTTCAAGGACCAGTCGGCGACCGAGTTCGTCGATCTCGAACCGGACGCCCTGGAAGCGGGCCAGAGCGCGACGCTGAACCTTCTCGTCCCGCTCGGCCAGCCCTCGAAGCTCCAGTTCTCGAAGCCCGGCGTGTACCCGCTGCTGGTCAACGTCAACGGCACCCCGGAGTTCGGCGGCCCGGAACGGCTCGCGGCGGTCAGCCTGCTGATGCCGGTGCTCGGCATCCCCGGCAAGGCGCCCGCGTCGCGTCCGCCGTCGCCGCCGTCGGCGAGCCTGCTGTGGCCGATCTCGAACAGCACCGTGCACGTCGTGTCGTCACCGCTCGGCGGCCCGCTGACCCTGGCGGACGAGCGGCTGGCTGGTGAGCTGGCCGCGGGCGGGCGGCTGGACTCGCTGGTCGCGGCGGCCCGCGCGGCCGAGGCCGACACGAAGGTCTCGTCGTCGTTGTGCCTGGCCATCGACCCCGACCTGATCGCGACCGTGGACGGGATGACCCGCGGCTACCAGGTCGCCACCGGCGGCGGACCGGTGCCCGGCACGGGCGTCGAGACCGCGAAGAGCTGGCTCGGCCAGCTGAAGGCGCTGGTCGCGGGCCGGTGCGTGGTCACCCTCCCGTTCGCCGACGCCGACCTCTCCGCGCTGACGAAGGTCCGCGCGGGCGACGCCACCGACACCGCGCTCCTGGCGAGCGCGCTCGGCGGCGCGTCGACGATCAAGAACCTGCTCGGCATCCAGCCCCAGGACGGCGTGCTCTGGCCCGGCGGCATCCTCGACTCGCAGACCCTCGAAGCGATCGGCAAGGCGGGCGTCAAGACCGTGCTGACCGATTCGGGCGGGCTCCAGTCCGAAACCCCGGTCTCGGGCGGGGTCTCGCTCGACGGGACGGGCATCCGCGCGCAGCCGATCGACACGCTGATCTCGTCCGCGCTGAACGGCTCGGGGTCCACCCAGAACGGGCTCGGCGCGATCGCCTTCCGGGCCGGCCTCGGGCAGACCGAGGGGCAGGGGCGCCCACGGCTGCTGATCGCGCCGCCGCGGCACTGGACCGCGACAGGCCCCGAACTCACCACCTTCCTGGAGCGGATCGGCGACTTCTACGCCGCCGGTCTCGCCAAGTCGGCACCGCTGCCCGACCTGCTCGGCGAAAGCCCGTCCGGGACGGCGTCCATCGGCTACGACCCGCAGGACCTGACGGCCGCGACCAGCGGCGACGTCACCGCGAAGATGTCCCAGATCGACAACGAGACGCTGGGCCTGTCGTCGGCGATGACGATGGACTCCACCAAACGAGTGAACCCGGCCGACGTGATCGCCCCCGTCCGGCTCGCCCTCATCCGGGCCGCCTCGACCTCGTGGCGCGGCGCGGACGCCTCGATCGCCACCGGCAACGCCCGCGGCGACCTCGAAGCGATCCGCGGCCAGGTCACCGTGGAGCGGCCGAAGCAGACGATCGCGCTGGCGTCCGGTGCGTCGCCGCTGCCCGCGTACATCACCAACGGCCTGCCGGTCGGCATCAACGTCCGCACCGTGCTGAAGAACAACGTTGGCCTGCGCGCCACCCAAGCGGTCCCCGAGCGGACCGTCCCGGCCAACGGCGCCGTCAACCAGCTGCTCCCGGTCGAGGCGCTCCGAGCGGGCCGGTTCAGCGTCGACGTGGCCCTGACCACGCCCGACGGGACGAAACTCGGCACCGACGCGCGGTTCGAGCTGACCTCCACGGAGTACGGCGCGATCACCATCATCATCACCGTGACCGCGGCGGGCGCGCTGCTCCTGCTGTCGTCCCGCCGGATCTACCGGAGAATCAAGGATTCACGGGCCGATCGGGGATGCGAAACCACCCCGCGTGTGACCGAGGACGCACAGGTTTAAGTGTTTCCGGCCTTCGCCGATTACCCTGGGTCGAACGATGCCGCCGGGCATCACGTAGTCGAGCACCGAGGATTGGGCGCACGTTGGAAAGAGAGCCGGGTGTACCGCCCGAGCGTGCAGGCCGTCCCCGGCGCGAAGGTACTCCTCCGCCGCCCCGTCGCACCGACGGCCCGGCGCGCCGTCCGGAGCGTTCGGGACGCCCTGAGCGCCCGGAACGCCGTCAGCCGCCCCCGCAGCAGCCCCCGCCCGAACGCGGTGAGCGCCCGCGGCGGGCGGCGCCACCGCCGCCACCGCCTCCCCAGCAGCCTGCCGACGGCCGTCGGCAGCGGGCCGCGGGCCGTCCCGACGACGAGACACGGCGGCTGAGGGCGCCCCAGAAACCGCCGCCCGGCCAGGCGCCGCCGCGGCAGGGTCCGTCTCCGACGCCACCTCCGCCGACCCGGCGTCAGCCGGTTCCGCCGCCGCCGGGCCAGCAGCTGCCGCAGCCGTCGCAGAATCCGCCGCCGAACGCGCCGCCACGCCGTCCGACGGCGCCGCAGGCGCTCAACCAGACGCCGCCTCCACCGCATCGCGGGCGCCGCCAGCCGCCACCGGTCCGCCCGTGGCAGGTCGACCGGCGCGACGAACCCGACGCGACGCGGTTCATCCCGCGCACCCCCGGCGTCCCGATGGGCTCCCGCTGGCCGGTCGCCGACCCCGATGTCCTCCGCCCGTACGACCAGCTCGCCACGCAGGTCATGCCTGCGATCAAGGACGCGCCGCTGGTCAAACCGCGGCCGGGGGAGACCGGCGAACAAGAGGTCGCCGCCCCGGCACAGGCGCCGTCCATCGCGAAGTCCAGCGGCCGGATGGCGATCGCCTCGCTGATCAGCCGCATCACCGGCTTCGCCTGGAAGCTGCTGCTGGTCGCGGCCATCGGCGCCAAAGTCGAAAACGACTCGTTCAACGTCGCCAACACGATGCCGAACATCATCTTCGAACTGCTGATGGGCGGCGTGCTGTCCAGTCTCGTGGTCCCGCTGCTCGTGCGGTCGCAGGACGACAAGGACGGCGGCGAGGCCTACACCCAGCGGCTGGTGACGGTGGCGGGCACGCTGCTCATCGCCGGGACGGCGCTCGCGGTCTTCGCCGCGCCGCTGATCACCAAGCTCTACGTCGACGACAAGGGGCAGGCGAACCCCGACCTGGTCACCGCGTTCGCGTACCTGCTGCTGCCGCAGATCTTCTTCTACGGCGTGTTCGCCCTGCTCTCGGCGATCCTGAACGCGAAGCACATCTTCGGCCCGACTGCCTGGGCGCCGGTGATCAACAACCTGGTCGTCATCTTCACGATCCTCGTCGTGTGGATCATGCCGGGGGACATCGCCACGAACCCCGTGTCGATCACCGACCCGAAGGTGCTGACGCTGGGCCTCGGCGTGACAGCGGGCATCGTGGCGCAGTCGATCCTGCTGATCCCGCCGCTGCTGCGATCGGGGTTCAAGTTCAAGTGGCGCTGGGGCATCGACAAGCGCATGAAGGAGTTCGGCGGGCTCGCGCTGTGGACAGTCGGCTACGTCGCGGTCAGCCAGGTGGGCTACACGATCACGACCCGCGTCCTGACCAGCGGTTCGGAAGGCGGCGTGACCGCGTACAGCAACGCGTGGCTGCTCTTCCAGCTGCCGTACGGCGTCATCGGCGTGTCGCTGCTGACCGCGATCATGCCGAGGATGAGCCGCGCGGCCGCGGACGGCGACCACAAGAAGCTGATCGGCGACCTCTCGTACGCCTCCCGGATCTCGACGGTGACGCTCCTGCCGATCTCCGCGGTGATGACCGTGGTGGGCAGTTCGGTCGGTATCGCCCTGTTCACCCTGGGCAAGGGCAAGCCCGAGGACGCGGCCCGGCTGGGCGAGGCGCTGGCCATCTCCGCGTTCGCGCTGCTGCCGTACGCGCTGGTCATGCTGCAGATGCGGGTGTTCTACGCGATGAAGGACGCGCGGACGCCGGTGCTGATCATGATCGTGATGACCGTGGTCAAGGTGCCGCTGCTGTACCTGTGCCCCGCGCTGCTGTCGCCGGACAACATCGTGCTCGGCGTGATGATGGTCAACGGCCTCACCTTCGTCGTCGGCGCGATCCTCGGGCAGGTCTGGCTGTGGGTGACCCTCGGCAACCTCCGGAGCAAGCGGATTCTCGGAGTGATCCTCTTCACGGTCGTCGCGAGCGTGCTCGGGGTCGGCGCGGCGTGGCTCGCCGGGCAGATCGTCCCTGACTCGTTCGGGCCTACTTTCCATGCCTGGGTGAAACTTCTGCTGCAGACGATGGTCGGGATCGTGGTCTCGTTCGGCGTGCTCATGGCCCTGAAGGTCGAGGAATTGAAGCCCGCCACGACGAGGATCACCCGGTTGATCAAGCGCCGATAACGATTCACGCACGGATGGCCCGCGTTCACGCGTCGTATTCTGGGTACCCTCGGGGCGGGAGCTACGCGGGAGAGTGCGGTGGATACGAGACGGAGCGAACAGGCAGGGGAGGCGAGCCAGGTGGGCGTTCGTGCCCAAGGCGGGTCGCTGGCCCCTGGCCGGGTCGTCGGTGACGGCCGGTATCGCCTGCTCGCACAGTTCGGGGTGGACGAACGGGCGGCGGCGCATCTTTGGCGCGCCCGCGACGGGCAGCTGAAGCGGGATGTGGCGCTGACGCTGCTGGTCGGCGACCCGGCGGACGCGGAAGCCGCGAGGCTCGCGCGCCGGACGCTGGAGCGTGCCGCGCACGCCTCGAAGTTCGGCCACGGCGGGGTCGCGCGCGTCCTCGACGTGCTGAGCCTCGGCAGCGGCGTCACCTCGAGCGAAGGTCTGCTCGGTGTCGTCGTGGCGGAATGGACCAAGGGCAGCGACCTGGTCGACCTGGTGGCGCAGCGCCCGGTGGCGCCCGCCGCGGCGGCCCGGATGGTGCAGGCGCTGGCGGAAGCCGTCGACCACGCGCACCAGAACGGCCTCGTCCTCGGCCTCGACCATCCGCAGCGCCTGCGGCTCACTCCGGACGGCGCGCTGAAGCTCGCCTTCCCTGGCCCACTGCCCGAAGCGACCCTTCGCGACGATGTCAAGGCTCTCGGCGCGGTCCTGTATTTGCTGCTGACCGGCCGCTGGGCCCTTCCCGGCGGTCCGGCCGCGATCCCGGCGGCGCCGCACGCGCCGACCGGCCGTGTCATCCCGCCGCGCTCGCTGGTCCCGACCGTCCCGGTCGAGCTTTCGTCGCTCGCCGTCCGCACCATCGAGGACGGTGGTCACGGCGGCATCCGCACCAGTGCGGCCATCCTGCGCGTGCTGGACCAGGCCGCCGAAGCCGAGGAACGCACCCAGCTGATCAAGGCCGTCGGCGAGGAAGAAGCGCCCGCCGAGGCCGACGGCACCGTCTGGACGACGAAGAAGCCGGTCAAGGACGTCGCGCGGCGCAAGAAGCTGGCGTTCGGCGTGACCGTGCTGGTCGTCGCGACCGTGGTCATCCTCGCCTGGGGCGGGATGATGATGATCAACCTGTTCCAGGGCGAATCGAAGTCCAGCGGGCCGAACATGAACGTCGCCGCGTCGCCGTCTTCGCAGGCTCCGCAGCCGCCGGGCCAGCAGCCCCCGCCCTCGCAGCAGCCGCCGCCGGGTCCCACCGTGGGCGCCGCGGTGAAGCCGTCGGCCGTCGCCGTGTTCAACCCGGGCAGCAAGGGCGACAGCCCCGGCCGCGCCAAGAACGCGACGGACGGCGACGCGGGTACGGCCTGGAAGACCGACGAGTACGACAAGCAGTTCCCCGTGCTCAAGGACGGTGTCGGGCTGGTCGTGACCTTCAAGGACCCGATCAACCTCAGCCAGATCAAGATCGACGCCGGAAGCGCCGGCTCGAAGGTCGAGATCCGCTCCGCCGACAAGAAGAACCCGAAGCTCGACGAGACGAAGGTCGTCGGCGCCGGGGACCTCGCGGCGGGCGAATCGACCATCGCGTTGCAGCAGCCTCAGCAGGGTCAGTACTTCATCATCTGGATCACTCAGCTGGGTGAAGACGACGAAGGCAAGTTCATCACCGAACTCAAGGAGCTGACCTTCCTGCCTGCGGGGTGACGCCGAACACCGGGTTAGTAGGCTCACCCGGGTGACAGCTGCAGCTCCAACGGACGCGGATCTCATAGCGGCGCATGCCGCCGGTGACCCGCACGCGTTCAGTGAACTGGTCCAGCGACATCGAGACCGCATGTGGGCGGTAGCCCTGCGCACCTTGCGGGATCCGGAAGAAGCCGCGGACGCCCTGCAAGACGCCTTCATCTCCGCGTTCCGAGCAGCGGGCAATTTCAGAGCCGAATCGCAGGTCACGACGTGGTTGCACCGCATCGTCGTGAACGCGTGCCTCGACCGCATCCGGCGGGGCAAGGCCAGGCCGACCGTCCCGCTGCCCGAGACCGGGCAGTTCAACGAGCCCGCCTCACCGCGCGACTCGATGTCCGAACGCGAGACGAGCCTTGTGGTCAAGGAAGCCCTCGACCACCTTCCCGAAGATCAGCGTGCCCCGATCGTGTTGGTCGACGTCGAGGGATACTCCGTCGCCGAGACGGCGAAAATGCTCGGCATCGCCGAGGGCACGGTCAAGAGCAGGTGCGCTCGAGGTCGCGGAAAGCTCGCGAAGGTTCTCGGACATCTGCGGAACCCCGATGCGATTGCGAACGTCCCAACTCACGAAAGCAAACGCGCCACCCCGGAACGGGGTGCCAGGCGTCCTCAGGGCACGCCGGGTGACGGGGAGGGAAGATGACAGACGAGAGCAGGGGGATCGGCGGGACCGTCGGTCCGCCGTGGTCTGTCGATGTGCTCGCCGACCTGCACGCAGGTGTACTGGACGAGCGGGAGGCGGCCGAACTGTGGCCGCTGGTGAACGCCGACCCCGAAGCACTGGCGATCATCGAGGCGCTCGAAGCGACCACGGCAGACCTCGCGGGACTCGCGAACGAGCCTGTCGCACCGATGCCGGCGGAGTTCGCCGCACGGATCGACACGGCACTGGCCGCCGAGATGCGGGCGTCGCCTGCCTTTCAGGGCGCATCTGAAGGGCAGCAGGCGCAGGTCGCCCCGGTGGTGGACCTCGCGGCCGCACGGCGGAAGCGGAACCAGCGGATCGGCTGGGGCGCCGGGATAGCGACCGTGGCCGCGGCGGCCATCGCCGCCATCGCGATCGTCGTGCCCGCCACGCGGCAGCCGAGCACGGGCGACGTCGCACAGCCTCCACCCGCCCCTGTCGGACCTTCGGTCGGCGGAGACGGCCACGGCGCCGAAGCCCTTGTCGGCAAGGCGATCGGAGTACGGGACTTCGGCTCGCTGAAGACCGAGGAGAAGCTGGACGCCTGCGTCGAGGCCGCCGGACTCGACCCGGACGTGCGACCGGAAGGCATCCGGCCGGTGAACGTCGCGGGCAAGGACGGCGTGATGGTGATCTACACCACAGGCAAACTCGCCCAGTTCCGCATCGTCGCCTTCGGCGCCGACTGCGGCCCGGGCAACCCGGCGATCCTCTTCGACAAGATCATCGGCCAGAAGTAGGCGGTAGAAGCGATAGCAAAGGTCCCTTGCTCCTCTCGGCGGGAGCAAGGGACCTTTGCTATCGCCGGGGACGCAAGCCAGGAGAAGTAGCGCCGGTCACCCCGGGAACACCGGCCCTTACGATCGTGTTGAGCCTGGTGAACAGGTCACTACCGAGCGGAGGTCACGGGTGGCTGCCGAGGAGATCAGGAACCTGATCATTGTGGGATCGGGTCCTGCGGGATACACCGCCGCTGTCTACGCGGCACGAGCGCAGCTCGAACCACTGGTGTTCGAGGGCACTACGTTCGGCGGTGCGCTGATGACGACGACGGAGGTCGAGAACTTCCCCGGCTTCCGCGAAGGCATCCAGGGTCCCGACCTCATGGAAGAGATGCGCGAGCAGGCCAAGCGTTTCGGCGCCGACCTGCGCCAGGAAGACGTCGAGTCCGTCGAGCTGACCGGTGACGTGAAGTACGTCGTCGCGCACGGCAAGCGCTACGCGGCCCGCGCGGTCGTGCTCGCGATGGGTGCCGCGGCGCGCTACCTGAACGTCCCGGGTGAGCAGGAACTGCTCGGCCGCGGTGTTTCGGCCTGCGCCACTTGCGACGGCTTCTTCTTCCGCGACCACGACATCGTGGTCGCCGGCGGCGGCGACTCCGCGATGGAGGAGGCGACCTTCCTGACGAAGTTCGCCAAGTCCGTCACGATCGTCCACCGTCGCGAGGAGTTCCGCGCCTCCAGGATCATGCTGGAGCGGGCCCGCGAGAACGAGAAGATCAAGTGGGCGCTCAACAAGCAGATCACCGGCGTCGAGGGCGAGGGCAAGGTCGAAGGCCTGAAGCTCAAGGACACGGTAACCGGCGAGGAATCGCAGCTGGACGTGACCGGGTTCTTCGTCGCGATCGGTCACGACCCGCGCAGCGAACTGGTGCGCGGTCAGGTGGACCTCGACGAGGACGGCTACGTGCTCACGCAGGGCCGCACCTCATACACCAACCTTCCCGGTGTCTTCGCGGCGGGCGACCTGGTCGACCGCACCTACCGGCAGGCGATCACCGCCGCGGGTTCGGGCTGCGCCGCGGCGATCGACGCGGAACGATGGCTGGCGGAGCACGCCGGTGTCGAGACCGCCCACGAGGCACCCGAGCTGGTCGGCGGCGGCTACGGCGCCACCACCAACTGACTTCCCAGCACCCGTTCACCACCCAGGAGGAGACACCATGGCCAACACCGTGACGGTGACCGACAAGACCTTCGTCGACGACGTGCTGACGAGCGAGAAGCCCGTCCTGGTCGACTTCTGGGCGACCTGGTGCGGTCCGTGCAAGATGGTCGCCCCGGTGCTCGAGGAGATCGCGGCGGAGAACGGCGAGAAGCTGACCATCGCGAAGCTCGACATCGACGCCAACCCGAACACTGCGCGTGACTACCAGGTGATGTCGATTCCGACGCTGATCCTGTTCCAGGGTGGCAAGCCGGTGAAGCAGATCGTCGGCGCCAAGCCGAAGGCCGCGCTGCTGTCGGACCTCGCCGACGTCCTCTGATCTCGCGTTTCACCTGCCGAAACCCGGGGCCTGCCCAGGCTCCGGGTTTCGTCGTTCCGCGGAACGGGTAGATCTCACCGTTACCGGAACGCCTGGACGAGTTCCACGAACGGGGACTTGACGCACCGACCGGGCCTCCGCGCTCACCGAGAGTTCACAGGGCACAATAGGGCACCGGGGTTCGCCCCGCAGGGTTTTCAAAGTCGTGCATCGAACTCGATCGGTGCCCCAAAGGAAGAGCGAGGAGTGCATGCGGGTACTCCGCCGCGGTGACGCCGGACCGGACGTCGCCGAGATCAGGTCCACGCTGACGGCGATGGAGCTGCTCCCGCCGGTGACCGAATCCGGGGAGTACGAGGTCTACGACACGGCGATGGAACACGCCGTGCGCGCGTTCCAGCAGGGCCGTGGGCTCATCACCGACGGTCTGGTGGGTCCGGCGACCTACCAGGCGCTTCGTGGCGCGGGCTTCCACCTGGGCAGTCGCCCGCTGACCTACATGTTCTCCGCGCCCATGCAGGGTGACGACGTCTTCGCGCTCCAAGAGCGGCTGACCGAGCTCGGTTTCGACGCCGGCCGTCCGGACGGGCACTTCGGCGCCCAGACCGAACGCGCGCTCAAGACCTTCCAGCGCGACATGCGCCTGGTCGCCGACGGTATGTGCGGTCCGGCCACGATCCGCGAGCTGCACCGGCTCTCCTCGCCGCGTACCCGCGGCGGCCGCCCTGTCTTCCTGCGTGAGCAGGAGCAGGTGCGCCAGGCGGGCCCGCGGTTGCGCGGCAAGCGCATCGTGATCGACCCTGGCCACGGCGGCGAGGACCTCGGTGTCGTCGCGGGTGAACTGCGGGAAGCGGACATCGCCTGGGACCTGGCTCGTCGACTCGAAGGCCGGATGCAGGCCACGGGCATGGAAGCGCTGATCTCGCGCGGCCCGAACCAGAGCCCGAGCGAGGGCGACCGGGCGAAGTTCGCGAACGAGGCAGGCGCCGACCTGTTCCTTTCGCTGCACAACGACAAGAACCCCTCACCCAAGGCCCAAGGTGTCGCGAGCTTCCACTTCGGCACCGGCAACGGCACCACGTCGACCGTCGGTGAGCTGCTGGCGGGCTTCATCCAGCGTGAGCTGGCCGCCCGCACCGGCATGCTCGACTGCCGCACGCACTACAAGACCTGGGAGATCTTCACCCGCACCCGCTGCCCGGCGGTGCGGATCGAGATCGGGTACCTGACCAACCCGGAAGACAGCCGCAAACTGGCCGACCCGGCTTTCCGCGACGTCGTCGCCGAAGGCATCCTCGTCGCCGTGAAGCGCCTGTACCTCCTCGGCGAAGGGGACCAGCCGACCGGCACGTTCACCTTCGCGGACGTCCTGGCCCACGAACTCGCCAAAGCGGAGTAGCCAGTCCTCCATACCCGCACGCGGGCGCACATCCCTCCGCCGAGCCCCTCGGCACAACCGGTTGTGTGCCCCCTCGCCCGATCACGCCACACCTAGCTCCACGCGACGCGCAGCCCCCACCCTTCCCGGGGGGCGTCCCCAGGTCCAGCCTACCCATCCACAGTTTTTCCACCGCTCCTATCAGCGATCTGTGGATAACTCGGCGGGTTACCCACAGCTGTCCCCAGGCCGGGGGATGGCCGCTGCGCGCACCCGAAAACTCTGCTACGACGCCTCACCCAAACGCTATGAAAGGTCCTTTCCTTGCGAAATTTGCAAGGAAAGGACCTTTCATAGCAACCGGAAGGTGGTCGTCCGGAAAAGCTCAGGCGCGGCCCAGGCTCGGTTCGGCGGTCGTGATGGAGACCTGGCCGAGCAGCCGCTCGAGGGCCGCCTCCACGTCTTCCTTCCACGAGATCGCCGACCGCAGTTCCAGTCGCAGCCGCGGCCACCGCGGATGCGGCCGCACGGTCTTGAACCCGACGCTCTGCAGGAACGCGGCGGGCAGCACACAGCTGTGCCCGCCGTCCGGATCGGTCTCGTCGGGCTTGGCGTCCCCGAAGGCCTCGATCGCGCGGACCCCGCGTTTGGTCAGATCCTTCGCGACGGCCTGCACCAGCATCCGGCCGAGCCCGCCGCCCTGGAACTCGGGAAGGATCTGGAAGGCGGTCAGCAGCACCGCGTCCGGGCCGGGCGGCGAAGTCGGGAAGGCGAGCGAGCGCGGCACGGCGTTCGGCGGCGCGTAGAGCACGAAGCCGACAGGCAGGGTGTCGCTGTAGACGATCCGGCCACAGGAACCCCATTCCAGCAGCACGCTGGAGACCCAGGCTTCCTTTTCGACCTCTGTCGCGCCGTACTCCTCGGCCTGCGCCTTCATATGCGGCGCCAGCTCCCAGTACACGCAGCGGCGGCAGCTCTTGGGCAGATGCTCGAGGTTGTCCAGGGTTACGCCCACGACGCGACGCGACACAGACAAACCTCCCTGAACGACGACACCCGACGCAGCCTTGTCCCGAGCAGGGCTCGCTGAAGGGGTCCTATCCGAGGATAGGCGGATGTGATGAACACCGGAAGGCCAGGGCCCCTCAAGGGAGGGTGGTTACACTCGATGGAACTACCAGTCGGTAGCGACTATGTCCACTTCGAAGCACGGGTGAAGCGCCTGATGACCGAGAATCGCCCTGTCCGGCCGGAGCCCGGCCGCCACAACCTCGACCCTCATCTCGACCGCTACGCCGCGCGTACGGCCGGAATGACTGCTTCCGAGATCAGGGCATTGTTCGCGGTGGCCAGTCGCCCCGAGGTGGTCTCGCTCGCCGGCGGGATGCCGAACCTCGCCGCGCTCCCGCTGGACACGTTGTCCGCGCAGGTCGGCGAGCTCATCGCCGAAGAAGGCCTGGTCGCGCTCCAGTACGGCTCCGCGCACGGCGTCCCGGCGCTGCGCGAGCAGATCTGCGAGATCATGGCCCTCGAGGGCATCAAGGCCCACCCGGACGACGTCGTCGTGACGGTCGGCTCGCAGATGGGCCTCGACATGGTCACCCGGCTGTTCTGCGACCCGGGCGACGTCATCATCGCCGAAGGGCCGTCGTACGTCGGCGCGCTCGGCTCTTTCGCCGCGTACCAGGCGAACGTCGTGCACGTCGCGATGGACGACCACGGCCTGGTCCCCGAAGGGCTGCGCGCCGCGCTCGCGGAGACGCGGAAAATGGGCCGCCGGGTCAAGTTCCTCTACACGATCCCCAACTTCCACAACCCCGGCGGCGTCACGATGGCCGTCGAGCGGCGCGCGGAGATCGTGGAGATCTGCCGGGAGAACGACATCCTCATCGTCGAGGACAACCCGTACGGCCTGCTCGGCTTCAGCGGGCAGACGTACCCGGCACTCCGCTCGATCGACCCCGACAACGTCGTTTACCTGGGCTCTTTCTCGAAAACCTTCGCTTCCGGACTGCGGGTCGGCTGGGTGCTCGCGCCGCACGCCGTCCGGGAGAAACTCGTGCTCGCGGCCGAGTCCGCGACGCTGTGTCCGCCAACGCTTAACCAGTTGATCGTGTCGCGATACCTCTCGACTCATGACTGGATGGGTCAGATCAAGACCTTCCGCGAGAACTACCGGGAGCGCCGGGACGCGATCCTGTCCTCGCTCGAACAACATATGCCCACCGGCTGCAGCTGGACCAAACCCGACGGCGGTTTCTACGTCTGGATGACCGTCCCCGAAGGCGTGGACACGAAGGCGATGTTGCCGAGGGCCGTCACGGCCCGGGTCGCGTACGCCTCCGGAACCGGTTTCTACGCCGACGGTTTCGGGAGCAGACAGCTGCGTCTTTCCTACTGCTACCCGACGCCCGAACGGATCCGCGAAGGCGTCCGGCGGCTCGCCGCGGTGCTCGAGTCCGAAATGGACCTGGCGCGTACCTTCGGTAACGTGAGCCCACGCTCGATCTCGGGGCCGCAGAACCCCTCTCCGGACACGGTCTGATCGGCCGGACGTCCCCAAAGAACAAAAGGAGTCCTCGGTGGTCGACCGCACCGTCGCCGTACTCGCAGGCGGACTTTCCCACGAACGCGATGTCTCCCTCCGCTCCGGGCGCCGGCTTTCGGTGGCATTGCGGGCGGAAGGCCTGATCGTCGAGGAGTGGGACACCGACGCCGGTCTGCTCGAACGCCTTCGCACCCAGCGCCCCGACGCGGCCATCGTCGCCCTTCACGGTGGCGAAGGGGAGAACGGTGCCGTGCAGACGGTGCTGGAGATGCTCGACGTGCCCTACGTCGGCACCAGTTCGCAGGGCTGCCGCCGCGCGTGGGACAAGCCGACGGCCAAAGCGCTCGTCGCCGACGCGGGCTTCACGACGCCGGACTGGGTCGTGCTGCCGCACAGCACCTTCCGCGAACTCGGCGCGCAGGCCGTACTGGACGCGATGGTCGAGACACTGGGCCTGCCCCTGATCCTCAAGCCCGACCAGGGCGGTTCGGCGCTGGGCGCGCAGGTCGTCAAGGAGGCGTCGGAGATGCCCGGCGCGATGGTCGGCTGCTTCGCTTACGGCGACACCGTTCTCGCCGAGAAGTTCGTCTCCGGCGTTGAGGTGGCCGTGACGGTCGTCGAAGGCGAAGAAGGTCCCGAAGCCCTGCCCGCGGTCGAGATCGTGCCGGAGAGCGGCGTGTACGACTACAAGGCCCGCTACACCGCCGGCCTGACCGACTTCTTCACGCCCGCGCGGATCAGCGACGACGCCGCCAAGTCTGTCGGCGAGCTGGCCGTCGCCGTGCACCGGCAACTCGGGCTTCGCGACATCTCGCGCACCGATGCCGTGGTCGCCGAAGACGGCACGGTCTACTTCCTCGCGGTGAACCTGTCGCCTGGCCTCACCGAGACGTCGATCGTGCCCATGGCGATGGAAGCCGCCGGCGCCACCCTTGGCTCGGTCTTCGCCGACCTCGTCGGGCGGGCGATTTCCCGCAAGAGCTGAGCCGAACCCGGCGAAGGGGACTTGCCCGTCAAGGGCGAGTCCCCTTTTTCATGCCTTGGCCACGACGACGACCTGGTACTCGTCCTCGTAGATGATCCGCCCTGGGTTCGTCGACCAGACGGTCTCGCAGGGAACTTCGAGCGTCTCCAGGATCGCCAGGTAGCCGTCGACCCGGTCGATGAAGAGCCGGGCGGTCGCCTTGAACCACGCAGCGGCCCCGGGATTCACCGCGGCGTCGTAGACGCTCGGATCGGTGTGCGCCGGGTTGATGAAGTTCGCGTCGTACCAGTCGTTGTTCGCCCGGCGGAAGGCCTCCTGCTCGACGGTGAGGCGACCGGCTCGCGCGAGGTTGTTGACGAGCCCGAAGACCCCCGTGAAGTTTCCTCGCTCGTCGCGGGTCGGGCTCTGGAAGCGAACGAAGGTCATCGCCGGGACCATCCCCGCACCCACGCCAGCAGCTCCTCATCGAGCAGGGAATCGAGCACTGCGTCTGCGGGGAAGTCCTGATACTTCAGCGTGGGCACCCCGATGACGGGGACCCCTGCCGCCCGCGCCGACCGGAGCCCGGTCATCGAGTCCTCGAACGCCAGCGAGTCGGCAGGCTCGACCTTCAAGAGGCGACAGGCGGTCGAGTACATCTCCGGATCCGGCTTCGGCGCGGCCACCTCGTCGGCGGCCAGTTTCACGGGAAACATTGCCGAAAGCCCGCCGCGAGCGAGTGCGGCGTCCAGGAGAGCTCGGGGCGAGTTGCTCGCGACGGCGACCGGAACGGCGGCGGCGGCCAGTTCGACCAACTCACGCGCACCGGGCATCGCCTCCGCTTTCGCGGTGACGACCTCGGTCACCAACCTCAGCAACTCGTCCGCGATCCCGGCGCCGCCGCCGGGCTCTCCGAACGCTTCCGCCATCGCGTCGGCGGCGGCCGGAAGCGACTTGCCGATCACCAGCGCCTTCTCGTCCGGACCGAACGGCAGACCTCGCCGCGCGAACAGTTCGGTCTCGGCGACCGACCAACACGGCTCGGTGTCCATGAGCAATCCGTCGCAGTCGAAGATCACCGCGCGCGGATTTCGACCGTCGAAGAACTCCTTCACACTTGCCCCCAGTTCAAGCACCCAGCGTTACTTCGTCATCATCACGCAGCTATCGTCACCGTGACAAAACGACCCGGTGTGATCCCTAATCGGTTTCAGGTGTCAGTTTTGCCCGATTTTCGTCCATCAGTGCCACGATGCGTTCAAGATCGTCCACCGAGCCGAATTCGAGGGTGATCCGGCCCTTTCGGCGACCGAGGTCGACCTTCACGCGAGTATCGAAGCGGTCCGAAAGCCGGTTCGCCAGTTCCTGGAGACCGGGAGCCTGGATCGGCTTGCGGGGAGCGGGCTTCGGCTTGGCCGGCTTTTCGCTCTTCTTGAGCGTGACGGCTTCCTCGGTCGCACGGACCGACATGCCCTCCGCGACGATCCGCGCGGCCAGCTCTTCCTGACTGTCGGCGTCCTCGAGAGAGAGCAGCGCCCGCGCGTGGCCCGCCGAAAGCACCCCGGCGGCGACCCGTCGCTGGACCGCGAGGGGGAGTTTGAGCAAGCGGATCGTGTTCGTGATGACCGGGCGGCTGCGCCCGATCCGGCCCGCCAGCTCCTCGTGCGTGACCGCGAATTCGTCGAGCAGCTGCTGATACGCGGCCGCCTCTTCGAGCGGGTTGAGCTGAACGCGGTGGATGTTCTCGAGCAGCGCGTCGCGCAACATCGCCTCGTCGGCGGTCTGACGGACGATCGCCGGAATCGCCTTCAGCTCCGCCAGCTGAGACGCGCGCAGCCGCCGCTCACCCATGACGAGTTCGTATTCGTCATCGCCGAGTTCCCGGACCACGATGGGCTGCATGAGCCCGAACTCGCGGATCGAGTGCTCCAGCTCGTTGAGCGCGTCCTCGTCGAAGACCTGCCGTGGCTGCTTCGGGTTCGGCTTGATCTGGCCGACCGGCACCTCGCGATAGACCGCGCCGGCCACCGTGCCGCCCTGCGAACCGGCCGCGCCGTTGGCCGCGAACCAGCCCTTGTCGTCCGGTCCCGCCGGACCGGCCGGGGGAGCGGGGACCGCGGTCGAACCGTTCTCGACCGGTGCCGCGGAGCCCGGCGGCGGGCCGGTGGGGATCAGGGCGGCGAGCCCGCGCCCGAGCCCCCCTCTGCGCTCGCTCATGCCGTACCGCTCCTTTCCTTCATCTCCACCCCACGCTGGGCGATCTCCTTCGCCGCGTCCACGTAGCTCATCGCACCCCGGGAACCCGGGTCGTACGCGAGGACCGTCTGCCCGTATCCAGGCGCCTCGGAGACCTTCACACTGCGCGGGATCACCGTCTTGAGGACAGTGTCCCCGAAGTGGTTCCGCACCTCGTTCGTCACCTGGTCGGCCAGCTTCGTCCGGCCGTCGTACATGGTGAGGAGAATCGTGGAGACGCTGAGCTCGCGGTTCAGGTGCGCCTGGACGAGCTCGATATTGCTCAGCAGCTGACCCAGACCTTCGAGCGCGTAGTACTCGCACTGGATCGGGATCAGCACCTCCTGCGCGGCGACCATCGCGTTGACGGTCAGCAGACCGAGCGACGGAGGGCAGTCGATGAAGACGTAGTCGACGCCGATCTCGTCGAGGATCTCGGACGAGAGCGCCTCCTTGAGTCGCATCTCGCGGGACGCCATGGACACGAGTTCGATCTCGGCGCCGGCGAGGTCGATGGTCGCGGGCACGCAGTAGAGGTTCTCCGACTGCTCGCTCTGCGCCGCCGCCTCGGCGAGCGTGACCTCGCCGAGAAGCACCTCGTAGATCGACGGCGTGCCGGAGCGGTGGTCGATGTCGAGCGCGGTACTCGCGTTGCCTTGGGGGTCGAGGTCGATCACGAGCGTCTTGAGCCCGTGGACGGCCAGGGCCGCGGCGAGGTTCACCGTGCTCGTGGTCTTGCCGACGCCGCCCTTCTGGTTGGCGACCGTCAGCACTCGCCGACGGCTCGGCCGGGGGAGCGCCCCCTTCTTGGGGTGCAGGACGCTGGCGGCGCGGACGGCCTCTTCAGCGATCGGCGTCCAGCCGAGCTCGTGGCCGGTGCTCGCAGGGTCGGACGGTGGGGGAGTCACCGGTCTCGAGCCTCCTCTGTATTAGACGTGGGAGTCGTTCTGCGTTGTTTCACGTGGAACTGGCCTGGCTGCGCCTGCCACGCGGCGTCGGGCGCAACCGACTGATCACGACGACCGTGCTGGGGACTTCAAGTACCTTCGTGCCGCACTCGAAGACTTCCGGCTCGCCGCCGCCTGCCTTCCGGACGGCGACGCGATCGCGTTCGATTTCTTCTCCGGCGCTCGCTCCTTTGAGGGCGACCAGAGTGCCTTGCGGACGCACGAGCGGGAGGCACCAGTTCGCGAGCCGGGCCAAGGGAGCGACCGCCCGGGCGGTGACGACATCCGCGCCACCGAGCTCCTCGCGTACCTGCCGCTCTTCCGCGCGCCCGCGGACAACGGTGATGGGGAGTTCCAGCTTCTCGGCAACCTCGGCCAGCCAGTCGACCCGGCGGGCCATCGGTTCGAGCAGAACGATATCGAGGTCCGGTCGGCTGATCGCGAGCGGCACACCCGGAAGCCCCGCACCCGACCCGACATCGACCACGCGGGCGCCGTCGGGAATCCGCTCGCCGATCACGGCGGAGTTCAGGACGTGCCGTTCCCAGAGGCGGTCGACCTCACGGGGACCGATCAGCCCGCGCTCCACGCCGTGGCGCTCCAGGAGTTTGACGTAGCCGGCGGCTTGCTCGACGCGGTCTCCGAATACTTCCGACGCCGCACTCCGTACCGATGCGGCGACCCCGTCCAAGCCCACTCTCGCTCCTCAACCTCGACGCCGTTTCACGTGAAACGCGCTCCACTGATTGTCCATGACGCTGACCGCAATGCGGGGAGACAGACCGAAGTTGTGGACAACTCCACTCGCCCCGCGCGTTTCACGTGAAACGCCACGCGTGTAATTCGCCTCGGAGGCCATCCGCGGGCAACCCCCATATACAAGGAAGCGGCCCGCCGGATGACCGGCGGGCCGCTTCATTCGAGAAATCCGTCAGGCGGGGAAGATGACAACCCGGCGCTTCGGGTCCTCTCCTTCGCTCTCACTCTTGACCCCATCGACAGCGGCGACCGCGTCGTGCACGACCTTCCGCTCGAACGGGCTCATCGGCTGCAGTCGGACACGCTCGCCGGAGGAGACCACTGTCTCGGCTGTCGAGCGGCCGAGCTCGCGAAGCTCCTCGCGACGGTCCGCGCGCCAGCCCGCGATGTCCAGCATCAGCCGGCTCCGCGAACCGGTCTCCTGCTGGACCGCCAGCCGAGTCAGCTCCTGCAGCGCCTCGAGGATGGTGCCGCGGGGGCCGACGAGCTTCTCCAAGTCCTCGCCACCGTCGATGCTGACGATCGCGCGGCCCGCTTCGACATCGAGGTCGATGTCGCCGTCGTAGTCCAAAAGATCGAGCAGCCGCTCGAGGTAGTCGCCGGCGATGTCACCCTCCTTCACGAGGACGTCGTCGTCGACACCTCCCTTGCGACCGGTCTCCTCAGCGGCGCCTTCGACCTCGGCCGCGCTGTTCTCCTCGGCGTCGATCGTGTCGATCGTCTCCGCCATTGTTGGTCTCCTCTCCAGCCCGGATCGGCGTCAGCGACGCTTCCGGCCCGATTTCTTAGTCGAGTCCGAGATGAGACCGGGCGTGTCCGCGCCGTTCTCCTTCGAGCCGTTCGTCGACGACTCGGCTGATGCGTTCGTGGTGTCCGCCGTCTCCGCGGCGTCGGAAGCGGCCTGGGCGGAACCGGTCTGGGCGAAGCCGTGGGGCGAGCCCGCCTTCTTGACCTGACCACCGGAGGACGGCTTGTTCTTCTTCTGCTGGACCGGCTTCTGGCCCGGGCGCGGCGCGGTCGGCTTCTGACCCGGCTTCGGGCCGAGGTTCGCGCGCTTCTCCTTCTCGGCTTCCTTGCGGGCCTCTTCTTCCTTGTCGATCTTCGTGTAGACGAGGCGCTGCTGCATCAGGGTCCAGCCGTTGTTCGCCAGCCAGTAGAAGAGGAGGCCGAGCGGGAACAGCGCACCGAAGACGAGGACACCGAGCGGGAAGATGTACATCGTCAGCTTGTTCATCATCGCGGTCTGCGGGGTGGCCGACTCGGGGTTCTGGCGCTGGACCGAGTGACGCGCGGTGAGGTGCGTGGCGATGCTGGCGACGATCATCAGCGGGATCGCGACCGGTGCCACGTGCCAGTGGAAGCCCGACGGTGCGTTGCCACCGCTGACCACGTTGACGCCGGTGTAGATGGCCTCACCGAGGTTCGTTCCGAACAGCTTCGCGTTGACGTACGACTCGACGCCGGCCTGGTCGAAGAAGTAGTTCTCCGTCTTCGGGCCGCCGTACGGGTTGATGGTGAACATCCGCAGGACGTGGTTCAGACCGATGAAGACCGGGATCTGCAGCAGCATCGGCAGGCAGCTGCCCAGCGGGTTGACGCCGTGCTCCTTCTGGAGCTTCTGCATCTCCATCGCCTGGCGCTGCCGGTCGTTGGCGTACTTCTTCTGGACCTTCTTCATCTCCGGCGCGAAGTCCTGCATCTTCTTCATCGACCGGACCTGGTTCACGAACGGCTTGAACATGATGCCGCGGACCGTGAACGTCAAAAAGATGATCGCGAGGATCCACGAGACCGCGTTCGCCTCACCGAACACGAGCCCGAAGACCTTGTGCCAACACCACAAGATGAAGGACACGGGGTAGTAGATGAAGTCGAGCACTGAGCTACTCCTCGATCGGTGTTTCAGGTCGGCGGCGGCGCCACGAGAACGTCTCGGGTACCGGGTCGCGGCCGGGCATGGTCCACGGGCCGCAGCGCAGCAGTCGCCGAACCGCGAGATAGGTGCCGCGGCCGGCGCCGTGCCGGGTCAGTGCCTCTACGGCGTACGCGCTACAGCTCGGGTAGAACCGGCACGCCGGAGGGAGGAAAGGAGAGATCGCCTTGCGATACAGCTTGATGGGCAGGAGCAGCACCCATGCCACCGGGCCGGGGCGGGCGTCTTCGGTGGTCTCGTTCTCGGTGGCTCGCATGCCGTTACACCGCTGATCCGTTGTCGGGGGGTCGCGCCTGGCGGGACTTCCCGGTGACGGCGGTCTGCCCGGACAGCCCGAGTCGCCGCAACGACGCGTCGAGGTCCGAGCCGAGTTCCGCGCTGGACGCGTCCGCGGCCGGAGGTAGTGCCCGTACCACCAACGAGCTCCCCGGCGGCAGTGTTCCGATCCTGGCGGAAATGAGATGCCTCAACCGGCGGCTCACCCGGTGGCGCACCACCGAATTGCCGACGGCCTTGCTCACCACAAAACCCGCCCGCGCCGCTTCCGCGGCATCGGACGGGTCCGTGGTCAACGCATGGACGACGAGGCGGCGCCTGCCTGCCTTGGCCCCACGCCGCATCACGGCACGGAAATCCTCACTGCGCCGCAAACGCGCGGCGGCCGGCAGCACGACGTCCCTCGACGGCGACCGGATCAGGCGGACAGCGCGCCGCGGCCCTTGCGACGGCGAGCCGCCAGGATGGCCCGGCCGGCGCGGGTCCGCATCCGCAGCCGGAACCCGTGGACCCGGGCGCGTCGGCGGTTGTTCGGCTGGAAGGTGCGCTTACCCTTGCTCACGACTAACTTCTCCTGTTTCTCGGCCGCCGGGAACGGTTCGACCCGTTCCTGGCGTGTCGTGCTGACGCACGGCAGTCTCTGGTGTCTCCTACCAACGTGTGGCCTCGTCACGTCGAGCGACGACAACGTGGGCACGCGAAACGCCCCCGCTGTATACGGGAGACCTTACGAGGGTACGCACCCACCGCCCGGGACCGGCAGGCACCCCCTCGACCACACACCGCGACGGTACGGGGAGAGTGATCACCGGCGACGCGAGGGCATCGAATGGCCACGCGCCGGACACCGTGAAATGCTTGCGCACGAGGATGCCTTGTGGCAACGAGCGGGGCTTGTTAGCGTGCCCCTCCCAGGTTTTCGCCGAGGTGGAACGGTGCAGGCGCCAGGGTGTCCTTGGGGATGTGGAGGCGTCCTGTAGGCCTACGTCGATCCCGCAGGTGGCGTCATCGCGGGCCGCCGTACATTAGTGCACAGCTGTGGACAACTATGTGGATATTCGCTGTGCGCATGAGCCGGTCTGGCCATGATGACGCTCGACCCGGCACTTCGGCCGCTGAGTGATCTCACGCACGCACCGATGAGGGGAGGGGAGTCAGGCAGGTGTCCGATCACCAGCACAATCTTGGCGTCATCTGGGAACAGGTCGTGCGCGAGCTGTCGGATGGCACCCTCTCCCCGCAGCAGCGCGCTTGGATGCGGGTGACCCGGCCGATCGGCCTGCTCGACGGCACGGCATTGCTCGCCGCCCCCAGCGACTTCGCCAAAGAAGCGATCGAACGCGCCCTTCGCGGCGCGATCACCGAAGCCCTTTCGCGCCGGCTCGGCCGCGCGGTCTCCCTCGCGGTGAAGGTCGACAGCACCGAGACGCACACCTCGATGCCTCCCCCCGCGCCAGGCCCCCGTTATGACGCGTCACCCGGTCGGGTGGAAAACGGTTCCGGCCCGGTGCCGGGTCCCCCGCCGCTGCCCGACGGTGACGGAATGCTGTCCCCCACCAGGCCCCGGCCCGAGCCCCCGAAGCCTCGGCCGCCCAGGCAGGCGAGGCAGCAGCCGGTGGACAACAGCCTGAACGACGGCGACGACAGTGACGAAGAGGTCGACGAAGAGGGCGAGGCCCTCGCCGCCGTGACCGAGATCTGGCCGACGTTCTCCGGCCAGCCGATCGCGGGCCAGCCCTACACCGCGCCGGCGCAGCCGCAGACGTCGAAGACGAAGCTCAACGAGAAGTACACGTTCGACACCTTCGTCATCGGTGCGTCGAACCGCTTCGCGCACGCGGCCGCGGTCGCCGTCGCCGAAGCACCGGCTCGCGCGTACAACCCGTTGTTCATCTGGGGAGAGTCCGGACTCGGGAAGACCCACCTGCTGCACGCCGTCGGGCACTACGCCCAGCGGCTGTTCCCCGGCATGCGCGTGCGGTACGTGTCGACCGAAGAGTTCACCAACGACTTCATCAACTCGCTGCGAGACGACCGCAAGGTCGCGTTCCAGCGCCGCTACCGCGACATCGACATCCTGCTCGTCGACGACATCCAGTTCCTGGAAGGCAAAGAAGGTACGCAGGAAGAGTTCTTCCACACCTTCAACACCCTCCACAACGCGAACAAGCAGATCGTCGTCTCCTCCGACCGCCCGCCGAAGCGCCTCGAAACGCTGGAAGACCGGCTGCGCACGCGGTTCGAGTGGGGCCTCATCACCGACATCCAGCCGCCCGAGCTCGAAACGCGTATCGCGATCCTTCGCAAGAAGGCCGCTCAGGACAGGCTCGCGGTCCCCAACGAAGTACTGGAGTTCATCGCTTCGCGCGTCGAGGCGAACATCCGGGAACTCGAAGGCGCGCTCATCCGCGTCACCGCCTTCGCGTCGCTGAACCAGCAACCGGTCGACGTCGCTCTCGCCGAGATCGTGCTCCGGGACCTCATCCCGGATTCGCACGCGCCGGAGATCACCGCGCCGACCATCATGGGGGTCACGTCGGAGTTCTTCGACGTGACACTCGACGAGCTCTGCGGGCCCGGCAAGACGAAGGCGCTCGCGACGGCGCGCCAGATCGCGATGTACCTCTGCCGCGAGCTGACCGACATGTCGCTGCCGAAGATCGGGCAGACCTTCGGCGGCCGCGACCACACGACGGTCATGCACGCGGACAAGAAGATCCGCAAGGAGATGGCCGAACGACGGCGCATCTACGACCAGGTCCAGGAGCTCACCTCCAGGATCAAGCAGCGCGCCAGGCAGTAGTTTTTCTATCGAGCGCTGATGTAAACGTGCCGAAGGGGCGTCGTTCCGCTTACCACTCAGGTGGGCGGAGAGGCGCCCCTTCATCACGTTTACATGGGCCTTCGGCCCGAAAGAGGGCGCTCGACGGGTGAAGTCTCCGTCGGGCGCGGGGCGCCCTTGGGGAGACCCCGTGGTCAACCAAGCTCGTGTCCCGTATTCCTTGGCGTACAAGGGTTTCTGGGGCTTTCATCCGCTGGGTGGGAGCCCCTTCTTGTGTCCTAAGAGGTCTGAGGCGCGTGTAGAGCGGGTACCTCGGAGACGTCACGTATGGGTGCGGAGGGGCCGAAGTGTGCATGAGTGCATTTCAGGTTTTCCCTTGTGTACAAAGGAAATCCACATGCTGTGGGTACTTTGTGCACAACTCAGGCGGGGGCGGGACCTGCGGCGATCGGGTTTCCGTCCACATCGCACTCACAGGAAGTCCACAGCATTTCCACACCATGATCCACACGCTGTCCCCAGGTTGCCCACATCTTGTGCACAAGGGTGAACGAACCTGCTCGGGTCACTCTCCCGAGCGATTCCGGTCACGCGCCGGACCCACAGCCCCTGGGTACAAATCGCCTCACAACTGGGGATAACCGTGGGGACAACTGTGGATGACTGTGGACAGATCGAGCACCGCCCGAAACCATCCACCGACGCACCCGATTGTCCACAGTCCACGCACAGGGGGAGTCCACAGCCTCCGAGCCGTCCGGACCTGCGCGAACAAGGCTTGTCCACACAATCCACAACGCCTATTACTACTGCTGTTCTTAGTTCTTCTTAAGAAGGGAATAAAACAAAAACAGGCGAAGGACGAATCTGGGGACAGCCGGTGAACCGTGTCGTCTTGTCGACAAAAGCAAGGGGAGGCCGAGGTGACGCGGACCCCGGGGACGGCCTAACGTGGGTCCCTGCACCTGGTCTGCGTGTCGACGTGCGTTCGCGTCCTCGCTCGGACCGGACCTACCTGCGAGGCACCTGGCCATCGCGCTCTCCGGCCGCGGTGACCCGTTGAGCTTTCGAGCCGTCAGGGGCTCGGCTGTCGAAAGGAAGCGCGCATGAAGATCCGCGTCGAGCGTGACGGGCTGGCCGACGCCGTCGCGTGGGTGGCGAGAAGCCTCCCGTCGCGGCCTCCGGTCCCGGTTCTGGGCGGTGTCCTGCTCGATGCGGGATCCGACGGGACGAGTGACGCACTCACCGTCTCCGGATTCGACTACGAGGTCTCCGCCACGGTCGGCGTCCCGGCCACCATCGCCGACGGCGGCCGCCTCCTGGTCTCCGGTCGACTGCTGGCCGACATCACCAAGTCGCTGCCCGCGCAGCCGGTGGAGATCTCGGTCGACGGCGCCCGCGCGACCATCACCTGCGGCTCCGCGCGCTTCTCCCTGCCGACCATGCCGGTCGAGGACTACCCGCAGCTCCCGTCCCAGCCCGCCTTCGCCGGTGAACTCACCGGCGACGCGTTCGGCCAGGCCGTCACCCAGGTCGTCGTCGCCGCGGGCAAGGACGACACCCTCCCGATGCTGACCGGCATGCGGCTGGAGATCTCCGGCTCCGCGCTGACCCTGGTCGCCACCGACCGCTTCCGGCTCGCGATGCGCGAGTTCACCTGGGAGCCGGCCGAGGGCCTGTCCGACGCCGCCGTGCTCGTCCCGGCGCGCACGCTCGCCGAGGCCGCGAAGACGCTCGGTGCCAGCGGCGCCAAGATCCGCCTCGCGCTCGCCAGCGGTGAGGGCCTCCTCGGCCTCTCCGGCTCCGGTCGCTACACCACGACCCGCCTCCTCGACGCGGAGTTCCCGCCGTACCGGCAGCTGCTGCCCGCGCAGCACACGTCGCGCGCGGTCATCGAGGTCTCCGCGCTCGCCGAGTCGATCAAGCGTGTTTCGCTGGTCGCCGAGCGTGGCACCCAGGTGCGGCTGGAGTTCAGCGACGGTTCGCTGCGGCTTTCCGCCGGCGGCGACGACGAGGGTTCGGCCGAAGAAGAGCTTCAGGTCGACTACGAGGGTGAGCCGGTGACCATCGCGTTCAACCCGGGTTACCTCGTCGACGGGCTCGGCGCGCTGAACGCGAACCGCGCGGAACTGACGTTCACCACTCCGAACCGGCCGGCGCTGATCAAGCCCGCCGACGAAGAGGGCAACGTCGTTCCCGGCTACCTGTACCTGCTGATGCCGGTCCGCCTCCCGGGCTGACCGGTCTTTAGTTTTCTTTCGCACCAAAGGGGATCTTCATGGCTCAGCTGGGACTCATCGGGCTCGGCAAAATGGGGTTCAACATGCGTGAGCGGCTGCGCGCGGCCGGTCACGAGGTGATCGGTTACGACCGCAACCCCGACGTCACCGACTCCACCTCACTCGAGGACATGGTGTCCAAACTGGACGGTCCCCGGATCGTCTGGATCATGGTGCCGGCCGGTGAACCCACCCGGCAGACCGTCGCGGAACTCGGGAACCTGCTGTCCGAGGGCGACCTCGTGATCGACGGCGGCAACTCGAAGTACACCGACGACAAGATCAACGGCGACCTGCTCGCGGCGAAGAAGATCGGCTACCTCGACTGCGGGGTTTCCGGTGGCGTGTGGGGCAAGGACAACGGCTACGGCCTGATGGTCGGCGGAGCGGCTTCGGACGTCGAGAAGGCCATGCCGATCTTCGACGCGCTTCGCCCCGAAGGCCCGCGCGAAGAGGGCTTCTCGCACGCCGGCGCCGTGGGCTCCGGTCACTACGCGAAGATGATCCACAACGGCATCGAGTACGGCATGATGCAGGCCTTCGCCGAAGGCTTCGAGCTGCTCGAAGCCGCGAAGGTCGTCGAGAACGTGCCCGCGGTGATCAAGGGCTGGCAGCGAGGGACCGTCGTCCGCTCGTGGCTGCTCGACCTCCTCGTCCGCGCGCTCGACGAAGACCCGGAGCTGGACGACCTCGAGGGCTACGTCGAGGATTCCGGCGAAGGCCGGTGGACCCTCGAAGAGGCGATCAACAACGCCGTCCCGGCGCCGGTCATCTCGGCCGCGCTGTTCGCGCGGTTCGCCTCGCGCCAGGAGGACTCCGCCGCCATGCGGGCCGTCGCCGCGCTGCGCAACCAGTTCGGCGGCCATTCGGTCAAAAAGGTCGGCGGCTAGGTAGCGGGTTGCATCTCAGACATCTCCAGGTCACCGACTTCCGGTCCTGGCCACAAGCCGATCTCGCGCTCGAACCCGGCCCGACCGTCCTCGTCGGGCAGAACGGCCGCGGCAAGACGAACCTCCTCGAGGCGATCGGCTACATCGCGACCCTGGGTTCGCACCGCGTCGCGACCGACGCGCCGTTGGTGCGGCACGGGTGCGAACGCGCGCTGATCAGGGTCGCGGTGGTCAACGACGACCGCGAGCTGACGGTCGAACTGGAGATCACCCCCGGCAAGGCGAACCGCGCGCGGGTCAACCGCGGCGCGGTCGGCAAGCCGCGTGACGTGCTCGGGATCCTGCGCACGGTGCTGTTCTCCCCGGAGGATCTGGCACTCGTGCGCGGGGATCCCGGGGAACGCCGCCGGTTCATGGACGAGCTCCTGGTGCTGCGCGCGCCCCGGTACGCCGGGGTTCGGGCCGACTACGAGAAGGTTCTGAAGCAGCGGAACGCGCTGCTCAAGACGGCGGGCAAGCGGCGTACGGGGCGCGAAGACCCGTACGCGTTGTCGACGCTCGACGTCTGGGACGACCACTTGGCGGTGGCGGGCGCCGCGTTACTGGCGGCCCGGCTCAACCTGATCGCGGACCTCGCGCCGTACGCGGCCGCCGCGTACATGGGCGTCGCGCCGGATTCGAGACCGGCGAAGATCGCGTACAAGTCGAGCCTGGGCGAAGCGATGCCGGAGGGCTACGGCACTCCGGACGGACCTCGCGCCGACGAAGCTGTCCTCAAGGAAGTGCTGGTCGAGGCGCTGAAACGGTCGCGGAACCTGGAGCTGGAGCGCGGGGTGAGCATGGTCGGCCCGCATCGCGACGAGCTCGATCTCATCCTCGGCGAAGCGCCGGCGAAGGGCTACGCGAGCCATGGGGAGTCCTGGTCGTTCGCCCTCGCACTGCGTCTGGGAAGCTACGAGCTCCTGCGTGGCGAGGCCGGGGAACCGGTGCTTCTGCTGGATGATGTGTTCGCCGAGCTGGACCGGCGTCGCCGGGCCCGGCTGGCGGAGGTGGCGGCAGGCGCCGAGCAGGTGCTGGTGACCGCCGCCGTGGACGAGGACGTACCTGCCGAGCTCGCCGGGCATCGATTCCTCGTGGCAGATGGTGAGATCAACCGAGGATGATCCGCGCGGCGGACACCCCGGGTGATCGGCGCCACAGCAGTTGCCCACCGATCTGGGGACAAACCTGTGGACAGTGTGGATAACACCGTGAACGCGTTATCGCCCCGCGTGACCAAAGGGCCTGATAAGCGGCTTGACACCCCCCGCTCGGGCGGTAACCCGAGTGAGGGAGCCTTGTTCGACACGCAGAGTGAGCACCCCCGAGCACCAAACGGCCCAACCGATACCGAAGGCAACGGATCGACTACCGGTCGTGACCTCGCTCGTGCCGCTCTGGACGCCGCGAAGGCCAAAGCGAAGGCCCGCGGAGTTGAACCGGGCGTCCGCCGCGGCCGTATCACCGGAGGAGGGGCCGGTTCGAACGGCCAAAGCCCGAGGCGTCGCCGCTGGTCAGGGCCGGGTGCCGACACTCGCGACCCGCAACCGCTCGGCAGGCTCGCTTCCCGGATCGCGGTCGACCGCGGCTGGAACACGCGGCTGGCCAACGGTCAGGTCTTCGGCCACTGGGCCCGCCTCGTGGGTGACGAGGTCGCCGAACACGCCCAGCCGGTGGCCTTGAAGGACGGCGAACTGACAGTGCGCGCCAGCTCGACGGCGTGGGCGACGCAGCTTCGCCTGCTTCAGAGCCAGCTGCTGGCGAAGATCGCGAAAGGCGTCGGGCACGGCGTGGTCAAGAGGATGCGGATCCAGGGTCCGACGGCGCCGAGCTGGCGGAAAGGGCCGCGGCACGTCCCAGGACGTGGTCCGCGTGACACGTACGGCTGATCCGAGTTGCGCGTCGCCGCAACTGTGCTTCGAAGACCGTGCCATCAAAGCCCCGAGAAGCCGCCCAGAGTGCTTCGCGAACGTCAAGACTCTTCTTCGAACGAATTAGCGCGCCTGTGGGCAAATCAGGGGTGTCCTTGCCGCATGTCAGCGGACGCGGCCAAGTACACTGGAGACGAGCGAGCTTCCGCTCGGGGTAGACGAGGAGAATCAACGCCTGTGACCGAGAACAAGAGCGAGTACAACGCGTCGTCGATCACGGTGCTCGAAGGCCTCGAAGCAGTCCGCAAGCGTCCCGGTATGTACATCGGTTCCACCGGTGAACGCGGTCTCCACCACCTCGTCCAAGAGGTGGTCGACAACTCCGTCGACGAGGCGATGGCGGGCTACGCCACCAAGGTCGAGGTTACCCTGCTGGCCGACGGCGGGGTGCGGGTCGTCGACGACGGCCGTGGCATCCCGGTCGACATGCACCCCAAGGAGAAGAAGCCGACCCTCGAGGTCGTGCTCACCGTGCTCCACGCGGGCGGCAAGTTCGACAGCGACTCGTACGCGGTCTCCGGTGGTCTGCACGGCGTCGGCGTCTCCGTGGTGAACGCGCTCTCGACCAAGCTGCTCGCCGAGATCAAACGCGGCGGGCACAGCTGGCGCCAGGAGTACATCGACCAGGTCCCCGGTGAGCTGCAGGACCTCGGCCCGGCCGAGGACACCGGCACCGTCATCACCTTCTGGGCCGACAGCGGCATCTTCGAGACCACGACGTACAACTTCGAGACGATCTCCCGTCGTCTCCAGGAGATGGCCTTCCTCAACAAGGGCCTGACCCTTTCGCTGCGCGACGAGCGCGTCGCCGACGAAGAGACCGAAGAAGACGCTTCCGGCCAAGCGGCCAGGGTCAAGGAAAAGACCTACTGCTACCCGGGCGGCCTCGAAGACTTCGTCAAGCACATCAACGGCAGCAAGGACCCGATCCACACCAGCGTGATCTCCTTCGAGGCCAAGGGCACCGGCCTCGAGGTCGAGGTCGCCATGCAGTGGAACAACGGCTTCACGCCGTCGGTGTACACGTTCGCCAACACGATCAACACGCACGAGGGCGGCACGCACGAAGAGGGCTTCCGCGCGGCGCTCACCCGCGTCGTCAACGCGTACGCGCGCGAGAAGAAGCTGCTCAAGGAGAAGGACGCCAACCTGACCGGTGACGACGTGCGCGAGGGTCTCGCCGCGATCGTCTCGATCAAGCTGGCCGAGCCGCAGTTCGAGGGCCAGACCAAGACCAAGCTGGGCAACAGCGAGGCGAAGACGTTCGTGCAGCAGACGTCGAACGAGTGGCTGGCCGACTGGTTCGAGCGCAACCCCACCGAGGCGAAGACGGTCATCAACAAGTCGATCTCCTCGTCACAGGCGCGGATGGCCGCCCGCAAGGCGCGCGACCTGGTCCGCCGCAAGGGCGCGCTGGAGATCGGCGGGCTGCCCGGCAAGCTCAAGGACTGCCGCTCGACGAACCCGTCGGAATGCGAGCTCTACATCGTCGAGGGTGACTCGGCCGGCGGTTCGGCCAAGGAAGGCCGCGACTCGATGTACCAGGCGATCCTGCCGATCCGGGGCAAGATCATCAACGTCGAGAAGGCCCGTATCGACCGCGTCCTCAAGAACACCGAGGTCCAGTCGCTGATCACCGCGCTCGGCACCGGTATCCACGAAGAGTTCGACATCGAGAAGCTGCGCTACCACAAGGTCGTGCTGATGGCCGACGCCGACGTCGACGGCCAGCACATCACCACGCTGCTGCTCACTTTCCTGTTCCGCTTCATGACCCCGCTGATCGAGCACGGACACGTGTTCCTCTCGCGGCCGCCGCTGTACAAGATCAAGTGGCCGCGGGCCGAGGCGGAGTACGCCTACTCCGACCGGGAACGCGACGCCGTCATCCAGGCCGGTGTCGAGGGGGGCAAGCGCCTCCCCAAGGACGACGCGATCCAGCGCTACAAGGGTCTCGGCGAGATGAACGCCGAAGAGCTGTGGGAGACCACGATGGACCCGGCGAACCGGCTGCTCGGCCAGGTCACCCTGGACGACGCCGCGCAGGCCGACGACCTGTTCTCCGTCCTGATGGGCGAAGACGTCGAAGCGCGCCGCTCCTTCATCACGCGCAATGCCAAGGACGTTCGCTTCCTCGACGTTTAAGCGTCCCCGTTCTTTTGTCCCTTTAGGACTGCTCTCACGAGAAGGACCTCATGACGGAAACCTTGCCGCCCGCCCCGGGCCACGACCGGATCGAACCGGTCGACATCCAGCAGGAGATGCAGCGCTCCTACATCGACTACGCGATGAGCGTCATCGTGTCGCGGGCGCTGCCGGACGTGCGGGACGGCCTCAAGCCGGTGCACCGCCGGGTGCTGTACTCGATGTTCGACTCCGGCTTCCGCCCCGAGCGCGGGTACAACAAGTGCTCCCGCGTCGTCGGCGACGTGATGGGCAACTACCACCCGCACGGTGACTCCGCGATCTACGACGCGCTGGTGCGGCTCGCCCAGCCGTGGTCGCTGCGGTACCCGCTGATCGACGGGCAGGGCAACTTCGGCTCGCCGGGCAACGACCCCGCGGCCGCCATGCGGTACACCGAGTCCCGGCTCGCGCATCTCGCGATGCACATGCTGCAGGACATCGAAGAAGACACCGTCGACTTCTCCGACAACTACGACGGCCGCACCCAGGAACCCGACGTCCTGCCGTCGCGCTTCCCGAACCTGCTGGTCAACGGCGGTTCCGGGATCGCGGTCGGGATGGCGACGAACATCCCGCCGCACAACCTGCGCGAGGTCGCCGACGGCGTCAAGTGGGCGCTGGAGAACTTCGAGGCGACCGACGACGAACTGCTCGCCGCGCTGCTGGTCCGGATCAAGGGCCCGGACTTCCCGACCAAGGCGATGATCCTCGGCACCTCCGGTATCGAGGACGCGTACCGCACCGGCCGCGGCTCCGTGCGCATGCGCGCGGTCGTCGAGGTCGAAGAGGACGCCAAGGGCCGCACGATCCTGGTCGTCTCCGAGCTGCCGTTCCAGGTCAACCCGGACAACCTGGTCGAGAACATCGCGAACCTCGTCCGCGACGGCAAGCTCACCGGCATCTCCGACATCGCCGACGAGTCCAACAGCCGCAGCGGCATGCGGATCGTCGTCACGATCAAACGTGACGCGGTCGCGAAGGTCGTGCTGAACAACCTGTTCAAGCACACCCAGCTGCAGCAGAACTTCGGTGTCAACATGCTGGCCCTGGTCGACGGCGTGCCCCGCACGCTGCGCCTGGACCAGATGATCCGGCACTACGTGAAGCACCAGATCGAGGTCATCGTCCGCCGGACCCGCTTCCGGTTGCGGAAGGCCGAAGAGCGCGCCCACATCCTGCGCGGTCTGGTCAAGGCGCTGGACATGCTCGACGAGGTCATCGCCCTGATCCGGCGCTCGCCCTCGGCCGAAGAGGCCCGGCCCGCCCTGATGAGCCTGCTCGACGTCGACGAGATCCAGGCGACAGCGATCCTCGACATGCAGCTCCGCCGCCTCGCGGCACTGGAGCGGCAGCGGATCATCGACACCCTGGCCGAGATCGAACTCGAGATCGCCGACCTCAAGGACATCCTCGAGAAGCCCGAGCGGCAGCGCACGATCATCGCCGAGGAACTGCAGGAGATCGTCGACAAGTACGGCGACGACCGGCGCACCAAGATCATCCCGTTCGACGGCGAGGTTTCGGTCGAAGACCTCATCGCCGTCGAGGACGTCGTCGTCACCATCACCCGCACGGGTTACGCCAAGCGAACGAAAACCGACCTCTACCGCTCGCAGAAACGCGGCGGCAAGGGCGTCCAGGGCGCGACCCTCAAACAGGACGACATCGTCCAGCACTTCTTCGTCTGCTCGACCCACGACTGGATCCTGTTCTTCACGAACAAGGGCCGCGTCTATCGGGCCAAGGCCTACGACCTGCCCGAGGCCAACCGCAACGCGCGCGGCCAGCACGTCGCGAACCTGCTCGCGTTCCAGCCGGACGAGAAGATCGCCCAGGTCATCGAGATCCCGAACTACGAGGTCTCGCCGTACCTGGTGCTCGCGACCAGGCGCGGCCTGGTGAAGAAGACCAAGCTCACCGACTTCGACTCCAACCGCGCCGGCGGCCTCATCGCCGTCAACCTGCGCGAAGGCGACGAACTGGTCGGTGCGGTCCTCGCGGCCGCCGAGGACGACCTGCTCCTCGTGTCCGCGGAAGGCCAGTCGATCCGCTTCCACGCCACCGACGAAGCCCTCCGCCCCATGGGCCGCGCGACGTCCGGTGTGCTCGGCATGCGGTTCAACGACGGAGACGAACTGCTCGGCATCAACGTCGTCCAGCCGGACAGGTTCCTCCTCGTCGCCACCGGCGGCGGCTACGCCAAGCGCACCCCGACCGACGACTACCCGGTCCAGGGCCGCGGCGGCAAGGGTGTGCTCACCATTCAGTACGACCAGAAACGTGGCAGGCTGGTGGGCGCGGTCATCGTCGACGCCGAAGACGAGCTCTACGCGATCACCTCCAGCGGCGGGGTGATCCGGACTTCGGCCGGACAGGTGCGCAAGGCAGGCAGGCAGACGAAGGGGGTGCGGCTCATGAATCTCGACGAAGGAACCACTCTTCTCGCGGTCGCACGCAACGCGGACGAGCCCTCAGACGTCGCCACTGCAGATAGTTCTGAAGGAGAAGAAACCCCGGCGTCGGAGCAGTAGGCGACGCCCCAGGTATTGGGTAAGGACTGACACCTCGTGACACCATCCGAGAAGCCCGAAGCAGGCGGCGCGCAAGCGGGTTCGTCGAGCCCGCCCTGGCAGCGCGACAGCGGTGCCGGGGAACCCGAAGGCTCCAGTGAGCAGACGGTCTCGGTGTCTTCGGTCGCCACCGAAGACGTGGCCCACTCGGAACCGAAGCAGGACGCGACAACCGTGACCGACTACCACGGGGTAAGCGGCACCGCCGCGAGAAGGCTGTTCGGCGACAGCGGAGAGGGCGACCAACCCGCCCCCTCCGCCATCCCGTCCGCCTCCCGCACCCGTGCCACCCCCACCGCGCTCCGCCGCCCCGGCCGCGGACCGCGTCGCGCCAGCCTGCAGATCAAACGCTTCGACCCCTGGTCGGTGCTGAAACTGTCCCTCGTCCTCGGCGTCGCACTCTTCTTCGTGTGGCTCGTCGCCGTCGGCGTCCTCTACACCGTCCTCGACGGCATGGGCGTCTGGGACAAACTCAACGGAACCTATTCGTCGCTCGTCGGCGGAGAAGGAGCCGACGCACCGGCCGACCCGTTGATCAGCGCCGGCCGCGTCTTCGGGATCGCAGCCATCCTCGGCGCCATCAACATCGTGCTGATCTCGGCCCTCGCCACCGTCAGCGCGTTCATCTACAACGTCTCCGCCGACCTCGCCGGAGGCCTCGAAGTAACCCTTTCCGAACGAGAGTGAACCCGGTTGCGGGACGTCGAAAGACGTCCTGTAATCTTCTCCTCGTTCGGGCCCATAGCTCAGGCGGTTAGAGCGCTTCGCTGATAACGAAGAGGTCCCAGGTTCAAGTCCTGGTGGGCCCACACTACTCAGGGGCGGTTTCCCATCCAAGGGAAGCCGCCCCTGAGTGTTTGTCCGCGTGACTAAGCCGCCGACTCGGCCGCCCCAGGGTCACTTTCCCTGTTGCTCCAGCCTTCAAGCGGTGGTCAAGGTCATCTGAGCGAGGGAAGCGTCCGGGGTGCGCCGGTGTTGTGCCTGATGGGCCCTGCCGGACTTCTCTTCCCGGCGGGGCCCTTGGTTCCACGTGGAACGTCGGGCGCCAGACATCCGGGGATCGGTGTGCAGTAGCATCGGTGGGTAAGCGGAGCAACTCGGCAGGAAGAGGGGGCTTCTGATGAAGAAGCTGTTGGCACTCGCGGTCATCGCGGGCGGCGTGCTGTTCGTGATCAAGCGCAACAAGGCCGCCAAGGCCGAGGCCGACCTCTGGCGTGAGGCCACCGCGCCGACCGAGCGCCCGCTCGGTTCCGTTTCCACGAACGGAAGCGCCCCGACCAAGGCCGCGGACGCGTCCCGCAACAACTGATTTCGGCGCGGGCGGTTATCATGATCGCCTGCGACCCGGGGCTGTAGCTCAATTGGTAGAGCACCGCCTTTGCAAGGCGGGGGTCAGGGGTTCGATTCCCCTCAGCTCCACACGTGACAACGGCTTGGTCAGAGGATTCCCGCTGACCAAGCCGTTGCCATTTCAAGTGGTCTCATTCCGGAATCGGCACTCACATGGCACTACCCGAGCAGGCGAAAGCCGAACATAGGCGCGCCGCAGAGTATTTCCAGCGAAAGCTCGGTTACTGGAAAAGCGTTCAGACGGCTCCTGCCCAGATATGCGTGTTCCTGGTCGGTGTCTGAACGGCCACTGAGGACGAGAAGGACAAGCACTCGAACTCGCTGAAGGCATACGGCGTGCTGACCCGCGGCACAAGCGAAAGACTTCGACAGGATGCATGAGGTACTCGGCGAACCGCTTGCCCACGAAGAGACAGCGCCTCAGCCGACACCTCGAAAACCCGAGCAATGCCCCTATGGCGAGACGCCCCGAAACGGGAATCCATACAGCGGGGTGATCCGGCTCGGCCCACCTCGGCCACGTCGCGAACTCGAGCGGTAGAAGAGCTCCCAGTGTGGTGATGTTCGTCACTGCGCCCGGATCGCGAAGTCGTGCTCCCAGCCAAGTCAACGCTGCTTACATGGGGGTGGAATTCCGGACAGCGAGGTGAAGTGATGGTCAGTTTCGAAACCGACCTCGACGATCTCAGGATGTCGAGCAAAGAACTGGGAAAGGCCGCTGACATCGTCAGCAGCGCTCACACCGGGGTGAGAGGGCAGGACGTACCCGCTCCCGACCCGGCCATGGGCGGCCTTCTTCCCGGCATGTTCGCGCCGGACACCGCTTTCGGGAAGAGCCTGGGTATGCGCGGGGTTTCGGCGGCTTACGAGGAACACCGCGCGGCCGTCGAGAAGATGCTCGCGAAGTTGCACCAAAGCACGCAGGACGCTAGTCGGGCGCTGGCGAGCGTCGCCGACCTGTACGAGGCCGTCGAAGAAGACAACAGGCAGCGGATGAACCGCGCGGCGCACGGGGAACAGGGGTAGCGGCGACGATGGACGGATACTTCAACGCACTGGACGCGGAGACCACCGCCGAAGGTGGCGGCGACAGCGAACTTCTCGAGGGAATTTCCGACGACCTCACCAAGGGAGCCGAAAAGGCCTTCGCGGCGATCGACCTCATGTTCAAGCCGTTCTTCGGCATGGAGGACGTGGACCTCAGCGGCGGGCGGAAAGAAGAGGTCCGCGATTTCTTCCTCGAATTCTCCGAGGCGGAGCTCGTCGGGTCCGAGAACAGCCTGCAGACCATGATCGAGGCCTACGAAGGTTTCTGGAACGCCTTCCAGGACACGAAAGCGCCGCTCGACCGATCTCTGGTCCTGCTGCTCAAGTGGCGTGGTGAAGGCGCCGAGAGCGCCAAGAGTTACATCCAGGGGCTGGTGAACACCTACTCCAGGGTGGGCACCAAACTCACCGTGCTGGAAGCCGACATCGTGGCCGCGCGGGACGCCATCGCGACCGCCAGGGCCGACCTGAGCAATCTCGCCGCTTCCTTCCTGACCGCCGCGGAGAAGTACCGGGACGACCAGGAACGGCAAGACGAATCCGCCTTGATAAAGGCGTTGGCGGCGGGGTTCGCCGCCGCTGTGACGGTCATGCTCGTGGCGGCCGCCCCGCCCGCCGGCTTCGCCGCGGCGACGTTCTTCACCACCGCGAACGGGGTCCAGGTCGCCGGTGCCGCGGCCGGTGCCGGGCTCTCCACCCTGGTCGCCGAGAACGCCGCGATCGTCGGGGACAGCCCCGAAAGCATTTACAACAGCTTTCACGACGGCGTGGTCAACATCAGGGAAGGCATGTTCCGCGCGACGGAGTCGCTGATTTCGAAGATCAACGTCGAGATCAACAACCTGCCGATCGTCCCCGATCCGCCGGACGTCAGCCCGGGCGAGACCTTCGACCCCGGCAACTTCGAAACCGAAAACACCGACAAGGGAACGGAAAAGCGGGTCCGGGACAAGAACGTCGACATCTCGAACGACGGCAAGGTCGAGCAGCCGCCGATGGAGCTGTCACCGCTGCCGACCGACTGACGGAGGATCGTGGCCGACAAACCGGCGCCCAAGAAACCGCCCGCCGACCGGCAAGCGATGCTGGAGGCACTGGCCACCCTGTCGGTGGACGCCTCCTCGCCGGACGGTGCTGTCTCCGTTTCGGTCAACACCGACGGCGTGATGACGCGGCTCAGAGTGAGCGACGCCGCGTCGCGGATGTCGCCCGCCGAGATCGCGGACGCCGTCATGCGGACCTACCAGGAAGCGCAGCAGGGATCCGCGAAACGCAGTGCGGAGCTGATGGCGCCGATCGGCAACGCCGGGTACATCACCGACAGGCTCCGCTGGCGGCTCGGGTTCACCCCGTCGTTCCAGGACACGGGCGAAACGGCTTTCCCCGTGCCGCCCGTGTCACGCCGGACACCGGCGGGAACGGAGAACGTCGTGCTCAAGGACCGTTCGGAAGAACCCGCCGGGCCGGACCAGGACGAGCAGCCCGTTCAGACGGAATCCGACGACCAGTACTACGAGCAAGGCCTGCGATACAACCCTTCCTGGTAGTAGGTCCTCGCACTCGACCGCGCTTCGGTTCGCACCTTGGCCCCGGCGGCGTCAGATCGGCGCCGCCGGGACTCAGCCCGCCGATCCGCCGCCAGTGCTTTGTCGGCGCCGCAGTCGCCGTTCCCGCAGACCAGCGTACGTGCTCGCCGAGCACGTACGCCAACGTGTCTTTCAGTGCTTCTTCGACGGGAAGGATCGCCGGGTCGTACGTGCCCGGGTGATGGAAGGTCTGCGCGCGAGTGCCCGGACGGGTCGTGAAGTATCCGGCGGCCCACGGCTTCCCGGCGAACTTCGGGTCCAGCTCGGCGGGATAGAACGGTGAAGCGGCTTTGGCCTGCCCGCCGGGCCGATCGCGAGGAATGCCGCTGATGATCACGGCGTCGACGCCGCCCCGTTCGGCGGCCCGCTCCGCGACGAGCCCGCCCATCGAGTGTCCATTGAGGACGATCGTGCGGAACCGCGGCCGCAGCTGTGCGACGACCTGGTGGACGGCCTCGCCGCCGGCGGCGAAGTCGAGCGTCTCCGGGTCCGGGCGGCTGCTGCGGCCGTAGCCGAGCCTGTCGAGGTTCAACGTCGCGTAGCCCGGCCGCGTCGCACTGTCCACATAGGAGTATCGGCGCGGCTGGAACGGCCAGTCCCAGTAGGCGCGGTCGTGGAAAGGCACGCGGTGAGCAGAGCGGCTTTCGCAGTGAATTTCATGGGGAAAGCGTCGTTCGCGGGCCGGGGTCGTGCCGGCGTGGAGATCGTCGGCTACGTCAGACGCGCACCATCCCGCTCCGGTAGGCGAACACCACCAGCTGCGCGCGATCGCGGGCGTGCATCTTCGCCATCGCGCGGCTGACGTGCGTCCGGACCGTCGCCGCGCTGATCACGAACTCCCGCGCGATCTCGTCGTTCGACATCCCCTGCGCGACCCGCTGGACGACCTCGTGTTCCCGGTCGTGAACGCCGACCCGTCCGCGCGGGGCATCGGATGCGACGGCCGCGCGGTGAATTCCGCGATCAGCCGCCGTGTCACGCTCGGCGAGAGAAGCGCGTCCCCCGCGGCGACCACCCGGACGGCTTCGAGGAGATCCGCGGGCCTGGTGTGCTTGAGCAGGAATCCGCTGGCGCCCGCGCGCAAGGCGTCGAAAACGTACTCGTCGAGGTCGAACGTGGTCAGCATGAGGACACGGATGCCGGCAAGCCGTTCGTCGGCCACGATCCGGCGGGTCGCTTCGATCCCGTCGAGGACGGGCATCCGGACGTCCATCAGCACCACGTCCGGCACGGTTTCCGCGACCAGGGCCACCGCCGCCTCGCCGTCGGCCGTCGGTGGCCCTGGTGTTCACCCATTCCCCTGATCCCGGCACCGGGGACGTCCGGACCAGGTACGCGTACCTCGTTGAGCACGTCGAGCCGCAGGCCGTCCTCGGCCGCCCGCACCGTTACACCGGCGGCGGCCGCGCCGTGTTTCGCGGCGTTCGTGAGCGATTCCTGGACGATCCGGTACACCGCGCCGCCGACCGGCTGCCCGATCCCGGGAGCGTCGAGGTCCAGCGTGACGGCCAAAACCGCCTGGTTCGCCGAAGCGACCAGCGCGGGAACGTCCGCCATCCCCGGTGACGGCTGGAGCGGGGCGGCGTCTTCGCGGAGCAGCCGCACCATCGCGTTCAGCTCGTCGAGGATCGTGCCGCTGACCGCCATCGCGTGGCCGACGCTGTCGTGCAGATCCTGTGCGATGCGCAGCCGCTCGCCGAGCACTCGATCGCGTTCCGCCTGCTCCGCGGCAGAAGCCCGCTCCCGACGTCCTCGAAGCGCGTCGGCAGCGAAGACCGCTACGCCGGCCCAGCCGACGAAGACCAGATCGAGGACTCCCGCCCCGCCGGAGGTCAGGTTCGCGCCGACGACTGCCCAGCGCGAACAACGGCACGAGACCGGCGGACAACACCGGACCGTCGGGATAGCCGAACCCCAGGTAGAGCAGGAGCGCAAACGCTTCCGTCCCCGCCACCAAGGTCGGCAGGCGACCGACGACGGCGAGCGCGAGACAAGCGAGCCCGACGATGGCGAACCCGAGGACGTCGACCGGGCGTTCCCCGAGTCCGGGCTCCAGGTTCGCCGTGCCGACGATGAGCGACGCGCTCACCGTGAGCCAGGCGGCGACGGCTCCGCCGCGGATCAGCCACTTCACCGGCCCAGTCTGCCGAAACCGGCCAACGGACACGTCCGCGTTCTGTGGATCTCGCCTACGTCAGATGTGCAGCAGCCGTTCGTCGAGCTTCGCCAGGTAGTCGCGGCCGAACTCGCCGTTCTCCAGATCGCGCCACAGCACCGGCGGCAGATCCTGCGCCACCTCGGGCGACCGGGACGCGGCGGCCAGCGCGATGGTCGCCGCGGTGTCGACGTCGCCGGTGAACGCGACACAGGTGTGCAGCATCCGGGCGAGCCCGCCGCCTCCGGCGAGCACGGTCAGCGCGGCGCGGACGCTCATCCAGCCCTGGGGGCCGATCTTGCCCGTCCACGGCCGTGCCCAGCCGCCGTGCCCGACGTCCTCGGGAAGGATCCCGTCGATCCACCGCGCGACCTCGGCCACCGGGCCGAGCCGCTGGTGGCAGTAGTGGACGGCGAGTGCCGCCGCCTGCGCCGCGGCGATCCCGGCCGGGGTGTCGTGCGTGATCCTGGCCTGCAGTTTCGCGTGGTAGAGGACGTCGTCGACGGTCGGCAGGACCCCGATCGGCCCGGCGCGCATGGCCGCCCCGCTCTTGTCGCTCTGCGGTTGGAGCCGTCGCAGCAGCTCTTCACCGTCCCGGACCTCGCTGAGCAGCTGATGGAAACGCGGCGCGTAGCCGTCGTGCGGATCGCGGTGATACCCCCGGACGAACTGCTCGGCGAGCAGCGACGGTGTCCATCGTTGCCCCGACACGAGAAGTTCGGCGATCGCGATCGTCATCTGCGTGTCGTCGGTGTAGCGACCGGCCGGGACGGCGAGGTGGCCGGGATGCGGCACGTAGCCCGCCAGCGTGTTGTGCTCGGCGACGAAGCTCGGGTACGCGTGCTCGAAGGAGCCCCCGTACGCGTCGCCGATGGCCAGTTCGACCAGCATCCGGGCTCCTTCAGGCGGTGAATCGTGCCGTTTCCGAAGGGAGTCTGCCGTAGGTGTCGCGGTAAAGACCGGAAAACCGGCCGAGGTGTGTGAAGCCCCATCGCAGCGCGACGTCGGTGACGGTGCCTTCGGCGCGTCCCTGGGCGATCGCGAGCAGGTCCTGGTGCACGTGGTCGAGCCGGACGCGGCGCAGGTACTCCATCGGCGTCAGCCCGAGTTCGGTCCGGAAAGCCAGCTGCAGCGAGCGCACGCTGATCCGTGCGGCCATCGCCAGCTCGCCGATCGACACCGGTTCGGCGGCGTGCTCCTCGCAGTAGGTCATCGCGCGGCGCACCGCCGTCGACTTCGGCCTCGGCCGTTCTTCGGCCAGTTCGCCGGACAGCGAATGCGGCTGCGTGTCGAGCAGACCGTGCAGCAGCAGCTTCTCGAAATGCGAAGCGGCCAGCGGCGACCGGTCGAACAGGCCGGACGCGGCGGTCTCGCTGAAGGTGTGGAGCAGGGTGAGCCACTGGTCCATCCCCGACGTCGTGACGATCATCGGCTCGAACCGCAGGGTCGACGTCGGCAGCTCGCCGAGCCGTTCGCGCATCGTGTCCGCCACCAGCAGCTTGCCGACGCGGAGCAGCAGGATGTCGGGATGGTCGTAGGTGGTCTGGAACCGTGTGCCCGGACCGGTCACGACGTGGCGTGACGGGACGACCTCGCCGCCGATCGTGGCCTGGCTCCGGCCGGTGAGGGTCACGACCACGGTGTACGCGTCCGGAGTCTCTTCGCCCTGCAGTACGACGTCGGAGTCCAGCGTCAGCTCGTAGACCGAGAGGCCGCCGGGGTCGATCCCCGCGATTCGGAGGCCGCTGAGCTGGGATATGTCGAAGGATCCGGTGGGCGTGGCGGTGTGCAGCTTGACCGTCTCCGGCGCGAGGAACGCCTGGAAGGTGTTCTCGAGTTCGTCGAAGTCATCGCCGGTGACCACCGTCGACGCGATCGGTGACCCGTCCGAGAACCGTTTGCGCACCTGTCGATCGTGCCAGGCTGCGGGGTGTCACCGAATGCCCATACCGTGGTGACATGGCGACCGACAAGCTGCGCGCGTGGTGGGCACATCGGCAAGGTCTCGACGGATCGCTGCACGGGGCGACGGCGGCCGCCGTGCTGGAGCGGACCGGCTGGATGCGTTCGGTCGGCGGCTCGGCGCCCTACCTCGGGCTGTTCGCCAGGGCCCGGCTCGATCGGGAGACGGTCGACGCGGACGTCGCCCGGCTCGCCATCCACGAGCTGCCTTCGGCCCGCGGCTGCACCTACGTCCTGCCTTCGGCGGATTTCGAACTCGGCCTGACCGTCGGGGCCGGGGCACCGGCCGGTGAACTCGCGGCCGCGGAGAAGTACCTCGGCGTCACGCAGGCCGAAATCGAACAGTTGTGCGTCACCGTCGCCGACCTGCTCGACGCGTCCACCGAACCGCTCGCCCCGGCCGCGATCAAGGAAGCCGCCGGAGCCGCCGTGCGCAACCTCGGGGAGGCGGGCCGCAAACGCGGCACCACCACGACGTTGCCGCTCGCGCTCGGCCTGCTCCAGGTCCGCGGCGACATCCGCCGGGTCCCGGTCAACGGACGGCTCGACCAGCAGCGCTACGGCTACGTCCGCTGGACGCCGTCCCCGCGTGGCGGGCTTTCCGACATGGACACCGCGCGGACCGAACTGGCCCGGCGGTACTTCTCGTGGGCCGCCCCGGCGTCACTCAAGCATTTCCGCTGGTTCTCCGGTTTCACCGCGGCGAGTGCCAAGAAAGCCGTGGAACAGCTGGACCTCGTACCGATCGACGGCACCGACCTGCTGATGCCCAAGGAACTCGCGGACGAGTTCGCCGGGTTCACCGTCCCGTCGAAGCCGTCGTACGCGCTGCTCGCCGGGGTCGACGGCATCCACCTTCTGCACCGCGAGATGTCGCGGCTGCTCGACGACGCCGATGTCGAACGTCCGGTGCCTGGTGGCCGCGCGGGGGAGATCCTGGGCGGGCAGGCGGATCCGCCGACCCATCTGATCGTCGACCGAGGCCGCTTCGCCGGCTTGTGGGAGTTCGACACCGAGACGAACAAGATCGTCTACGAGTTCTTCGGCGACGAGGACGCCGCGTTGCGCGAGACGGTCGCGGAGACGCAGGAGTTCGTGCGTGACCGAATGGGCGACGCCCGGAGCTTCAGCTTGGATTCGCCGAAGAGCCGGGCGTCGCGAGTGGCCGATCTCAGGAACTGAGCCGGGTCAGGCCTTCGCCTCGTTGATCAGGATGTCGACGGCCTTGTCGTTGCGGGCCGTCTGCTCCGGGATCACCGAAGCGGGCGGGTAGAAGCCGTCGATCCCGCCGTCCTTCGGGTACATCTCGAAGGTGTAGCTGAGGATCTTGTGCTTGCCCCACGCCCAGTCGTTGATGTCGCCATCGGTGACGTAGAGGTCGCTGGACTGCTCGGGCGTGTAACCGTTGGTGGCGGCCATCTGCTTGCCGACGTCGGCGAAGCGCTTCGCCTCCTCCTCGCTCAGGCCCGTGTCGGTCTCGGCCTTCGTGTAGCCGTACGGCCAGAGCACCAGTTCCGAGAAGGTGTGGAAGTCGATGTGCGCCTTGATCTGCTGCGCGCCGCCGACCACCCGGGAGTTCATGAACTCCGCGACAGCCTTGGTCTCGGACTCGGAGAACGCCGAAGGACCGTGGTAGTCCTCGGCGGACGGGCTGTTGCTCGACCCGCCGCAGCAGTTCCACTTGTAGTCCCAGTTGCGGTTCGGGTCGGTGCCGACCGCGCTGCTGCCCGGCACGGGCTTCCGCGTCTTGCGCCAGCCCTGGTACTCGCCGCCGGTGATGTCGTACTCGGAGCCGTCCGGGTTGACGTTCGGGATCACGTAGATCTCGTGCTCGTCGACCATCTTCTTGATGGCCGGGTCGGTCGCGTACCCGCTGGTGAACCGGTTCACGATCCGCAGGCACATCTCGGTGGTGAGGTGCTCGCGCGCGTGCTGGTTGCAGGTGAACAGGACCTCGGGCTCGTCTTCGTCCTTGGCCGCGTTGTCGCTGATCTTCAGCACGTTGAGCTCGCGGCCCTCGTAGGACTTGCCGACGCTCGAAAGCGTGGCGATGTCGCCGTGGTCCTTCGCGGCCTTTTGCAGCTCAGCGCTCGTTTCGGCGTAGGTGTGGTACGCCTCGTCGCCCGGCGGGAAGTCACCCGCGACCGCCGAGGTGCCCGCGCGCCCGCTGCGCTGCTTGAGCATGCTGTCGAAGTCGCCGAGCGACTTCAGGCCGAACCCGTTCGCGCGCAGGTTCGCGGCCTGATCGGGCGTGGCGACGACGGTCAGCGCGCCACCGCGCGAGCCCGCGATGTCGACACCGGTGCGGGCGACGGCGGTGCGCTTGGCGGAGTCGTTCGCGCCCTCCACCGAATACAGCCCTCTCGCCGGGTCGCCGGTCTGGGCGTTCGCGACGGGCGTCGTGACGGCCAGCAGGGCGAGCCCTGTGGCGGCCAAGGCGCCCCAAATGCGACGGCGTGTGGACATTTCGCCTCCGAACGATCAGGGGACAAGGTGGCGTTCACCGTCGCCGAAGTGAATCGTCCACGACAACCCGACGATCGTCGTTCCCAGTTACCGTTTACGGCCAGAGGTGCTCTTTGAGCCAGGTCCCGCGCTCGCTCCGGTAGCGGAGCCGCCTGTGCCGCCGATCGTGGCTGGCCTGCCAAAACTCCACTTCGGACGGCGTCACCAGATAGCGGGTCCAGGTTTCCGGTGCCACGCCGGGATTCTCCTCGACCCATCGGTGCGCTTTCTCGGCCGCGCGGTCGAGATCGGCCGGATCTTCGAGCACCTGCGACTGCCTGCCGATGAACGCTTCCACCCGTGACGCCGGCGGCCGGGCGGTGAAATCGGCCGCGGACACCTCGGGGTCGGCGGGCGAGACCGGGCCGCGCAGCCGGATCTGACGGCCTCGTCCCGGCCAGAAGAACGTCAGCGCGGCGAACGGATTCTTCGCCAGCTGGACACCTTTCGGGCTTTCGGAACTCGTCGCGACCGCCCAGGTGTCCCCGTCGACGTCCTTGAGGATCACGACCCGCGCGTCCGGCATCCCCTCGGCGTCCACTGTGGACAGTGTGACGGCGTGCGGCGCCAGGACGTGTTCTCCCGCTTCTTCGAGCCATTCCAGGAAAAGCTCACGCGGGGTCGCCGGGGCGGCCTCGGTGTCGAACTCCGGCAGTTCTTCGGGGAATGACGGCCAGCCGCGCAAAGTGCGGTTCATCAGTACCCCGGCGGGCGCTGGCCGTGCTGCGGATAGCCGGGCGCCGGCGGCGGATAGTGCGGCGGATGCTGTCCCGGCGGCGGGCCCTGCGCGGGCGGCGGGCCGACCGGGTACTGCGGCGGCGGTTGCTGTGGCTGCCAGCCGGGAGGCGGCTGCTGGCCGGGCGGCGGCATCGGCGGTCCGGGCGGCATCGGCGGCTGCTGGCCCTGCGCCTGCTGCCACTGCACCTGCTGATAGACCTCGGCGGGCTGCGGGAAACAGAACGTCAGCTTCGCGTTGACGGAACCCTGAACCGCGGCGCCCCAGAGCTTCCCGCCGACGAACGCGTACATCTGCGCCGCCGAAACATCGACGGCCACCATGCGCGTCTCGCCGCCGAACTGGTTGCCGGACTTCGCCGACGCGGCCTGCGCGGCGTCCGGGTACACCCGGTCACCGATCAGACCGGCGATCACCACCGAAGCGGCCGTCCAGCCGACAGTGCCCATCACGTTCGCGCGCGCGTGCTGCGTCGCCAGCCCGGTGAAGTCGTACAACGCGGGCGCGGACACCTCCGGGATCGCCGCCGCGACCACGCAGTAGTTCATCGTCGACATCATCACGGATTCGGTGAACAGCCCCACGACGGCCGTGCTCGGACCGATCTGAACGGTGTTCAGCCTGCCGCCGCTGCGCTGGATACGCTCTGCCACCGCACCCAGGTACTGCTCCTTGGTGAGCACTGATGCCTCCTGAAGACCCGTCACGCACCGCCATCGTCGCATGAACAGGGCGGATGGTCGCACCGACGCGGTAATGATCCGCTCTGCTTCACTGGACGCCGCTCTGCTTCACTGGACCATCATGCGACGTCTTCTGATCCTGCCGCTCGTCGTGCCACTGCTGGCGGCCTGCGGGCCGGCGGAACAGCCGCCGCCCGCGGCGAGCCCCGCGCCGTCGAACACCCCGGCACCCCAGATCCCGGCCGCGCCGGAACCCACCGGCAAAGGCCCGTGCCCGTATCTGAGCACCGAGTTCATCTCGGATGCCAACGGGCAGAAGGTCTCCAAGGTCAAGACCTCGGCCGACCAGCCGCATCCGACCTGCTTCTTCTACGCGCTCAGCGGGAAACTGCAGCTCACCGTGCGCGTCTACGTCGGAGAACCCGGCGTGGCCAAAGCACTTGTCGATCAAGCGGCCCCCATCGACACCTCCAACCCGGCCGACGAACCAGCGGGCTGGAAAGGCGGCTACCAACCCTCCGGGGACGGCGCCGTCTACGCCGTCGCGAAGGGCGGGAACGCGGTAGTCGTGACCACAAACCAGAAGCAGAGCATCAAGGCACGTACGGTGGCGAAGGAGGCTATCGGTGAGCTGAAGCTCTAGGTAGTGGTATCCACACGTCAGAGTGAAGTTGATCTTGTACTACCCTGTGCCGCACGCGCGAGGTTTCGCGGGACCAGCGCGACGCCAGATCCGGCGGCGGCCGCCTTGCGGTGTGGCTCGGCGGCACACAAGATCATTTCTCCCCATAAGACAAAAGGACAGGTTTCGTGGCTGACACCCTCAAGGAAATCTTGCTCGACTCCAGCCGTCGCCCGGCGGTCGTGAGCGACTTCGAAGGTCTCGTCGACGCCGAGGTCTCCGACAAGGGCGGCGTTTCGGGTGCCGTCGTGAAGACCGGCTTCGCCGCCGTCAAGAAGATCAAGCCGGGCATCATCCCCTCCGCCGTCGACGCCCTGCTCGACGACTTCACCGGTGCCCTCGAGCCGTTCTACGGTGACTACAAGGCCAAGGGCGGCAACGACTTCGGCGCCTACCTGGTCGGCCGCGGCGACGAGGCCTCCGACGCGCTCCTGTCGGTCACCGACGCGCGCGCCGACAAGAGCAGCCGCGACAGCATCAAGAAGGTCTACGGCAAGCTGCGCCCGAACGGCAAGAAGAACGTCGAGGAGGCCCTTCCCCGCCTCGGCCAGCTGATCGACAAGCACGCTAGCTTGGTCTAATCGCGCGCTGACGTAAAAGCGCCGAAGGGGCGTCGACCCGCTTTCCACTCACGTGGGCGGGGAGGCGCCCCTTCATCGCGTTTACGTGGGCCTTCGGCCCGAAAGAGGGCGCGCGACTGGTGAAGTCTCGCCGTCGCGCTGGCGCGCTTCCGGCGAGACAGTCCGCCGGTGCTGTTGTCGGGCGCGTTGATCTTCGGCACCAAGACGTGAAAGGGCCGTCCGGTGACTTGGGGGTCACCGGACGGCCCTTCGCGACTAGCAGAAGAGAGGGTTAGGCGTAGTTCTCAGTTCTTCTTGTCGGCGGAGCTGGTCGAGGCCTGGTGCCCGTTCTTCGGGGCGCCGGGCTTCGGGGCCGCGGGCTTGGCCGCACCCGAACCCCCAGCCGGACCGGAAGCGGCGGGCTTCGCGGCAGCGGGCTTCGGAGCGGCCGCGGCCGGAGCGGCGGGCTTCGCGGGGGGAGCGGGCGGAGCCTTCGGCGGCGCGGGCGCGACCGGCGGCTCCTGCTTGGAACGCAGGGCGTAAGCGGCACCGGCACCGACGGCGGCGATACCGATGACCCACGGCCAGCGACGACGCTTGCGCGTCCCCTTGGCAGCGGTCTTCGCCTCGACGAGCGCGGCCCTGAAGTCCTTCTTCGCCGCCTTGAAGTCCTTCTTGCCCCGGCGCTTGGACTCGCCGGCCGACTTCGCGGCCAGGATGGCGGCCTTGCGTGCCTTCCTGCCCGGCTTCCGCATCTCGGAAAGCCTGGCCAGCGCCTCCTTGCGAGCCGTCTTCGAGCCGCGCTTGAGCTCCTTGCGGGTCAGTTCCGTCTTCTTCGCGAGCTTCTTGCGCGCGCGACGGCTGGACTTGACGATCTCACCGGCGCTCTCGGAGAGCTTCTGCTCGGCTACCTCGACGGCGTGGGCGGTGGCTTCCTTACCCGCCTCGACAGCACGTTTGCGCAGGCCGAGCGCGCCGGCCTTCGCCGACTCGCTCACCGAATCTGCGGCCCGGGTCATGGCCTTCACCTCATCAATCGTTTTGATTCTGCTTCGTTGCTTGTAACCTATCGTGCCCCTTTTCCCCAGATCTTGCCGCAGATGGCACGATGAAGCTCGTGACTGAAAGCAAGGGATCCCTCATTGGTGGCGGGCTGAAGGCCACTCTGCACACCAACCAGGGTGACATCAACCTGAACCTGTTCCCCGACCACGCGCCGAAGACGGTCGCGAACTTCGTCGGGCTCGCCGAGGGCAGCAAGGAGTACACCCAGCCCAACGCGAAGGGTGAGAACTCCGGACCGTTCTACGACGGGTCGGTCTTCCACCGCGTCATCGACGGGTTCATGCTCCAGGGCGGCGACCCGACCGGCACCGGCCGCGGTGGCCCCGGCTACAAGTTCGGCGACGAGTTCCACCCGGAGCTCCAGTTCTCCAAGCCGTACCTGCTGGCCATGGCCAACGCCGGACCCGGCACCAACGGCTCGCAGTTCTTCATCACCGTCGCGCCGACGACGCACCTGAACTTCAAGCACACGATCTTCGGAGAGGTCGCGGACCAGACTTCCCGCGACGTCGTCGACGCGATCGGCCGCACGGCGACCGGTCCGGCCGACCGTCCGCTGCAGGACGTCGTCATCGAGAAGGTCAGCATCAACCGCTGATCACGAAGCCGGTTACGGGGGATTTCGGTAGGTTGGTGGCATCGTGAGCCAACCACCGAATCCCCAGTACCAGCAGGCCGCCATGCCCGGCTGCTGGTGGCACCCGAACCGGCCGACAGGGCTGAGCTGTTCACGCTGCGAGCGTCCGGCCTGCCCGGATTGCCTGCGTGAAGCCTCCGTGGGCTTCCAGTGCACCGACTGCGTCCAGACGGGCCGCCAGCAGGACCGCGCCCAGCAGAAGCAGTATCGCGACGCCGGCTACGGCGCGCGCACCCTCGCCGGCGCCCAGCCGTCCCAGACGGCTGTCGTGACGCCGGTCCTCCTGGCGCTCAACGTCATCATCTTCTTCGTCACGGTCGCCCAGTCCGGCAGCATCTCGAGCAACAACTTCTCGGAGCTCTTCCAGCTCGGCGAACTGTGGAACCCGGCGACGCTGGCCGGCAACGAGTGGTGGCGGATCTTCACGTCGGGCTTCCTGCAGTTCGGCCTGCTGCACATCGCGAGCAACGCCTTCTCGCTGTGGTTCGTCGGCCGCCCGCTGGAGACCGCGCTCGGCCGCGTCCCGTTCACGGTGCTCTACTTCGTTTCGATGATCGGCGGCTCGGCCGCGAACCTGGTGTTCAGCGGCCTCGACGCCGTCCCGGTGGTCGGCGCGTCCGGCGCCATCTTCGGGCTCATCGGCGCGTACACGGTCATCGTCATCAAGCTGAGGCTCAATCCGACCTGGCTGCTGGTGATCCTGGGCCTGAACGTCTTCATCACGTTCCAGGTGCCCGGCATCTCCATCCTCGGGCACGCGGGCGGTTTCGTCGCCGGGCTCCTGGCGACCTTCGCGCTGCTGTACGCGCCGGAGAAGAACAGGCTCAAATGGCAGCTCGGCGGGATCGCGATCGTCGTCGTGGCGATGATCGGGCTCATCGTCTGGAAGGACTCACAGACGATCTCCGCGTCCTGTGAGCTCACCACCAGCCGAGGCGCGCCCAGCTACGTCTGCTACCCGGAGTAGTCCCGCTTCCCCCAAGTGGGTTAGCTGAAGGCCGGTGGGGAAGCAACATGGCTGGGTACTTTCACGTTGATCGTCGACATCGACAACGTGGGGGTTCGAGATGAAGATTCACCAGGCAATCCTGCTCACGGCCGTCGCCGCGATGACCGCGGCGCTGGCACCGTCTGTCGCGCAGGCCGGCGAAGCCGCGGAAACCTGCCAGACCTACACCAAACGCTATTTCCTCGGCTCGGGCAGCGCGATCACGCTGCGCGTCGCCTACGTCGATGCGGCGTTGAAAATCTGCTTCGGGGATCCCGGCGTCACGTCCTCGGTGGCGACGCAGACCGTCGGCACGACGGGGCCGGGCGCGGCCACCGGCTGGGAGATCACCGGCGGCCAGGCGGTGGTCCAGGACCAGCGGCCCCGGCACGTCAAGGCGAAGTTCAGCGGATCGCTGCGGACCTGCGTCGTCAAGATCAACCCGATCTGCTCGCCGGCCTCGCCGTACGAGATCTTCGGGGAGTACGCGCCGCCCGCGGTCGGCCCGGCCGTTCCGGGCTGGTCACACGGCCCGAACGGCGACGTCCACTACTACGACAACGCCTGACCCTTGAGGGCCGTGAGGACGTCCAAGACCTCCCTGGGGTCCTCGCCGAGGTCGATCCGGCCGAACACCAGCAGGAGTTCGCCGGAATCGACCTCGAGGGTCATGCTGTCCCGGCCGAGCCGGCGCGTCGTGCGCAGCCGGAGCCGGGTTTCGGTCCAGGAGCAGCGGTGCGCGCCACCGACGGTCCTGGCCAGGATTCCGTCGGGCCCGGCGGCCAGCCGGGGACGGAGCAGGGTTCCGTGCAGCGCGAGCGCGCCGACGGACAGCATCGCGACCCCGGTCAGAACGGTGCCGCCGACGTCGCCGCCGATGGCCAGCCACGTCACGCCTGCCAGCAACAACAGGGTGAGCGCCCAGGCCACTACCACAACGTTCTGCTGCGGAGCCCACGAGGTGGGGTAGTTATCCACAGGGGTTATCCACACTGGGGATGAGTCACACCGGTGTAATTAGGCGTCAAGCCGCCATCCGGGGTAATGGTCACCGCCACCGCATGGTCATGAGCAACCCGGCGATCATCAGCACGAAGCCGATCGCGAAGTTCGTGTTGCCCAGATCCGCCATGAAGGGGATCTTGTCGCCCGCGATGTAGTTGACGACCAGCCACAACAGGCCGATCAGCATGAGACCGAACATCACGATCTTGTAGAACAGGTTCGACGGGCCCGCGGCCTTGACCTTCACCGGTGTGCGGCGGTCGGTCGGCGGGGTGTACGCCGTCTTCTTACGGACCTTGGACTTCGGCATCGTGTTCCTCGCGTACTGTTCGGCTTCCCTGGTGGCGATGACCCGCTTTCGGGTGCGCAACCAGCGCCACGTGCACACGTTAACGTAAACGAGCGCCGCTGGGCACCGTCCGGGACCGGTCGATTTCCCGCACTGTGACAATGGTGTCACACACGGTTCGACACTGTGCTGGTTCGACACTGCGGCTTGGTTCGAGAATGAGGAGCTTGCGTAGTGGCTGAGCGGGAAGAGCCGGGTGGGGACCGACGGCGGTACTCCGGACGCCCACCCGGCGAGGGCCGTCCGGCCCCCCGGCGTAGGCCGGAGGAGGGAACTTCGCCGCGTCGCGCCCCGGGAGAGTCGCCGACACCTCGACGGAGGCCGCCGGAGGGCAGGTCGTACGACGGTCCGCCGCCGCGACGGCGGACCGACGCGCCCCCGCCTCGCCGTCGTCCCGCGCCGCCGGCCGGGTCGACCGAGGAGACCGTCATCTTCGAACCGGTCGGTGGTGACGTCGCCACCGAGGAACGCCCGCCGCCGCGGGAACTGGGCAAGGGTGGCGCCGCCATCCGGACCGTGGGCGAACTCCTCATCACCGCCGGTCTGGTGGTGCTGCTGTTCATGGTCTACGAGGTCTACGTGACCGACCTCTTCTCCGCGGGCAAGCAGTCCGAGGCCAGTTCGGAGCTGGACGGCGACTGGTCGAAGGACCGGCAGCTGCATCCGGAACTCGTCGACGGGAGGGCGTTCGCCAGGATCCACATCCCGGTGTTCGGCGCCGACTTCAACTTCACCATCCAGGAAGGCACGACCGAGGCCGCGCTCGAAGTCGGACCGGGCCACTACAAGGGCACCGCGCTGCCGGGTGAGCCGGGCAACTTCGCCGTCGCCGGGCACCGCGTCGGCAAGGGCGCTCCGTTCAACGACCTGGACAACCTCGGCTCCTGCGACCAGATCGTCATCGAGACGCAGACCGACTTCTACATCTACAAGGTCCTGCCGTACAAGGACGAGGTCGAGGGCTGGGCCGCCGGCAAGGGTGCCCAGCCGAAGTGCAAGAACGTCGGGACCCTGCGCGACCCGAACGCCGTCGACGGCGGCGCCTACGGTGAGACCAACGGCCGCCGCATCGTGTTCCCGACCAAGGGCGACACAGTGAACCCGGTGCCGTACAAGGACCCGGAGATCCTGCCGAAGGCCGAACAGGTCTCGCTGCTCACGCTGACCACCTGCCACCCGCAGTTCTCGGCGAAGGAACGGCTCATCATCCACTCGGTGCTCACCCAGCAGGTGCCGAAGACCCAGGTCGGCTCCTACGCCGAACTGCTGCCCAAGATCTCGGAGGCGCGCTGATGTACGGCTGGATCTGGCGCAAGCTGCCGGGCCCCTTCCCGGTGAAGCTGACGACAGCGGTCGTGCTGGCGCTCGGGATCGTGGCGCTGCTGATGTTCGTCGTCTTCCCCTGGCTGGAGCCGCGGCTTTGGTTCAACGAGGTCGCGGTCCAGTAACCGTGCGATTCGGGGTTTTTCTCGTCTCCGGGCGGTTTCCCGGACAGGAGGACGCCGACGTCCTGCGCCGGTCGGTCGACGCCGCGATCGCCGCCGAGAGGGCCGGCTTCGACGACGTCTGGTTCGCCGAGCACCACTTCATGCCCTACGGCGTCTGCCCGTCCGCGATCACCCTCGCCGCGCACGTGCTCGGCCGCACCGAGCGGATCACGGTCGGCACCGCGGTGAGCGTGCTGTCGATCGCGCATCCGGTGGCGCTCGCCGAACAGTGGTCGCTGCTCGACGCGGTTTCCGGCGGACGGTTGCGGATCGGCGTCGGCCGCGGCGGGCCGTGGCAGGACCTGGAGGTGTTCGGGACCGGGGAGTCCCGCTACGAAACGGGGTTCGAAGAGAGCCTCGATCTGCTTCTCGCGGCGATGACGTCGAAGACCGTTTCGGCCGCTGGTGACCACTTCGAGTTCCGAGAAGTGCCCATGGTGCCGCGGCCGGAGCGGGCCCCGCGCCTGGTCGTGGCCTGTGGCGACGCCCGCTCGAACGCGGTCCGGCTCGCCGCCGATCGTGGCCTGCCGATGCTGCTGGGCCTGCACACCGACGACGACGCCAAAATCGAAACCCTCACCGCGTACGGGGATTCCACCGCCGGGCACGTCTCGACGGTCATGTGCCAGGTCGGGGACGACGCGCCGGCCGTCGTGCGGTCCGCGTTGCCGGGCTCCCTCAAGGAGGGCTTCGCCGGGCACGTGTACCTCGACGGCAGGCGGGGGCTGGACAAGGATCCCGTGTCCTACACCGACCGGCTGTGCGAGATGCACCCGATCGGCGGCGTCGGACACTGCGTCGACAGGCTGGGCACGAGCATCCGGCGTACCGGGGTCTCCCACGTGATCATGATGGTGGAAGCGTCCGGTACGCCGGAGGGAACGCTCGAGAACATCGCGCGGATCGGGGAAGAGGTACTACCCGCGCTGCGCTGATGAGCCCTCAGCGGGAAAGCGTGCTTCGGGCTGCGCTGATGAGCGCCGCGGTCAGCAGTCGCGGAGTTCCGGGCTCTGGTTCAGCAGCTGCCCGCGTACCGAAACGAACGCACGGTAGCGGTCACTGTCCACTTGGGACCGTTTGAACACGGCGACGCGGTGGCAGTTCTGGAACGCCAGCTTCACGCCGAAGTGCCGTTCCAATCCGCCGCGGATGGCGTCCGAGGCCAGCGCCCGCAGCAGCTGGCCGCGTTCGGCTTCGCTCGGCGGCGGCGTCTCGTTGTCGGCGAATCCGTCGGACGCGCCCTCGGCCTCGGCGATGACACCGGTGATCACGGTCCAGGCGTAGGGCAGGGATTCCCGGACACAGGCGACGAATTCGGCGTCGGAGACCTCCCCGCGCTCGGCCTTCTCCAGCAGCGCGGGCGATACATCCAGTGACATCGGACCTCCGAGAGAGACACAGTGAACGTGGGCCGTCTTCCTGACTACCCACCCGAGGCCCGGGCCACAAGAGAAAACGATCATCATCACCACTTTGGCGGAAGCCGTCGTCACTCCCAGCGAAAGAGCTTCGCCGCCACGACACAACTGCCCACCGCGAAAGCCGCCAGCACGGCGAGTTGCAGCGGCTGGGCGCCGGCGCCGGTCCAGGCGTCCTCCATGGCCTTGACGCCCGGCGGGACGTACGCGCCGATGTCCTGGACGACTTCCGGCAGCAACGGGCGCGGCAGGTAGACGCCGCCGAGGAACATGATCGGGATATAGGCGACCATCGCGATCCCGCCCGCCGCGCGGCCGGTCTTGGCGACCGACGCGGCGATCAGCCCGAAACCGAAGATCGCCGTCGTGCCGAGCACGAACGCGAGCAGGAAGCCGAGCGGGTGCCGCGGCCCGGGGACGTCGAAGACGGCGGAGCCGAGCGCGATCAGCAGGCCGACGCCGGCGATCGTGACGGTGACGTTGATGATCAGCTGCGCCACCAGCAGTTTCGCCGGATGTACCGGCGTGGTGGCGAAGCGGCGGAGGATGCCTTGTTCGCGGTAGGCCGCGATCACGGCGGGGATCGCCTGGAGGCCCATCAACGCGATGGTGAGCACCACCAGCGACGGCACCCAGACATCGATGAACCGCATGCCCGGGGTCTTCTCGCTCTCCGTCCGGAGGGCGGGGATGGCACCGATGCCGAGCAGCAACACTGTCGGCGACAGCAGTCCCCCGAGGATCCAGGCCGGCGACCGCAGCGCGAGTTTCGTTTCGGTGAAAGTGATCTTGGCGAGCGTGTGCACTGTCGTCTCCCGTTTCAGTCGCGGCCGGTCAGGGTCACGAAGGCGTCGTCCAAAGAGGTCTTGCCGGTGCGGTCGCGAAGTTCGAGTGGGCTGCCGGTGGCGACCACGCGTCCGGCGTCGAAGACCGCGAGGCGGTCGCAGAGGCGCTCGGCCTCGTCCATGAAGTGCGTGACGAGCAGGACGGTGACGCCGGTGTCGCGCACGCCCTCGACGAGCTTCCAGGTGTCGCGGCGGGCGTGCGGGTCCAGTCCAGTGGTCAGCTCGTCGAGGACGGCGACCTCGGGGCGGCCGATCAGGGCGAGCGCGATCGAGACGCGCTGCTTCTGGCCGCCGGAAAGCTTGCCGAAGTACTTGTTCCGCTGCCCGGTGAGACCCAGCTTCGCGAGCAGGTCACCGGGGTCGGCGGGGTTGGCGTAGAAGGAGGCGTAGAGGTCGAGTGCCTCCTGGACCTTGAGCTTTTCCGGCAGGCGGCTCTCCTGGAGCTGAGAGCCGAGGCGCTGCTTCAGTGCCGCGTGGTCCGCTTTCGGGTCGAGGCCGAGGACCGAGACGCTGCCGGAGTCCGGCGTGCGCAGCCCCTGGAGGCATTCGACGGTGGTGGTCTTGCCGGCGCCGTTGGTCCCGAGGATCCCGAAGATCTCGCCTTGTTCCACGTGGAACGAAACGTCGTCGACCGCGACGTGCTCCCCGTACGTCTTGCGGAGGTTGGTGACTTCGATGAGTGGCATGCGAAAAACGTTATGGCGCAAGGTTTCGCTTTTGGATGGGGCTAGAAGCCCAACCGGGGTGGGGCTGGGCCCACCCCGGTCGTGGGGCTGCGGTCACTGCGTTCCGGCCGGTCGGTGCGCGAGACTTCTCGCATGATTCGGAAGTACCTCACCTCGGTGCGCCGCGGCCTCGTGCTCGCGGCCCTCGCCCTGGTGAGCTGGCTGGACCTGCTGCTCGAACTGGTGGGCTTCTGCATCCTGTGCGTCGGCCTGGTCTTCGCGTACACGCTGGCCCTGGAGGGGACGCGTCCGCGTGCCGCGCTTACCCGGCGGCTGGCCGGACGCTGGTGCGGCATCGAGGTCGAGTCGCCGTACCGGCCCGCTCCGCCCGCGCCGGAACGCGAGCGCGACGGCTGGTACCGCGACGGGAACAGCCTGTTCAAGCGGTCGTGGTTCCTGCGGTGGACCAAACGGTTCGAATGGATCTCCGACGACCCGGCGACCGGCCGAGACCTCGGCTGGCAGCTGTGGAACCCCTTCGCCGGTTTGGTGCTCGTGCCCGCCGTGCTGCTGACCGGACCCGTCGCGCTGCGCGTGTACGGGCGCTGGACGCGCTGGTGGCTCGGACCTCGCCCGGCTCGTTCCGGAGACGGCTGGATCAAGACGAGGTTGAAGGCGCTGGGGTTCCAACTGGGCCTGGTCGGGCTGTCGGTCGCGCAGCTCGCGATGGCGGTCCCGACACTGCTCATGCTGGTCGGCTTGGTGCCGCTGTTCCCGACGCTGGTCATCGCCGGCCGGTCGGTCACCGACACCTTGCGCCGCGAGGCCAAGAACTGGACCGGCGTCCGCATCGACCGGCCGTACCTGCCGGAGCCGCCGTTCCCCGTGCCGCGGGCGGACGGGATGTACCAGCGCAGGCGGCAGCTGTACGACACACCGTGGTGGCCGGCGCGGCTCGACCGATACCGCTGGGTGATAGGTGACCGCGCGACCTGGCGCGACATGGCGGCCGCGGTGGTCAACACGGTGGTGCTGGCGCTGTTGGCGGTGCCGACGGCGGTGCTGGTGTTCTTCGGCTTCCAGGGGCTCTTGGCGCTGTGGGTCTGGCGGCCGATCGCGCGGTGGACGGACACGGCCTGGTCGACCACGCACTGGTTCTCGATGATCGGCCTGCCCGAGGCGACCACCCACTGGCAGGCACTCTTGCTGACTCCGGTCGCCGTGGCCGCCTTCGTCGCCGGGCTGGTCGCGACGCCGCAGCTTGCCCGCCTGGGAGCTCAGTTCGCGAAGCTGCTTCTGGGGCCGACGGAGGCTTCGCGCCTGGAGCAGCGCGTCGCACGGATCAAGCAGACGCGGACGGACGCTTCGGTCGCGCAAGCCGCCGAGATGCGGCGCATCGAACGGGACCTGCACGACGGCGTCCAGTCGCGGCTGGTCGCGATGGGGATGAAGCTGGGGGCGGTCGAAGCGTTGATCGACAGCGATCCGGCCGAGGCGAAACGGCTGGCCGCCGAGCTCCGGCAGACGTCGTCCGAGACGTTGACCGAGTTGCGGCTGCTGGTGCGCGGGATTCATCCGCCGGTGTTGTCCGAGCGCGGTCTCAGTGACGCGGTGCGGGCGATGGCGCTGGACAGTCCGCTGCGGGCTTCGGTGAACGGTGTGGTGCCCCGGCTCGAACAGCCCGCGGAAGCGTGCGCGTACTTCGCGGTCAGCGAGCTGCTGGGCAACGCGGCGAAGCACGGCGAGGCGCGGCGAGTGTCGATCGAGCTGGGTTATGACGACGGTCTGCTGCGGATCGAGGTGACCGACGACGGGAAGGGCGGCGCGAACGCGGCCCGGGGGAGCGGGATTCGCGGGATCGAACGCAGACTGGGCGTCTTCGACGGTACTTTTGCTCTGACCAGCCCGCTCGGCGGGCCGACGAAGGCGATCATGGAGATCCCGTGCCAGCTCGACCCCGATGCGTCGTCGCCGAGGACCAGTACCTCCTCCGGGACGGCCTGACGCATTTGCTGACCGCGCACGGTTTCGACGTCGTCGATGCGGTCGGGACCGGGCCGGAACTGGAACGGGCGCTGCGTTCGCACCGGCCGGACGTCTCGGTCGTCGACGTCCGGATGCCGCCGACGCTCACCGACGAAGGCCTGCAGGTCTCGCTGGCGGTGCGGCGCGACATCCCCGGGCTGCCGATTTTGGTTCTCTCACAACATGTCGAGCAGCTCTACGCGCGCGAGCTGCTGGCCGATGGCACCGGCGCGATCGGATATCTGTTGAAGGACCGTGTCTTCAACGCGGACCAGTTCATCGACGCGGTGCGGCGCGTGGCGGGTGGCGGGACCGCGATGGATCCCGAGGTGATCGCGAAACTGGTGGCGGGCAACGCTTCCGACCCGCTCGCCGCGCTGACCCCGCGGGAACGCGAGGTGCTCGAACTGATGGCCGAGGGCTGTTCCAACGCGGCCATCGCCGGGCGGCTGCACTTCAGCGAGGGGGCGGTGGGGAAGCACACCGCGAACATCTTCGCGAAACTCGGCATCGTCGCTTCGGACGACACGAACCGCCGCGTCCTCGCTGTCTTGGCTTACCTGGGCTCGGGTGGGTCGTGAGTGGCGATTCGGCTTATTGGGGTGTGTTCGGTACCTACTGGATTCTGGCTGCCGTTTTGTTCGCCGGTCTGGTCCGTTCCGTGAAGGGCTCCTTCCCTACCCTGACGGTAGTAAAGGAGCCCTTCGCTACCTTCGCGATCGCCTCGGGTGCACCAGCAGTCACAGCGGTCGCGCGTGAAGGCCCCCTTCCCTCGGCTCAGCCGAGGGAACTCGACCTTCACGCCTTGCCGAGTCCCCCGTCGGCCACCGGCCAGGACATCCTCGCGACGATGCACGATTCTGGACACCGAACATCCCAATTCCTGCATCGTCGATCCCGGCACACTCCCGAATCGCCACTCGCGACCACCCCTCCCTGAACGCCAAGAAGAACCCCACACCGGTGGGGCCCTCCGTGACATTCCCGAGGTTGTCCACAACCCTTCCCGGCTGTGGACAACCCGCGCTGACCAGCCCTTTCCCCGGCCCCAGCCGGTAGACTGGGTTCGGGGCCGCCCCCTGGGACGGGTGGGGGCTGGGTAGGTGAGTTAAGAGCGGGAGATGCGGGTCATTTCGTCGCGTTCCACGACCTTGACGCGTTCCCGGCCGTGCGGGACGCCGAGGGACTTTTCGTGGGCGTCGAGTTTGCCCCAGCCGTCCCAGGTGGTGAAGGGGACGCCGCGTTCGGCGAGGAAGCCGAGGATCGCGTCGGGGTCGTCCACCGCGGGGGTCGCCAGGTTGTCGGCGTCGGCGAGCAGGCTCGCGATCGTTTCGGCCGCGTCGCCCTTGGTGTGGCCGATGAGACCGACCGGGCCGCGTTTGATCCAGCCGGTCACGTAGACGCCCGGCACCTGGTCCTCGTCGATGTCCAGCACCCGGCCCGCCTGGTTCGGCACGGTCCCCGTGGTGTGGTCGAACGGGATCTCCGGCAGGTGCGAAGACAGGTAACCGACAGCGCGGTAGACGGCCTGGACGTCCCAGTCGTGGAACTCGCCGGTGCCGCGCACGTTGCCGTCACCGGTCAGCTCGGTGCGTTCGGTCCGCAGACCGGTCACCTTGCCGTCCTCGCCGACGATCTCGCACGGCGAGTGCAGGAAGTGCAGGTGCAGCCGCTTCGGCCGGTCGCCCTGGTCGCGGATCGCCCATTCCTGCAGCGTCTTCACGACCATGTCGATCTGCTTCGACGCCCGCAGCGCGGCGATGCTGCCCTCGTCGAACTCGATGTCCTCCGGATTGACGATGACCTCGACGTTCGGCGAGTGGTCCAGCTCCCGCAGTTCCAGCGGCGTGAACTTCGCCTGAGCCGGGCCGCGGCGCCCGAACACGTGCACATCGGTGACCGGGCTGGCCTTCAAGCCCTGGTAGACGTTCTCCGGGATGTCGGTGCTGAGCAACTCGTCCGCGGTCTTCGCGAGGACACGGGCCACGTCGAGCGCCACGTTCCCGACCCCGAGGACCGCGACCGACGTAGCGTTCAGCGGCCAGGTGCGCGGCACGTCCGGGTGCCCGTCGTACCAGGAGACGAAGTCCGCGGCGCCGTAGCTGCCGTCGAGGTCGACCCCGGGGATGTCGAGCGCGCGGTCGGCCATGGCGCCGGTCGAGAAGATCACCGCGTCGTAGAACTGGCGCAGGTCGTCGAGCTTCAGGTCGGTCCCGTAGTCGACGTTGCCCAGCAGCCGGATGTTCGGCTTGTCGAGCACCTTGTGCAAGGCGGTCACGATGCCCTTGATCCGGGGGTGGTCGGGCGCGACGCCGTACCGGATCAGCCCGAACGGCGCCGGCATGCGCTCGAACAGGTCGATCGTCACGTCAGCGTCGGACTTGTCGAGGATGTCGGCGGCGTAGATGCCGGCCGGACCGGCACCCACGATGGCTACACGAAGAGAACGGCTCACCCCTACCACGGTAAGTTAGGTTGCCCTAACAATCATTGTGATCTGGCGTACGGTCCACCTGGTGGGAGCCGCTAAGCTGACTCCATGCGCGTGCTCGTCGTCGACAACTACGACAGTTTTGTCTACAACCTGGTCCAGTACCTGGCCCAGCTCGGCGCCGAGTGCACCGTCTGGCGTAACGACGTGGTGGAGATCGACAAGCTCGGCGAGTTCGACGCGGTCCTCGTCTCTCCCGGCCCCGGAACCCCGGAACGCGCTGGTCAGAGCATGGACGTCGTCCGGGCTTGCGCCGAGAAACGCATCCCGATGCTCGGCGTCTGCCTTGGCCACCAGGCCCTCGGTGTCGTCTTCGGCGCCACCGTCGACCGCGCCCCGGAACTGCTGCACGGCAAGACCAGTCAAGTCCACCATTCGGGCGAAGGGGTCCTGGCCGGACTCCCCGACGGATTCACCGCCACGCGGTACCACTCGCTGACCGTTTTGCCGGAAACCATCGACGACGCCGTGTTCGAGATCACAGGCCGCACCGAGTCCGGTGTCGTGATGGGCATGCGTCACCGCGAACTGCCGCTCGAAGGCGTCCAGTTCCACCCCGAGTCCGTGCTCACCCAGTGCGGGCACCGGATGCTGGCGAACTGGATGGCCGCGGCCGGGCACCCGGTCCCCGACGCCACGGTCAACGAGCTCGAACAGGCGACCCGCGCGCTGCAGAAGGCCGCTGCTGCGTGACCTCGCTGATCCGGCTCGAAGGAGTCGGTAAGCGCTACGGCCGAGGTGAGCCCGTGCTCGTCGACGTCGACCTCGACGTCCCGGCGGGCCGCGTGATCGGCGTCCTCGGCTCGAACGGCTCGGGGAAGTCGACGCTGCTCAGGATCCTCGCGGCACTTTCCCGCGAGACCTCGGGAACCGTCGTGGGCAGCCCGCGCGTCGGCTACCTGCCGGACCGCTTCCCGGCGGGGCAGCGGATGAGCGCCAGGGCGTACCTGCGGCACATGGCCCGCATCGACGGTCTCGCCGACCTGGCGGCCATCGACCCCCTGCTGGACAGGCTGGCGCTGGTCGGCGGCCCGGACGCGCCCCTGCGGACCCTGTCGAAGGGCAACGCCCAGAAGGTCGGCCTCGCGCAGGCCGTCCTGGCCGCGCCGGAACTGCTGATCCTCGACGAACCCTGGTCCGGCCTCGACGTCGAAGCCCACACGGTGCTCGGCGAACTCGTCGCCGAGACCAGGGAACGCGGCGCGAGCGTCGTCTTCACCGACCATCGCGCGGCCGCCGTGCACGCCCACGCCGACGACGTCCACCGGATGGACGCCGGCCTCCTGACCCGCGTCGAAGCGAGCGCCAAAACCGAAAGCGCGACAAGGATCGTCCTCCACGGCCCCGGCGGCGACTGGTCGTCGGAACCCGGCGTCAGCCAGGCCGTGGCCGACGGCGAGAAAGTCGTCCTGACGGTCGAAGCCGGGCACGCGGACGCCGTCCTGCTTCGCGCCCTCAACCGCGGCTTCTCGGTCCGGGAGGTGGCGCCGTGCTCGCCATGACCCGCTACTACCTCGCGCTGCTCGGTCATTCCCAGCGCTACCTCCCCGCGATCCTCGCCTACATCGCGGTCAACACCGTGCTCTACACGGATCCGAAGTCACCGCTGCTGCCGCAATACGGGATCAGCGCGGGTTCGCTCCTGGTGGTCTCGTGCTGGCTGACGATCGCGATGCTCGACGTCGAGGACCCGGTCCAGCGGCTGGTGACCTTCAGCCACGCCCGGCGCTGGCGATCGGTCCTCGGCGGCGCCACCCTGGCTGTCTTCGCCTGCGCCGCCGCGCTGATCCTCGTGACGGTGCTGTGGTCCGGCCTCCGGACCGGCGGTTTCACGATCGGCACCTTCGCCCTCGGCGCCGCGGCGCACGCGTTGTGCGCGCTGTTCGGGATCGCGATCGGCCTGCCCTGCTCGCGGCTGCTGGTCCCGCGCGCCGGCTGGTCCGTCCTGGCCGCGATCTTCGCCCTCGCGGCCGTGCTCCTGGTGAAATGGCTGCCGTTGGCCAACCCGCTGCTGCGGGCCCTGACCTCGCAACAACCCCTGACCGGCCCGTTCACGGTGGCCATGGTGGCGGCGGTCGCCGCCTTGCTCGTGAGCGCGACGGCCGTCGGATCCCTGCTCCGCCACAACGCCTGATGCCACGGCTCATCGCGCTCAACGGACCGCCCGCCTGCGGGAAGTCGACGCTCGCCGGGGAGACGACCGCGGAGTTCCACGAGATCGTCCTCCTCGACACCAAGGAAAACGCGCTCCGGCGGTTCGCCGAACGCACCCGAGCCCGAGCACGTCGAGGCCCCACGAGCCGCTGGGCGGTCCCGGACAGATTCGGCAAGCCTACGAAGGAATTCTCGAACGACTGACATGAGAAGGGCCCCGCACGAAACCGTGCGGGGCCCTTCTTCGAGCTGACTTACTGTCCGCCACCCGGGAGACCCGGGATCCCGGTCCGCGAACTCGACGTCGGCGTCTCATCGCCTTCGACGATGAACAGCGTGATCGCCGCGTTCTTCGCGATCTTCGCACCGGCCTGCGGGTTGGTCTTGCTGACCTTGCCCGCCAGATCCCGGTCGCCGTTCTTGTCGGCCTGCGTGTTCAGCTGACCGCTCCAGCCCAGCTGCTGCAATTGCCGCGTCGCCTGTTCCTCGGTCATGCCCTTCAGGTTCGGCATGTCGACGGTCTCCTGGCTGCCGTCCGACACCGTCACGGTGACCACACTGCCGACAGCGAGCTTGCCGCCGTTCGGGGTCTGATCGATGACGGTGTCCTTGGGCTCGCTGGAGCTTGCGGTCTTGAACGACGGCGTGAAGCCGGCCTGCCTCAGCCCGGCGTCGGCCTCGGACTTCGTCTTGCCCTTGTAGTTCGTGACCGTCTTCAGTTCCTTGGACTTGCCGACCGTGATGTCGATCTTCGAACCTTGGTCGACCTCGGCCTGCGAGCCGGGGTTCTGCGACAAGATCTTGCCCGCGTTGTTCGGGTCGTCGGTCTCGTCCTCGGTGATCGCGCCGAGCTTCAGACCGGCTTCGGTCAGCGCCGCCAGGGCTTCGGCCTGGGTCTTGCCCTTGAGGTCCGGAGCCTTGACCTTGCCCGGCTTGGAGCCGACGGTCAGCGTGACCTTGTTCGTGGTCAGCGTGACCTGTCCCGCGTTCGGGTTGATCGCGATGACCTTGTCGATGTCGTTCTCGTCGCAGGCGGGCAGTCCGTTGACGGCTTCCCCGGTGCAGGGGACCTTCTTGGTCTCCAACGAGTTGAAGCCGGCACCGCGCAGGGTGTCCGTGGCCGAGGCCTCGCTCTGGTTGAGGACGTTCGGGATCGCCTTGCTCTCCGCGCTGGTGTCCTGGAACGCGCCCAGCAGCCACATGATCAGGAGCACGATGGCGGCCAGCGAAACCACGAGACCGGTGATCAGCCAGGCCCGGCGCTTCTTCTTCGCGGCCGGGTCTTCCTCGTCTTCTTCGTACTGGTCGTAGCGCTGCGGCACCCGGCGGTCGGAGTCCATGACCTGGGTGCGCTCGTCCTCCGACATCACCATCGGCGCGGACGGCCGCTGGCCGGACAGCGTGCGGACCAGATCCGAACGCATCTCCGCCGACGACTGGTACCGGTTCGCCGGGCCCTTCGCGAGCGCCTTGAGCACGACGGCGTCGAGCTCCGGCGCCACGGCCGGGTTCACCGACGACGGCGGGTTCGGGTCCTCCCGGACGTGCTGGTACGCCACCGCGACCGGGGAGTCGCCGGTGAAAGGCGGCTCGCCGGTGATGAGTTCGTACAGCACACAGCCGGCCGCGTAGACGTCCGAACGCGCGTCGACGGACTCACCGCGGGCCTGCTCCGGCGAGAGGTACTGCGCCGTGCCGATCACCGCGGCGGTCTGCGTCATCGCGGACTGCCCGTCGTGCATGGCGCGCGCGATGCCGAAGTCCATCACCTTGACGGCGCCGTTCTTCGTGATCATCACGTTCGCCGGCTTGACGTCGCGGTGCACGATGCCGTGCCGGTGCGAGAAGTCCAGCGCCGCGCAGACGTCGGCCATGACCTCCATCGCCCGCTTCTGCGACATCGGGCCTTCGGTCTTCACGATGTCCCGCAGAGTCCGTCCTTCGACGTACTCCATGACGATGTACGGCAGCGTGCCGAACTCGGTGTTCGTCTCACCGGTGTCGTAGACGGCGACGATCGCCGGGTGGTTCAGTGCCGCCGCGTTCTGTGCCTCGCGACGGAAACGTTCTTGGAACTGGGGATCCCGCGCCAGGTCGGCGCGCAGGATCTTGATCGCCACCTCCCGGCCCAGGCGCACGTCGTGGCCGTGGTGGACCTCGGACATGCCTCCGTAGCCGAGCGTCTCGCCCAGCTCGTAGCGGTTGCTGAGCAGTCTTGGTGTGCTCATCTCTGCGTGCCGTTCCATTCCGTCCAAGGTTTGCTGCTCATCATTCCTGGATTCGCCTGTCCGGCCGACTCCTCGGTACTGCCCTCCGTCGGCGCCGCGGGATACGCGGATGTCGGCGAAGGACCCACAGGCTTCTTACCCGGAGCCGGTGCCTCTTCACTCGTTCCCACGCCACCTGGCTGCTGTCCGTTGCCCGAACCCACCAGTCTCACGACGAGGAAGGCTCCTGCCACCAGTACTGCGATCAGGATCACCGCGAGCAGCACCCACCAGCCCCATTGTGGTCTTTTGCCGGGCAGGCGGCGGACCGCCATCGGGGGTGGTCCGGTGACCGGGTGCATGGCCGGATGCGACGCCGGTCCGACCGCCGCCATCGGGTTCGGCGGCGAGTGCGGGCCGGGCGGCACCTGCTGCGGCATCACCGGCTGGCCCGCCGAGTACGCCACGTTGACCAGGCCCGACGGCGTCGGCAGTGGCAGCCCGGCGCGTACGGCGGCCACCGCGGCCGCGAACTCGCCACCGCTGTTGTACCGCTGTCTCGGATCCTTGATCAAGGTCGCTTCGATGACCGCGCGGGCGCCCGGAGGGACGTCCGGCGGCAGCGGCGGCGGGAGGTCGCGGATGTGCATCATCGCGACGGTCACCGCGTTCTCCGAAAGGAACGGCCGGTGCCCGGTGAGGCATTCGTAGCCGCACACGGCCAGCGAGTAGACGTCGCTCGCCGGTTCGGCGTTGTGCCCGAGCGCCTGCTCGGGGGCGATGTAGTGGGCGGTGCCCATGACCATGCCGGACCTGGTCACCGGGGCGGCGTCGGCGGCCTTCGCGACCCCGAAGTCGGTGATCTTCACCTGACCGGCCGGGGTCACCATGATGTTGCCGGGTTTGACGTCGCGGTGCACGAGACCGGATTCGTGCGCGGCCTGCAGCGCGTTACCGGCCTGCTCCAAGATGTCCAGGGTGCGGTCGGCGTTCAGCCGTCCTTCGCGGGTGATGATCGCGGCCAGCGGATCGCCTTCGACCAGCTCCATCACCAGATACGCGATCGACAGCTCGTCCGCGACCGTCTCGCCGTAGTCGTGCACGGCGGCGATACCGGGATGGTTCAGCGACGCCGTCATCCGCGCCTCTGTCCGGAACCGGTGCAGGAACTCCGCGTCGCCGGACAGCTCCGCCTTGAGGATCTTGACCGCGACCGTCCGGTCCAGCCGCGTGTCACTGGCCTGCCAGACCTCGCCCATCCCGCCGACGGCGATCCGGTTCGTCAGCTTGTACCGGTCGGCCAGCAGCTGACCCGAGGACAGCATCCGCTATCCACCCCCGAGCATGGCGTTGACCGCGGCGCGGCCGATCTCCGCGGCCACGGTGCCACCGGTCGCTTCGAGCCCGCGGTTGCCACCGGACTCGACGACCACCGCGACGGCGATCTTCGGGTCCATCGCCGGCGCGAACCCGGTGTACCAGGCGTGCGGCGGGGTGTTCTTCGGGTCGTTGCCGTGCTCGGCGGTGCCGGTCTTGGAGGCGATCTGGATGTCGCCGCGCTTGCCGGCGCCCTTCGTGTTCTCCTCCGACGCGAGCATCATGTCGCGCAGGATCGCGGCGTTCGCGCTGGACAGCGCGGCGTCGCCGGTCAGCTCGGTCGGGGTGTAGTCCTCGATCGTCGACAGGTTCGGCGCCAGCAGCGACTGCACGAGCTGCGGTTTCATCGCCATCCCGTTGTTCGCGACGGTCGCCGAGAGCAGGGCGTCCTGGATCGGGGTCAGGCGCACGTCGCGCTGCCCGATGGCGCTCTGGAACAGGGCCGCCTTCGAGTCGAGCGGGCCGAGGGTCGACGCGGCGACCCGCATCGGCACGGTCAGGTCCTCGCCGACACCGAAGTTCTTCGCCGTCGCGTTCAGCTTGTCCTTGCCGAGCTCACCCGCGAGTTCGGCGAAGGGCACGTTGCAGGAGTACCGCAGCGCTTCCTTCAGCGTGCTGCCCTTGCAGGCCGCGCCGCCGTAGTTCTCCAGCGTCGTCTGGGTGCCGGGCAGTTTGACGTTGGGCGCGGTGTTGACCGGCGTGTCCGCCGTCTTGCCGTTCTCGAGCGCGGACGCGGTCACCAGCAGCTTGGCCGTCGACCCCGGCGGGTAGCTCTCCGAGATCGCTCGGTTCAGCATCGGCTTCTTCGGATCGTCGCGCCACTGGCCCCACGCCGCGACCTGCTCCTTGGTGCTGTGCGCGGCGAGCTTGTTCGGGTCGTACGACGGCGTCGACACCATGGCGAGGATGCGCCCGGTCTTCGGCTCGATCGCGACCACCGAACCGGTGTAGCCCTTCTGCGTCATCAGGTCGTACGCGGCCTTCTGGACGGCGGGGTTGATCGTCAGCCGCACGTTCCCGCCCCGCGGGTCACGGCCGGTGACCATGTCCGAAAGGCGCCGCACGAACAGCCGCGGGTCGGATCCGTTGAGGACGTCGTCCTCGGACCGCTCCAGGCCGCCCGAGCCGTAGTTGATCGAGTAGTAGCCGGTGACCGGCGCGTACATCGGCCCGTCGGCGTAGGTCCGGATGAACTTGTACTTGTCGTTCGACGGCTCGACCTTCGCGAGCGCGGCGCCGTCGGGCGTCACGATCAGACCTCGCTGGCGGGAGTACTCGTCGTACAGCACGCGCACGTTGCGCGAGTCCGTGCGGTAGTCGTCGGCCTTGACCACCTGGATGTAGGTGGCGTTGGCCATCAGGAGCACCACCATGACGAGCATGGCGACGCCGACCTTGCGGAGCGGGGTGTTCACGACGCGCTCACCTCACCGTTCGCGGACGGCCGCTGGACCATCACCGTGTGCGCTTCGGCGAGCGGTGCCTGTGGCTGCTGCGGCTTCGGCCGCACCGCGGGTTTGCGGGCGGCGTCGGAGATTCGGAGCAGAAGGGCCACCAGGATGTAGTTCGCGAGCAGTGAAGAACCGCCGCGGGAGAGGAACGGGGCGGTGATCCCGGTGTTCGGGATCAGGTTCGTGACGCCGCCGACGACGACGAAGATCTGCATGACCAGGGCGAACGACAGGCCGCCACCGAGGAGTTTGCCGAAGGTGTCACGGACCGCGAGGGCGCTGCGCATCCCGCGCATCGCCAGGATCAGGTACAGCATCAGCATCGCGGTGAGGCCGATCAGGCCGAGTTCCTCGCCGATCGCGGTGGTGATGAAGTCCGTCTTGGCCTCGGGGACCATGTCCGGCCGTCCGGCGCCGAGGCCGGTGCCGCCGACCCCGCCGGTGCCGAGCCCGAACAGGCCCTGCGCGACCTGGTAGCCGCCGCCCGCGTCGTCGTAGGTGGCGAGCGGGTCGATCCAGTTCCGGACCCGCTGCTGGACGTGCGTGAACAGGTTGTAGGCGATGATGGCGCCCGCGGCGAAGAAGCCGATGCCCAGCACCACCCAGATGACCCGCTCGGTGGCGACGTACAGCATCACCAGCGTGACGCCGAAGAACAGCAGCGACGTCCCCAGGTCCTTCTCGAACACCAGCACGCCGAGGCAGGCGGCCGCCGCGATCAGGATCGGGCCGAGGTCACGGCCACGCGGCAGTTCGACGCCGGCGATCTTCTTGCCCGCGACCATGAACAGGTCCCGTTTCGTCACCAGGAACGAGGCGAAGAAGATCATCAGCAGGATCTTCGCGAACTCACCCGGCTGGATCGAGAAGAACGGCAGCTTGATCCAGACCTTCGCGCCGTTGACTTCGGAAAGGCTCGACGGCAGCACCGCGGGCAGCGCGAGCGCCACGATGCCGACCAGGCCACAGATGTAGCCGTAACGGGTCAGCGTGCGGTGGTCGCTGATCACGACCAGCACCACCACGAACAGCACGAGCGAGATCGCCGTGAACAGCACCTGCTTGGTGACGTCCGGCGTGTACTCCTTGCCCTGCTGGATCGCCCTTTCGGCGAGCGCCAGGTCGATCCGGTGGATCATCACCAGACCGAGCCCGTTCAGCAGCGCGACACACGGCAGGATCACCGGGTCCGCGTACGGCGCCCAGCGGCGGACCGCCAGATGCGCCGCCGTCAGCACCCCGAGGTAGGACAAGCCCAGCCAGATGATCGAGCTGGTGAGCTCCTGCTCCTGGTTCGCCTCCACCAGCACGAGCGCGATGGTGACGATGAACGTCGCGAACGCCAGGAGGACGAGTTCGGTCCCGCGCCGCTTGGGCAGCTCGCGCGGAGGGTTCGTGGCGAACTGGGCCGAGGCCGGATCGGCGGGCGGCGTGCTCATCAGTTACCGCCTCCCGGTGCTGCCGGTTCCGGCGTCGAGCAGTCCCTCCCCGCTGGCTGGTTCGCCGAACTCGGCGAGGCGGGGGTCGAAGGGGGAGCCGCCGACGACGACGGCGGGGGCGCCGACGCGGAAGGCGGAATGGAAGTCGAGCCGGTGGCGGGCTTGCAGTCGGCCAGCTGCTTGTGCGGCCGCAGGAAATCATCGATGTACTTGCGGGCGTCGTCGAGATTGTCCTTCTTGACGCCGTTCTTCACCGCGATACGCGCGTCCTCCTGCAGGGCGGGCACCAGCAGCTTGTCGGTGCACAGCCCGCCCGGCGGGCACGAGCCCTGCTCGTAGGCGTGCAGGTCGATGCCGAGGATGCTGCCCGGGACGCCGCGGAAGACCACGACCTCCTCGCCGGGACCTTCGCCGACGTAGTACTGGCTCAGCACGAAGTACCGCGTGGCGATCGCCGCCGCGGCCAGCACGATCAGGACGACCACCGCTCCCGCCAGCCAGCGAAATCGCCTCCGGCGCTTGACCTTGGGGTCCTCCTGTTGGGGCTGGACCTCGGGCCGCGGCTGCGGCGCGGGCTGGGTCAGCGCGCGGGCACGGGCGGCGGGGGAGTCGCCCTGGTGGAATTCGTCACTGCCGTCACCGGCGGCGCCGCCCACGATGGGCGCGTCCTCACCGAAGTCGACGTCGACGACGTCGGCGATGATCACCGTGACGTTGTCCGTGCCGCCACCCTTGAGCGCCAGCTCGATCATCCGGTCCGCGCAGGCCTGCGGATCCGGGATCTGGATCGCCTCGGCGAGCGTCTCGTCGCTGACCATGCCGGACAGGCCGTCCGAGCAGATCAGGTAGCGGTCGTGGGCGCGGGCCTCGCGCACGGTCAGGCTCGGCTCGACCTCGTGCCCGGTGAGGGCCTTCAGCAGCAGCGACCGCTGCGGGTGCACCGCGGCCTCTTCCGGCGTGATCCGGCCCTGTTCGAGAAGTTCGTTGACGAAGCTGTCGTCCCGCGTGATCTGCGAGAACTGCCCGCCGCGCATCAAGTACGCGCGCGAGTCGCCGACGTGCACGACACCCATCCGCGAACCGGCGAACAGCACGGCGGTCAGGGTCGTGCCCATCCCGTCGAGGTCCGGGTCCTGCTGGACGAGCTCGGCGATGGCCGCGTTGCCGTTCTGCACGGCCTCACGCAGCTGAGCGAGGAGATCGTCGCTGGGGTCGTCGTCGTCGAGCGGGGCGAGGGAGGCGATGACGACCTTGCTGGCCACCTCACCTGCGGCGTGACCGCCCATGCCGTCGGCGAGGGCGAGCAGGCGGGGACCGGCGTACACGGAGTCCTGGTTGCTGGAACGCACCAGGCCCCGGTCGCTGCGAGCCGCGTAGCGGAGGACGAGAGTCATGGGCGAAGCTCGATCACCGTTTTGCCGATCCGGATGGGGACTCCGAGCGGGACCCGGAGGGGTGCCGTGACCTTAGCCCGGTCGAGGTACGTCCCGTTCGTCGAGCCCAGATCTTCCACGTACCAATCCTCCCCGCGCAGGGCGATCCGGGCGTGCCGGGTCGACGCGTAGTCGTCGTCCAGCACCAGAGTCGAGTCGTCGGCACGGCCGATCAGGATCGGCCTGCCGTCCAAGGCGATCCTGGTGCCTGCCAGCGCACCATGGGTCACGAGCAGCTGCTGAGGCGACTTCCCGCCACGCGGCTTTTTGGTGCTTTCCTTCTTCTTGCGGCCGAACGTCGGGACGGCGACGCGCAACCCGGAGGCCGCGTACAGATCCGAACGGACGACACGCAACGCGGCGAACACGAAGAGCCAGAGCAGCACGAGAAAGCCCACCCTGGTGAGTTGAACGACCAGCTCTGGCACTTGTTGTGTCCGCTCCCGTTTCTCCTGTGCGCCGCGGAGAGCCCGTGCCGTCCGGGATGGTCGGCTCCGAACAGCCTTGCTCTCCGCATACGACCTGAAGTGCCGATCCACCACAGGTCCCGCACCGCAATTCTGCGGTACCCCCTCCGGACGCCGCCCGTCAGCCCTGCGTACGGAACACGAGAGACGAGTGGCCCACGCGGATCACGTCGCCGTCGGCCAGCTGCCAGGTCTGCACCGGGGTGCCGTTCACGGTGGTGCCGTTCGTCGAACCGATGTCCGCGAGCGTCGCGCTCTGGCCGTCCCAGGTGATCTCCAGATGACGACGCGAGACACCGGTGTCCGGGAGCCGGAAGTCGGCGTCCTGGCCGCGGCCCACGACGTTCCCACCCTGCTTCAGCGAGTACGAGCGGTTCGAACCGTCGTCCAGCTGAAGGCTCGCGGCGAGCTGACGGCCGGCCGCCGGCTGGCCGCCGTAGCCGCCACCCTGCGCGTACGGGTCCGCGGCGGGCTGGCCGTACTGCTGCTGCTGTGCGCCGCCGTACTGATCGTAGCCGGGCTGCTGCTGCTGGCCGTACTGGTCGTAACCGGGCTGCTGTGCGGCTCCGCCGCCGTAGCCCTGGTCGTAGCCGCCTTGCTGCTGCTGGCCGCCGTACTGGTCGTAGCCGGGCTGCTGTGCGGCTCCGCCGCCGTAGCCCTGGTCGTAGCCGCCCTGTTGCTGCTGGCCGCCGTACTGGTCGTAGCCGGGCTGCTGTGCGGCTCCGCCGTAACCCTGGTCATAGCCTGGCTGTTGCTGCTGGCCGTACTGGTCGTAACCGGGCTGCTGAGCGCCGCCATAGCCCTGGTCGTAGCCGCCCTGCTGCTGACCGCCGTAACCCTGGTCGTACCCGGGCTGCTGCTGGCCAGCCTGCTGTCCGTAGCCGTACTGGCCCTGCTGCTGGCCGTACGGGTCACCCTGGTCGTATTGGCCGTAGCCGGGGGGCTGGCTCATTGCTGGGTCTCCTGCGTTGCTGGGTCGTGCCGACCGTGACGAACCTTCGACGCCGTGGGGCTTGACGTCGGGATCGACGGACGAACGGGTCTTGAACTGTCCAGTATGCAGCGCCTCGTTGCGCTCGAGCGAAACTACGACGTCACCATAGGTGTCCCAACCGTGCTCGGCGAGGTGTTCCTTGACCGCCTCCGCCAACACCGACGTGACCCGCCGCTCGTCTCCGGCCATGCGCTCGTGATCAGCCTGCCCCAACGACACGATGTAGTGATTGGGAGCGAGCTGTCGACCACCGGCCAGCTCACGAACGTTCTCCTCGCTCTCGCGCTCAAGCGCCACCGCCACTTCCTGCGTGACGACGTTGCCACCGAACATGCGCGCGAAGGTATTGCCCACGAGGTTCTCGAGCCGTCTGTCAAACCGTTCGACGCGGCCCACCGGGCAACCTCCTCACACGTGTGCTTCCCCGTCGATCCTATCCGGGTACGGCCAGTCGGACACGGCCCCCGGTGAAACCCGTCAAAACCGCCTGCTACGCTTTGCGAGCTGTCAGAGAATGAAGCACTCGGGCGAGTGGCGGAATGGCAGACGCGCACGGTTCAGGTCCGTGTGTCCGAGAGGACGTGAGGGTTCAACTCCCTCCTCGCCCACTCTTGTTCGAGGCCCCCTTTGCTCCGCGACGGGGGCCTCTTTCGTGTGGTCGTCGCTCGTCAGTACCCGGGGGGCCGAGCCCCCGGACCCCCCACGGTGCGTGAGGGCGGCGGTTGGTCTTCAGTGCTTCCAGAGTAGCTCTAGTACACGTTTGTGCTGGTAGTTGCGAGTGCGCAGCCGGTATATTTTCTGGCATGTTTTCATACCCCATGGCCGAGGACGTGCTGCACGACCTCGGAGACAAGGTCGTCAGCGCTCTCGTCGACGCCACGAGCGCGGCCAGGGCAGACCTGGCCGAATATCGTGACGTCTTCCCTGGCTGGGTCGCGGACAGCAGCGACCGTGGGCTTTCCAACTGGATCCACGACCGTCTTTGGGCGCACTTGCGTCGCGGACTCACCGACATCGACTCGGTCGAGCTGGTGGATCAGGGCGTCACTCGCGAAGTCACCGTGGGTCTCCGGTACCGCGCTCGTGTGAAGCGGCACACGGTTCGAGATCGCATCAGGTCGTACGCCACGAAATCAGCCCTCGCCTTCTGGGCACAGTCTGAAGCTCTGGAAGGATTGGAAGAGGTTCGCCTGGGCTTCGGCTACCGCTGGGACCCCGAAGAGCGAGTGATCGGCAGCACCATCGTCTCCCTGCGCGACGGGTTGGACAAAGATGCGATCTGGGCGGTGGAGGTAGATGCTGAGGCGTCCGGAGGCATGGGTACGGAAATCACCTGGACTCCTGTCGATCCGTCCCTGCCCCAGATCGACCTGTACGAGGCCTTGGCCCGAGACGAGGAGGACGAAGCGACGTGAGTGGAATCGGCGACGTGCTGGAAACACTTCGCCGCGCCCGCGGACTGACGCAGGCGGATCTGTGCGCCAAGGCTGAGATCACTCAGGCCGCGTTGTCCCGCTACGAGAACGATCAACGCATGCCTGACGGCGATGTGGTGAACCGGCTCGCGGAGTCACTGGGTGTATCGACGCGCTTTCTGACTCGGGATCACGCTGTTCGGGGTGCGCTCGCGGTGGACGCGCACATGAGGCGTCAGCGAACGACCAAGGCGTCCGCTTGGCGAAAGCTCGAAGCGCGGCTGAACGCCCACCGGTTGCATGTCTCCGTGTTGTTCGAGGACGTGTCGATGCGGGCGGAGCAGTCGGTCCCCACGTTCGATCCCATCGACACGACTCCGGCGCAGGCGGCTCTGATGGTGCGCGCCCAATGGAGGCTGCCGGTCGGGCAGGTACGGAATCTGACCAGGTGGCTGGAGGCTGCCGGCTGCGTGATCCTGGAAGAAGACTTCGGCACCTCACGTATCGACGGACTTTCCCAGTGGATCGGCGATCACCCCGTGTTGCTGATCAACGCGGGTGCTCCGATCGATCGCAAACGGTTGACCTTGGCTCACGAACTCGGTCACCTTGTGCTCCACAATGGGGTCGCGACCGAGGATCCGGAACGGGAAGCCAACGAGTTCGCGGCTGAGTTCCTGATGCCGGAGCATGTGATCAAGCCGGATCTTCGTCCCGTGACGATCGGGCATCTACGGGACTTGAAGCGAGTCTGGGGAGTGTCGATGCAGGCGCTCTTCGAACGCGCGTACTCCCTCAAGCAGGTTTCGGCCGCGGATCGCACGAGCTTCTACAAGTCGATGAACGCTCGCGGATGGAAGACGACGGAACCGGACAGCGATCGCCTGGCTCCGGAGACCCCGCAACTGATAACGGCGATCGGCGATACGTTGCGGGCCAGGGGGCTCACCGATGGGGAGATCGCCGAACTGGCGGGTTTCTCGGAGGACTCGGCGGACAACCCGTTCGCGAAGCCGACGCGGCGGCTTCAGGCCGTGTGAATTCCCTTGCGTGACATGGGCCCCGGGGACCGGGCCCATGTCACGCGAAGTGGGTCAGTTCACGCCGACCAGGTCGACCACGAAGATCAGGGTCTCGTTCGGCTTGATGACGCCGCCGGCGCCGCGTTCGCCGTAAGCGAGGTGCGGCGGGATCACCAGCTGACGGCGGCCGCCGACCTTCATCCCGGCGACGCCCTGGTCCCAGCCGGGGATGACCTGGCCGCGGCCGAGGCCGAAGCGAAGCGGTTCGCCGCGGTCCCACGACGCGTCGAACTGGTCGCCGGTCGAGTGCGAGACACCGACGTAGTGCACCGTGACGGTGTCGCCGGTCTTCGCTTCCTGGCCGTCGCCGACGGAGATGTCGGTCTTCACCAGGTCGGCGGGCGCTGCGCCCTCCGGGCGGTCGATCTGGGGCTTCTCCAAAGGCATGTCCTGGAAGATACCTGTGCAGGTCCGGGGTCCGCAGGACGAGTGTTCGGCCGAACGGTGGCAAGAACGCGAATAGTCTTCACAAATTTGGATACCCGTGGGTAGTGTGCGCCTCGTCACTCTCCGACGACGGAGGTCTTTCATGCGACGAGGCATACGGGTCTTGACGACGCTGGCGGGGTTGACGCTGGTGGCGGGGACCGTTCCGGCACTCCAGGCGAACGCGGCGGAAGCCCCACGGAACTCCGTGGTGGCGGCCGCGCTCGACGACTACTGCGGCGGCCAGTGCGGCGACATCCTGCCGCCCGGGACCAAGGGGAACGCCACCCTCGCCGAGATCCTGGCGCACAAGGCGCTCGGCACCCGGCCCGCGCATTCCGCCGACCAGCTCGGCAAGTACGCCTCGCTCGCCGACGGCTACAAGACGCTGACCACGGACAAGATCAACCAGTTCTTCAACGACGCCTCGTACGGGGTCGCGTCCGGGCAGGTCGAGAGCACGATCAAACCGCGCTCGGACGTGACGATCACGCGAGACAAGGCGACGGGCGTCCCCCGGATCGTCGGCACGACGCGGCCGGGCACGATGTACGGCGCCGGATACGCCGCCGGGCAGGACCGCCTGTGGCTGATGGACATCATGCGCCGCGTCGGCCGCGGCCAGCTGACCTCGTACGCCGGTGGCGCGCAGGGCAACCGCGAACTCGAGCAGAGCTTCTTCGCCTCGGCGCCCTACACCGAACAGGAACTGCAGAAGCAGATCGACAACGCCGCGGCCAGTGGCCCGCGCGGCGCCCAGGGCAAGGCCGACGCCGAGGCCTACGTCCAAGGTGTCAACAAGTACATCTCCGATTCGCACAGCGGCCGCTACTTCCCCGGCGAGTACGTCCTCACCGGGCACGTCGACGCGATCACCAACGCCGGGACCATCGAGCCGTTCAAGCTGACCGACCTCGTCGTGCTCGCCGCGGTGGTCGGCGCGCAGTTCGGCGCCGGTGGTGGCGGTGAGGTGCAGAACGCCATCGCGAAGATGGCGATGCAGGAGAAGTACGGACTCGAACAGGGCGACAAGGTCTGGAAGAGCCTCCGGTCCGAGGACGACCCCGAGACCGTCAAGACCCTCCACAATGGACAGAACTTCGACTACGGCAAGGCGCCGGCGAATCCGCAGGGCGCCGCGATCCCGGACAAGGGGTCGGTCTCCGGGCAGCAGCTGGTCTTCGACCCGACGGGTTCCGCGGGCACGGCGACGCCCGCCAAGGTGGACGTTCCCGCGCCCGACGACCAGAAGGCCGCCCGCGGCATCTTCGACAACGGTGTCCTGCCCGGAAACCTGCTGTCGGAGAAACACGGCATGTCCAACGCGCTGGTCGTCTCCGGCGCCAAGACCGCGAGCGGTCACCCCGTCGCCGTCTTCGGCCCGCAGGCCGGCTACTTCGCGCCGCAACTGCTGATGCTGCAGGAACTCCAGGGCCCGGGCATCAGCGCGCGCGGCGCCTCGTTCGCGGGCATCAGCATGTACGTGCTGCTCGGCCGCGGCAAGGACTACTCGTGGAGCGCGACTTCGGCGTCGCAGGACATCACCGACACCTACGCCGTCGAACTGTGCGAGCAGAACGGCTCCGCGCCGACGAAGAACTCCAACTTCTACCGCTTCCGCGGCCAGTGCCTGCCGTTCGAGATCGTCGAGCGCAAGAACGCCTGGAAGCCCACCATCGCCGACGGGACGGCCGAAGGTTCGTACACGCTGCGAAGCTTCCGCACGAAGTACGGGCCGGTGACGAGCCGGGCGCTGGTCGGCGGCAAACCGGTCGCGTACGCGTCGCTGCGGTCGACCTTCCAGCACGAGATCGACACGATCATCGGCTTCCAGAAGTTCAACGACCCGGACGCGATCAAGTCCGCGCAGGACTTCCAGGTCGCGGCGGCCGACGTCAACCAGACCTACAACTGGTTCTACGCCGACTCCCGTGACATCGCGTACTTCAACTCCGGCTCGAACCCGGTCCGCAATCCGAACGTCGACCCGGCGATGCCGGTGAAGGCCGACGCCGGATTCGACTGGCAGGGCTGGAATCCCGACGGCAATCTCGCGAACTACACGCCGTCGTCGCAGCATCCCCAGTCGATCAACCAGGACTACTACATCAGCTGGAACAACGCGCAGACCAACGGTTACGCGGCCAGCGGCGCGGACAAGAGTTCCGTGCACCGCGCCGATCTGATCGACGCGCGGGTCAAGAAGATGGTCTCCAGCGGCACCAGGGTGACGCGGGTGAACCTCACCCAGGCCATGGAGGAAGCGGCGCTGGCCGACCTCCGCGCGGAGAAGGTGCTGCCGGAACTGCTCAAGGTGCTCGACAAGGCACCGGTGACCGGCCCGGCCGCCGACGCGGTGGCGAAGCTGAAGACCTGGCTCGGCGCGGGCGCCCTGCGCTCGGAGACCTCACCGGGCAGCAAGGCCTACACCAACGCCGACGCGATCCGGATCATGGACGCCTGGTGGCCGCTGCTGGTCAACGCCCAGTTCAAACCCGGCATGGGTGACGCCGCCTACGCCGCCATGGTGGGTGTGCTGAAGATCAACGAGTCGCCTTCCGGCTGGCAGAACGAGGTTCCCGGCAAGCACGTCGGCCAGTCGCACGCGGGTTCGTCGTACCAGGCGGGCTGGTGGGGCTACGTGCACAAGGACATCCGGTCGGTCCTCGGGCAGAACGTCGCCGGTCCGCTGCCGGTGAAGTACTGCGGTGGCGGCGACGTCGACGCCTGCCGTCAGGTGCTGCTCGACTCGCTGACGCAAGCCGCCGCGCAGCCCGCCAACACCGTGTACCCGGGTGACGGCGACTGCGGCGCGGGAGACCAGTGGTGCGCCGACACGATCATCCACCGCGCGCTCGGCGGCATCACACAGGACAAGATGAGCACCCAGAACCGGCCGACCTTCCAGCAGGTCGTGGAGTTCCCGGCGAAGCGCGGCGACAACATCGCCAACCTCGCCACCGGCCGGTCGGTGAGCGCGAGCAGCCACGAAACCGGCTGGTACAACTCGCCGCCGTCCGACGCGATCGACGTCGACCTCTCGACGCGCTGGGCGAGCGACTGGAGCGACAACCAGTCGATCACCGTCGACCTCGGCTCGGTGCGGCCCGTCTCGCGGGTCGTCCTGCACTGGGAATCCGCGTACGGCAAGGCGTACAAGGTGCAGGTCTCGTCCGACGGGACCAACTGGCGTGACGTGGCGTCCATAGTGGACGGAGATGGCGGGCAGGACAACGTCGCCTTCGACGCGACCGACGGCCGCTATGTCCGGATGGCCGGTGTCCAGCGCGGGACGAAGTACGGCTACTCCCTCTACGAGTTCGAGGTGTACGCCCACTAGCCCACTAGACGACTAGGCCTTGGCTGACGGCCCGCCTTGATGCAGTGCGTCGAGGCGGGCCAGGTCTTCGGACGTGAGCCGCAGCGTTCCGGCGGCGACGTTGTCGGCGAGGTGGCCGAGGTCGCCGGTACCCGGGATGACCAGCACGTGCGGCCCGCGCGCGAGGGTCCATGCCAGGCGGACCTGCGTGGGGGTGGCCTGGTGCGCGCGGGCGATCGCGAGCACCTCGTCCTGCTCGGCGCCACTGGCACCCGCCTCGCGCCCGGCTCCGGCGATGGCGAAGAACGGGACGAACGCCACCCCCTGCTCGCCGCACGAACGCAGCAGTTCGTCCTGCTCGGGCCGGTGGCCGAGGCCGTAGGCGTTCTGCACGCACACGACCGGCGCGATCGCCTTGGCCTGGGCCAGCTGCTCCGGGCGGACGTTGGACACGCCGAGGTGCCGGATCAGACCGGCTTCGCGCAGCTCGGCCAGCGCGCCGAAGTGGTCGGCGATCGAGCTGTCCCCTGGCAGACGCAGGTTCACCAGGTCGAGGTGGTCGCGGCCGAGTTGCCGCAGGTTCTCTTCGACCTCGCCGCGCAGCTGCTCGGGAGTGGCATCGGGCAGCCACCCGCCGGACGGATCCCGGCGTGGCCCGACCTTGGTCGCGATCACCAGGTCGTCCGCGTACGGCGACAACGCGGAGTTGATCAGCTCGTTGGCCGACCGCAGCGACGAGAAGTAGAACGCGGCGGTGTCGACGTGGTCGACACCCAGCTCGACAGCGCGGCGCAGCACCTTGATCGCCTGATCGCGGTCGCCCGGGGTGGCGTCGGGGGCGAACGCCTGGCCGCGCTGGGGCAGCCGCATGGCGCCGAACCCGACCCTGTTCACCTTCAGGTCGCCGAGTGTCCAGGTTCCCGCGTCGATCGTTCCGGAAGTCATGGCCGAAGCCTGCCACGCGATGATCGCGAAGATGCCGGTTTCCGTGATCATCCGCGACCTTTACGGTGGCGGGGTGGACACGAACGACTGGTCGCCCCGCACCCTCGCCGTCGCCGCCGGACGCCCGGAGGGCCCCGGCGAACCGCTGAACGTGCCGATCGTCGCGGCGAGCACCTTCGACGCCGGCGCCGACCGCGCGTATTCGCGGGAGAACGGCACCCCGACCTGGGAGGCCCTCGAAACCGCGATCGGCGCGCTCGAAGGCGGGCACGCCACCGCGTTCGCCTCGGGGATCGCGACGCTCAGCGCCGTCGTCGACACGCTGCCGGTGGGAGCGAAGGTCTGCGTCCCGACGTTCTCCTACGCCGGGTCCCGCGGCCTGCTCGCGCACGCACAGCGCACCGGCCGCTTGGTGGTGACCGAGATCGCGCCGGACGACACGGCCGCCTGGGTCGCCGCCGTGGACGCCGACCTGCTCTGGCTCGAATCGCCGACCAACCCGACGCTCGACGTCATCGACATCGAGACGATCGCCGCCGCCGCGAACGGCCTGGTCGCCGTCGACAACACGTTCGCCACCCCGCTCGGGCAGCGGCCGCTGGAGCTCGGCGCGGACATCGTCGTGCACAGCGCGACGAAACTCATCGGCGGCCACAGCGATCTGCTGCTCGGCCTGACGATCGCGGCCGACGAAGCCGTCGCGAAGGATCTGCGCGACGCGCGCACCAGGATGGGGGCGACGCCGGGAGCGCTCGAAGCGTGGCTGGCCCTGCGCGGGCTGCGGACGCTGCCTGTCCGCCTTGCCGAGCAGACCCGCACGGCCGCGCTGCTGGCGGCGCGACTGGTCGACCACCCCGCGATCACCCGGGTCCGGTATCCCGGCTCCGGCACGATGATCGCGTTCGAACTCCCGGACGCCCAGACCGCGGACAAGGTCATCGGGTCGCTGCGGCTGATCCGGGCCGCCACCAGTCTCGGCGGGGTGGAGAGCCTGGTCGAGCGGCGGGCCTGGCTGGCGGGCGACGCCCACGTGCCCGCCGGGCTCGTCCGGTTCAGCGTCGGGCTCGAAGACCCGGAAGATCTCTGGACGGATCTGGCTTCCGCACTCGACTAGGGCGTGGCCCTGTTCCCGGTGCTCTGATCGTGACCTTCCGGTTGCCGGGCACCGGCTTCCGGGCTCGACTGGTCAGTATTTCACCGCCAGGTACTCCGAACGTGTGAACCAGTCGGTAACAAAGGCCCGGGTAATCGCGGGAAGTCGCAGCTTCGGGCCGGAAAAGCGGCGTTTTCGCGGTGTTCGGAGGCCGCCGGAAAAATGCTTTCGCAGCACGACCGTTCCGGTCATTCGGGTGCTAACATTGCCTCGTCGTCCGGAGCTTTTCGCTCTGTTGAGCGACTTTCAGGCCCTTGTATCGGGCCGGACCACACCGGTGTTACCGGTTTTCCCAGTGGTTTTTGTCACCGTCTACCCGCTACTGAAGACCGGTGCTTTTCGGGCAAGATCGCGCTGTCACCCGAACGTGGGTTTTTCCCCCGGGTGGTCGCATGGTGGGGGTCACCGTGTGTTGCGATGCTTTTCACTGGGAGATCATTTTGAAGAAGACGTTGGGTCGCCTCGCGGGCGCGGTGCTGACCGGCGCCGTCATCTCGCTGGCCGTGACGCCTGCCGCGATGGCACAGGACGACGTGACAACGTCGACGCCCCCCGCGGCGCCGACCGAGTCCTCGCCTTCCGTTCCGCCGGGGCCGTCCTACTCGGGTGGTCCCGTGACCACGTCCCCGACCACCGATTCGAGCGCTCCGGCGTCGTCGTCGCAGCCGACGTCGACCAGCGGCAAGCCGACTTCCGACAAGCCGTCGCCGACCTCCACCTCGGAGAAGCCGACCACCACCCCGCCGAAGCCGGTGCTGAACGTCGGCGCCGGTTACGTCGAGGGCAACGAGGGCGCGCTGGCGATCCTCTGCGGTTCGGAGCCCGCCGGCGTCACCGCGCCGGACTTCACCGTCGTCGACTCGTTCCAGGACGGTGGCGACGCCTACCTGTGGATCTACATCATCGAGGCGAAGCCCGGCTTCAAGGGCACCTCGAGCACCTTCACCTGGACCTGCGACGGCAAGCCGGGCAAGGGTGACATCGAGATCGAGGGCACTGTCGGCGGCGGCGCGACCGCGCCGGGCACCAAGCCGGCGAAGCAGGTCAAGCTGAAGCCCAAGGGCGGCATCGAGACCGGTTTCGGCGCCACCGCGGCCTGATCCGATGAAACTCCTGACGCAGGGCGGCCGCCTGGTCGCGGCCGCCCTTGTCCTTTCCCTCGCGCTGACGGGATGCGGCACCGACGAACCCGCCCCGCCCGCCGCGCAGGCGGCTCCGTCGGAACCGGCTCCGCCGGTCGTCAAGCCGTTCAACGGGGTTCGCCCGACGAACGTGAAGATCCCCAAGATCGGCGCGGAATCGAATCTGGTGACGGTCGCGGTCGGCAAGGACGGCAAGATGTCCGTCCCGTCGGCGAAGAACCCGATGCAGGCCGCCTGGTACCGGCTTTCGCCGGTGCCCGGTGACGTCGGCCCGTCGATCCTGCTCGGCCACGTCGACGGCAACAAGCAGCCGGGCATCTTCTACAAGCTCAAGGACGTCGACCCGGGCGACGAGGTGCTCGTCGAACGCAGTGACGGCAAGAGCCTGAAGTTCGTGGTCGAGAAGAAGGACCAGGTTCCCAAGGACCAGTTCCCCGAGGAAGCGGTCTACGGCAACACGGACAAGCCGCAGCTGCGGTTGATCACCTGTGGCGGTGTCTTCGACAAGGAAGAGCACAGCTACAAGGACAACATCATCGTCTACGCCAATCTGGCCGCCTGACGACCAGAGCGCGCCATGAAAGGTCCTTTCCTTGCCAAATTTGCAAGGAAAGGACCTTTCATGGCATCTGGGGGTCGGCTCAGCCCACGCCCGCGGCGGGGAACGGGAACCCGTCGGGAGCGGTCGCCTCGGGATCGACCCACTTCCGCATCCCGGCGTCGCAGGCAGCGTAACCCCAGTTGATCAACCGCTCCTGCAGCACTTCCGGCAGCTTCGTCAGCCGAGTCGGGGTTTCCGCCAGCCCGTGCGTGAGATCGACAGGCGCCTTCAGTGAGTCGTCCAGCTCGAAGTTGTCGAGATCGACGTAGGACCCCCAGTAGGCGCCCGCGAAATCCTTCTCCACATACGACTTCAGCAGCGCGCCCCGCCGCAGCTCGCGGACCTGGTTGTCGATCACGTCGAGGACGCGCAGCAGCTGCCGTCCCCAGTCGCGGTTGACCTTCGGCGTGACCTGCATCCGCTTGCCCGCGTCGCTGACCAGCACCGTCGCATGCCCTTCGACCGGGTCCAGGCCGAGGTTGTCGTAGACGCCGGCGTCGCTCAGCACGATCTTGCGGCCCGCCTCGTCGGACAGCGGATCGCGGAGCACCACCGGCGACAGCATCGGCGGGAACGCCGAAGACGCGGCCACCGCGGTGGCGAGCGGGATGTTCCCGTGCGGCCCGTTCTGCCGGAAGAACCACCACAGCGCGCCGTCCTGGAGGTTCGTCGCGGTGAAGACGAACTGCGGGCCCTCTGGGTCCAGATCCTTGAGGCAGCAGTCGCCGAACAGGTGTTTCGCGTACACCCGCGCGAGTTCCTCACCGGCGCTCCGCCACGGGATCGCCATGGCGCGCAAGGTGACCGGGATGTCCAGCCGCGTGCGCGCCAGGTTCCGGATCGGCGCGACGACCTCGTCGTGGAAGTTGTCCGCGACACCGTTTTCGAACTTCAGCTTCGACCACGCGTGCGCCAGCGCGCCCGCGGCGATCGAGCCGCCCGAGACGCTGGAAAACGTCGAGATCTTCGACAGCCAGCCGATTTCGTTGAGCCGCCACAGGGCCCCGGTGTGAAACAGCATCGCGCGATAGCCGCCGCCGGAAAGCGCCAGGCCGACGCCTTGGCGGGGGTTCGAAGGCTCCATTTCATCCCCCATGTGAGCGAGTTCAGGGGGGTGAGTCGCCCGAACGCCACGAACCGTTACGACAGGAGCGGTAACAGCAGGCGGCGCTGGCCCTCCGGCACGTATTCCGCGTAGTTGTCGTAAAGCGCCCGTTTCGCCAGCCGTGACGCGCGTTCGCCGTCGGAATCCCGGATCGCTCCCAGCACTTCCTCGTGATGCGTGAGCCAGCTGCGCATCAACGCCGTCCGGTCGTCGGCGTGCTCCAGTTTGTCCTCGATGAGCTCCAGTACGACACCGCGCACGACCTCGCCACTGATCACCAGCAGCGGATTTCCCGTCGCGCGGGCGATGGCCTCGTGGAACGCGACGTCCGCGTGGGAGAACTCCGCGAATCCCTTCGCGACGCCCTCGCGCATCGCGGCAAGCGCCTTGTCCAGTTCGGCGAGATGGTCTTCGGTCCTGAGCTGTGCGGCGAGCAGATGCGCGGAACCGTCGAGGACCATGCGGAACTGCAGGAGTTCGGACAGGCCGAGGTTCTCGGCCCGCGCCAGCCGGTGCATGGACCGGTGCAGCGCGGCGGGCGAGGCGGCCAGGACCTCCGGGCCGCGCGGATCGCCGGGGCGCGAGCGGATCATTTCCGCTGCCTGCAGCACCCGCAGTGCCTCCCGCACGGTCGAGCGGCCGACGTCGAACTGGACCATCAGTTCGCGTTCGCTCGGCAGCCGGTCGCCGGGTTTGATCCGGCCGCTGAACACGGCTTCCTCGATCTGTTCGACGACGCGCTGGTACGCGCGGACAGGGGCGACCGGCTCGAATTCCATCTTGACCCTGCCGTCTCGTCTGGTTTACTGGTCAGACCAGTCTACCGGTCAGGGGGCAGGATGAAAGCCCGGATCCATGCGGCAGCGCTGGCGTTGCTGCTGGTGACGTCCGGCTGCTCGGCCGGATCGAGCGCCACGGTCGCCAAGGATCCCGGCACGCTCGCCATCGGCTACACCGCCGAACCCGCGAACTTCGACTTCACCCGCACAGACGGCGCCGCCATCCCGCAGGCCTTGCTCTACAACGTCTACGAGGGCCTGGTGAAGCTCGATGCGGACGCGAAGATCGTGCCGCTGCTGGCCGAATCGTGGACGGTTTCCCCGGATGGCAAGACCTACGACTTCAAGCTCCGGAAGGACGCGAAGTTCAGCAACGGCGCGCCGTTCACCGCCGAAGACGTCAAGTTCTCGCTGATGCGGGTCAAAACCGACTGGACGGTGTCGATCAAGTCCACAATGGACGTTGTCGACCGGGTCGACGTCGTCGCGCCCGACCACGCGCGGGTCGTGCTCACGAAACCCAGCAACGGCTGGCTGTTCAGCCTCACCAGCAGGCTCGGCGCGATGTTCAGCCCCACCGGCGTCGCGGATCTGGCGAACAAACCGGTCGGCACCGGGCCGTACACGGTGGCTTCGCGCAGGCGCGGCGATTCCATCGTGCTCAAGCAGAATCCCGCGTACTGGGGCAGGAAACCGGCGTACTCGACCGTGGTCCTCAAGTACATCAAGGATCCGACGGCGCTCAACAACGCCCTGCTCAGCAACGGGATCGACGTCATCTCCGCGATCACCGTGCCGGATTCGATCCCGCAGTTCCAGAGCGACGACCGCTTCACCGTCGTCGAAGGCACGACGAACAGTGAGGTCACGCTCGCGTTCAACAACGCGCGCCCGCCGCTGAACGACGTCCGCGTCCGGCGCGCGCTGTCGTACGCCATCGACAGGAAGGCCTTGCTGGACACGGCTTGGGCGGGGCGCGGCACGCTCATCGGCAGCATGGTCCCGCCGACGGACCCCTGGTACGAAGACCTCTCGAACGCGTACCCGTTCGACCCCGCGAAGGCGAAAACGCTGCTCGCCGAAGCAGGGCTGTTTCAATCAGGGCAAGCTACTCCTTCGCTGCGGCTGCGGATCCCGAACCTGCCGTACGCCGTCTCGGCCGCGCAGGTGGTGGCGTCGCAACTGGCGGACATCGGGGTGACCGTGACGATCGAGCCGCTGGACTTCCCGGCGGTGTGGCTCAAGCAGGTCTTCACCGACCACGACTACGACCTCTCGATCATCCAGCACGTCGAGGCCCGCGACATCGTCACCTTCGGCAAGCCGAAGTACTACTGGGGTTACGACGGCAAGGACGTCCAGCAGCAGCTGGCGAAGGCCGACGCCGGAACTCCCCAGGAGCAGATCGACGCGATGCGCCAGGTCGCGCGGCGGCTGTCCGAAGACGCGGCCGCGGACTGGCTCTTCCTTTTCCCCAACGTGATCGTGGCGAAGAACAAGGTGACCGGGTTCGTCCGCAACCAGGTCAGCGAGTCCTTCGATCTCACGGGATTGGCGCCGCGATGACGGTCAAGATCGCGCGCCGCGCGGGGATCCTGGTGGCCAGTGTGCTGGCCGCGTCGATCGTGGTGTTCCTGTTCATGGCGGTGCTGCCGGGCGATCCGGCGCAGGTCGCGCTCGGCGTCAACGCGACGCCGGAGCTGGTCGCGAAGACCCGCGCCGAATTCGGCATCGACAGGCCGCTGGTGACGCAGTACTTCGACTGGATCGGCGGTGTCCTGCACGGCGACTTCGGCCGCTCGTACGTCACCCGCGAGGAGATCGGGCCCGCCCTGGCCGACCGGCTCGGCGTGACGTTGTGGCTGGTCGGTGCCGGGATGTTGGTGGCGCTGCTGATCGCCGTCCCGGCCGGGACGTTCGCCGCGGTGCGGCACCGGAAGGCCGACGGCACCGCGGTTTCCGGACTTTCGCAGATCGGCGTCGCGATCCCGGCGTTCCTCGCCGGCATCATCCTGGTGCAGATCTTCGCGGTGCAGTTGCGCTGGCTGCCCTCCGGTGGCTGGACGCCGCCGGTGCAGGACCCCGGCGAATTCGTCCGCGGTCTCGTGCTGCCCGCCTTGTCGCTGGGGCTCGTGCAGGGCGCTGTGCTCACCCGTTATGTGCGGTCCGCGGTGCTCGACACGCTCGGGCAGGACTACCTGCGCACCGCGCGTTCCAAGGGACTTCGGCCGTTCCAAGCACTGTTCCGCCACGGCCTGCGCAACGCCGCCGTCCCGGTGGTGACGGTGCTCGGCCTGCAACTGGCGACGCTGCTGATCGGCGCCGTCGTCGTCGAGCGCGTGTTCGTGCTGCCGGGGCTGGGCAGCATGCTGCTCGACTCGGTGGCGTCGCGGGATCTGTTGTCCGTGCAGGGGATCGTGCTGGTCTTGGTGGTCGGCGTGCTGTTGGTGAACTTCGTGGTCGACCTCCTGTACACGGTGCTCGACCCGAGATTGCGGGGTTCCTGATGCGCAATCGCAGGGTGCTGATGGGTTCTCGGCGGGAAAGAGTGCCTCGAAGCCTGTTGATCGGCGGCGTCCTGGTCGCGTTGATCGTGCTCGCCGCGCTGCTTTCGTTCGTGTGGACGCCGTTCGACCCGATCCGCGTCGACGCGCCGAACCGGTTGCACGAGTTCAGCGGCTCCAACCTGCTCGGCACCGACAGCTTCGGCCGCGACGTGCTCAGCCAGCTCATGGTCGGCGCGCGGACGACGCTGTACGTCGGCGTGGTCGCGGTCGGGATCGCGGCGCTGATCGGGACCCCGCTGGGCATCCTCGCCGGGATGTCGTCGCGGTGGCTCGGCGAGTTCGTCATGCGGGTCAACGATCTCGTGCTCGCGTTCCCCGCACTGCTGCTGGCGATCATGTTCGGCGCGGTGTTCGGGGCCGACACCCTCACGGCCATGGTGGCGATCGGTATCGCGACCATCCCCTCTTTCGCGCGGATCGCGCGTTCGGGGACGCTGCAGGTGATGAGCAGCGAGTTCGTGCCGGCCGCGCGGTCGGCAGGCCGCTCGCGGCTGAACATCGCGGCGCGGCATGTGCTGCCGAACATCTCCGGCCTGCTGATCGTGCAGGCATCCGTGTCGTTCGCGATCGCCGTGCTCGCGGAAGCGGCGTTGTCGTTCCTCGGCTTCGGCACGCGGCCGCCGACGCCGTCGTGGGGCCGGATGCTGCAGGAATCCCAGGTGTTCCTGACCCTGCACCCGCGGCTCGCGCTCGTGCCCGGTGTCGCGATCGCCATCGCGGTCCTCGGCTTCAACCTGCTCGGTGACGGCCTTCGCGATCGTCTCGACCCGCGATTGGCGGCGCGGCTATGACCCTCGAAGTCCAGGATCTCGGGATCGGCGGCCTGGTCCGCGGCGTCTCGTTCGAGGTCGCCCGGGGTGAGCGCGTCGGCCTGATCGGCGAGTCGGGTTCCGGGAAGTCGCTGACGGCGCTGTCGATCATGGGGCTGCTGCCCGAAGAGCTCGTCGCGTCCGGCTCGGTGAAACTCGACGGCCGTGAACTGCTCGGCGCGCCGGAACGGGAGCTGTCGCGGCTGCGCGGCAACGACCTGTCGATGGTGTTCCAGGAACCGATGACCGCGCTGAACCCGGCGATGCGGGTCGGCGCGCAGGTGGCCGAGCCGATGCGGATCCACCGCACCGGTGGGAAACAGCGTGCCGAGGCGTTGCTGGATTCCGTCGGCCTGCCAGGGACTTTCCGTGCGTACCCGCATCAGCTGTCCGGCGGGCAGCGGCAGCGCGTGGTCCTCGCGATCGCGCTGGCCAACGATCCGAAGCTGCTGATCTGCGACGAGCCCACGACGGCGCTGGATGTCACCGTGCAGGCGCAGATCCTGGAACTGATCCTCGACGGCGTCCGCGAGCGGGAGAGCGCGCTGCTGTTCATCACGCACGACCTCGCCGTCGTGGCGTCGGTATGCGAGCGGGTGCTGGTGATGCTGGACGGCGAGATCGTCGAATCCGGCACCACACGGGATGTTCTCACCGCGCCACAACACGAATACACCAAGAAGCTTTTGGCCGCTTCGGATCTGGAGGCGAGCCGATGATGATCTCCGTTCGGGACCTGGAACGCCACTACACGCGGCGAGACGTCCATGCTTTGCGCGGAGTTTCATTCGACGTCGAGGCAGGTCAGCGCTTCGGGATCGTCGGCGAGTCGGGTTCGGGAAAGTCCACTTTGGTCAGATTGCTGGCCGCGCTGGACAAGCCGACGGCGGGCAGCGTCTCGTTCCAGGGCAAGCGCGTCGACACGCTGCCGGAGCGGAAACTCGGCTTCCTGCGGTCGGAACTCCAGATCGTCTTCCAGGACCCGATGGGCTCGCTCGATCCGCGGATGCGGGTGCGCGACATCATCTCCGAGCCCTTGGGACGACGGGATCCGGCACGGGTCGCGGAGCTGCTGGAGGCTGTCGGCCTGCCCGCCGACGCCGCCGGCCGCTATCCACACCAGTTCTCCGGCGGGCAGCGGCAACGGATTTCGATCGCGCGGGCGCTCGCGCCGAATCCGAGCGTCCTCATCGCGGACGAGCCGGTGAGCGCGCTCGACGTCTCGGTGCGGAAACAGATCCTCGATCTGCTCGCGTCGCTGGTCGAGCTGTACTCGCTGACGCTGATCTTCGTCTCGCACGACCTCGGCGTGGTGCGGCACGTGTGCGACAGGGTCGCGGTGATGCGGCGCGGGGAGATCGTCGAACTGGGCGACGTCGACCAGGTCTACGACGCGCCGGAGCACGAGTACACCAGGGAACTGCTGGCAGCCGCACCGAATCTGCGGGCCGAGCTGGCGCGGTTGAGGGGAGGGGACGATGGCTGAGCACCCGGAAGGTCTGCCGATCGGCGACGGGTGGGTGTCCACCGCTGTCGAGCCGGTGGTGTTCCCGTACGACGGGACCGAGATCGGCAGGGCGCCTGTCGGGACGCCCGAGCTGGCCACGCGCGCGATCGACGAGGCCGTCGCGGTGTTCAAGCAGGTCGCGGCCCTGCCGTCGCGTACTCGTCGTTCACTTCTGAACGACGTCGCCGCGGCTCTGGAAGCCCGCCGCGAGGACTTCGAGCGGCTGCTGGTCTTGGAGACCGGTAAGCCGTTGGTCGACTGCCGGGTCGAGGTCGCCCGCACGATCGTCACCTGGCAGGCCGCCGCCGAGGAGGTCTCGCGGCTGCACGGCGAGACCGTGCCGCTCGACCTGCTGCCGTCCGGCGACGGGCTGGTCGGGTTCTGGAAACGCAAGCCGATCGGCGTCGTCGTCGGCGTGGCCGGGTTCAACTATCCGCTGCTGCTGGCGTCGCACAAGATCGCGCCCGCCATCGCCGCCGGCTGCCCGGTGGTGGTGAAACCCGCGCCGCAAACTCCTTTGGCGACGCTGTGGCTGGTGCATCTGGTGCGCTCGCTGACCGACGTGCCCGTGATGGTCCAGCTGGTCACCGGGGACGCGGCCGTCGGCTCGGCGCTGGTCACCGACCGGCGGGTCGGCGCGGTGTCGTTCACCGGATCCGCGCTGGTCGGGCACCGGATCGCGCGCGACGCCGCGCCCACGAAGACGTTGCTGGAACTGGGTTCCAACGCCGCTTTGGTGGTCGCCGAAGACGCGGATCTCGACGCGGCCGCGGACGCCGTGCTGCGCGGCGGGTTCTACGCGTCCGGGCAGGCCTGCATCTCGGTGCAGCGCGTCCTTGTCGTCGACGCCGTCGCCGAGGAATTCACCGAACGGGTACTCGCGCGGCTCGGCGAGGTCGTCACCGGCGATCCCCGGGACGAGAAGACGCGGGTTTCGGCGCTGATCGACCCGGGATCGACCAAGCGCGTTCAAGAGTGGGTCGACAAAGCGACTTCGGCCGGTGCGCGGCTGGTCGGCGGCGGTGTGGACGGCAGCGTGATCCGGCCTGCTGTGCTGCTCGACGTGCCCGATGGCCTCGAATGCTGGGACGAGGAGATCTTCGGCCCCGTCGTCTGTATCCGTCGTGTGTCCTCTGTGGACGATGCGTTCGACGCGGTCAACGCGTCGCGCTACGGCCTGCACGCTTCGGTGTTCAGCACTTCCTTGAAGACGGCGTTCCGCGCGCTCGACGAGCTCGACGTCGGCGGTGTGGTGGTCAACGAGGTGCCCGGTTTCCGGTCCGACACCATGCCGTATGGCGGCGTGAAGGACTCCGGGATCGGGCGGGAAGGGCCGCGGTTCGCGGTCGAAGAACTGACCGTGACGAGGATGGCGGTGCTGCGACCGTGAGTTACGAGAACCTGTTCCGGCTGGATGGAAGGCGGGCCGTCGTCCTCGGCGGCGGCAGCGGAATCGGCCGCGAATCGGCGAAAGCCCTGGCCGCGCACGGTGCCGAAGTGATCGTGGCGGACCGCGACGTCGCCGCGGCCGAGGAAACCGGCGCGGGGGAGGCGTACGAGATCGACCTGCTGGCGTCCGGTGCCGCCGCGAAGGCCGCCGCCGACCTCGGCGAGATCGACATCGTCGTGCTGACCGCCGCGACCAACGTGCGCAAACGGCTGCTGGAGTACACGCGCGAGGAATTCGACCGGGTGATCGCGCTGAACCTCGGTGCGACGTTCGAGGTCGTCCGCGCGTTCGGCGCCGGGATGGTCGAGCGCGGGCGGGGGAGCATCATCGGGTTCTCGTCGATCCGCGGCACCACCGTCGAGCCGGGGCAAGGGCCGTACGCGGCGACGAAAGCCGGGCTGGTGCAGCTGTTCCGCACTGCTGCGGCGGAGTTCGGCCCGGCCGGGGTGCGGGTCAACGCGATCGCTCCCGGCGTCGTCGAAACCCCATTGACGGCACAGATCAAAGCGAATCCGGACTGGTACGACGCCTACGCGGCGAAGGGAGCGCTCGGTCGATGGGCGCGCCCGGGCGAACTCGCCGGCGCCGTCGTCTACCTGGCCTCGGACGCGTCGTCGTTCGTGACCGGCTCCGTCATGGCGGTGGACGGCGGCTGGACCGCCGTCGACGGCCGCTTCGAACCGCCCGCGACTTAAGGAGTCCCGCCGTGCCGGAGTTGCCCGATCTGACCGCCGTCGAACTGGCCGCGCGGTACCGCGCAGGGACGCTGTCGCCGGTCGAGGTCACCGAAGCGGTCCTCGCCCGTGTCGAAGCGCGCGAACCCGAACTGCACGCCCTCTACGCGTATGACCCGAGCGGCGCGCGCGAAGACGCGAAGGCGTCCGAAAGCCGTTGGCACGCCGGGGAACCGCTCGGCCCGATCGACGGCGTTCCCTTGACCCTCAAGGAGAACATCGCGACCCGCGGCACGCCGGTCCCGCTCGGCACGGCCGCCACCTCGCTGGAACCCGCTTTGGCCGACGCGCCTGCCGCTGCTCGCGTGCGTGAGTCCGGCGGGGTCCTGCTGGGCAAGACGACCATGCCGGACTACGGGATGCTGACGTCCGGGCTGTCGAGTTTCCACCCCGCGGCGCGGAATCCGTGGGACACCGCGCGCACGCCCGGCGGCTCCAGCGCGGGCGCCGGTTCGGCGGCCTCCGCCGGTTACGGCCCGCTGCACGTCGGCACCGACATCGGCGGCTCGATCCGGCTGCCCGCCGGCTGGTGCGGCCTCGTCGGGCTGAAGCCGAGTTTCGGCCGGGTGCCGGTGGATCCGCCGTTCCTCGGCCGCGTCGCCGGTCCGATGACGCGGACCGTCGCCGACACCGCGCTGCTGATGAGCGTTCTGTCCGGTGTGGACGGTCGCGACCACCTTTCGCTGCCGCCGTCGGCGCTCGACTGGACTTCGTTGTCCGGCGAGGTCAAGGGACTGCGGATCGGACTGCACCTCGACCCGGGCGTCGGGCTCCCGGTCTCGCCCGAGACGATCGGTGCTGTTACCGAAGCCGCGCGGCTGTTCGAGGCCGCAGGTGCGGTGGTGGAGCCGGTTTCGTCTTTCCTGCGCCGCGAGATGCTCGACGGCCTCGACACCTTCTGGCGCGTCCGCGCCTGGTCGGACATGTCGGTGCTGCCCGAAGAGCGCCGCGCGAAAGTGCTGCCGTACATCGCCGGCTGGGCCGCCGGCGGCGCCGACGTCACCGGTGTCGATGCCTACCGCGGCTTCGCGCAGATCGACGCCATCGCCGTCGCGACCCTGCGTGAGACCGAACGCTTCGACGTCGTCCTGTCGCCGACCTGCCCTGTCCCGGCCCCACCCGCCGACTGGCCCTCGCCGACCAACGACCCGCGCCGCCCGTTCGAGCACATCGCGTTCACCGTGCCGTACAACATGTCCGGCCAGCCCGCGGTCTCGATCAACTGCGGCTACACGAGCGACGACCAGCCCATCGGCCTCCAGATCAGCGGCCGCCGCTTCGCCGACCTCGACGTCCTTCGCGTCGCTGCCGCCTACGAAACCCTTCGCCCCACACCGCGCCCCTGGCCCTGCTAGCTCAGGCGAGCATCTAGATGCGTGAGCCAGGAGTCCAGGTGGGGGCAACGCGCACGGAGTGCGTCGATGCCCAGATCAGCTATGACCAAGGGGCCGTCACTCGTTTTCGAGTAGCTGGCGCAGTAACGAGCGAGACGTTTCGAAGGTGCTGTACCCAGGCCATCGTTCACCAGCTCGGGGCCGCCCGCGTCTTCCACGTCCTTCAGAACTCGTCGCGTGAGGTCGTTGCCGGAAAACAGCCAGCCAAGCTGCTCCGCCCGGGGCTGTCGGCGGGAAACCCGTAGTAGTCGAACAAGGTGGTGAGGGTGTGGATGTCGGTGTTCCGCAGCAATAACCTGATTTCACGGTCAAGCTTGGCCCAGCTGCTCACGCCGCCGTGACTGGCAGGTCCAGTGGTGGACCTCTTGGTGGTCACGATCGACTTCGTGATCGTCCAGCCCCGGTCCTGCAGATACGGTTCCAGGACATTGTTGACCACTGTTTCTTCGGTCTGCCCTTCGAGCAGCAGGTGCAGATGTCGATATTCGGTCGTCATCCGCGGTTGCTTTCCTCCCGGACAGGGCGTCCGCCGAGCAGGTTCTTCTCCCAAAGCTCGCCGAGTGAATATTCGGCAAGCCAGCCTTCCAACGTGGAGAGATCGGGCCGAGCGAATTCGGAGGCGCCTGCCTTGCGCTCGACCACTATCAGGTCGCCGACCTCGAACTGGTTCATGAGGGTCACGGACTGGGTGGCAATGAGTACTTGGCTGCGTCGCGATGCTTGGCTCAGTAGGTCGGCGAGCTGAACGATCGCGTAGGGATGGAGTCCGAGTTCGGGTTCATCCAGTACGACAAGGCCCGGTAGTTCTGGTTGCAGCAGCAGTGTCGCCAGGCAGACGAATCGAAGCGTTCCGTCCGACATTTGATTGGCCGAAAAGACCGCGTCCGATTCTTGCTGTTGCCAGCGCAAGATGATTCGGTCGTTTTGATCGGGCTTGAGGACGAAATCCCGAAAAAAGGGTGCCACAAGTCGGATTGCACCAGTTATCCGTCGGTATGCGGAGCGTTCGGCCGAATTATCGCTTCTCTGTAAGCGGTAGAGGTAAGCGGCGAGGTTTCCGGCGTCGTTCCGCAAACTCAAGTCGTCTACCGTCGGGACCATGCGCTTGACCGGCGCGTCGGCACTGGTGTCGTGAAAGTGGTAGACCTTGCAGCCTCGAAGGAGGTCGATGAAACGGGACGCGCTCCGGCCCGGCTTCCTGTCGGTCGCATCCGGTAGCCGCGTTTCCCGATGGCCACGCCCGAGCGACTGGCCGTAGGGCTGGTGGTCCTCCCCTGATCGGGAGTACATGGTCTCTGATTCGAAGACCAGTTCGTCACGGGTTGCCGGGACCAGACTGGCTTCGTAGGAGTAGGCCTCAGCTTCCAGCTCAAGGTGTATCCGGGGCTGTGAGTCGCCTACGGTGAGAAGTGCTGACGCGCCGCCGTTGAGGCCGACGAACAACCCTAGTTCGCCTTCGACGATTCGCCCCAGCAACTCGAGCGCATGGACGAAGTTGCTCTTGCCTGCGCCGTTCGCGCCGATCAGTACGTTCATCGCGCCCAGCTCGACGCGCGCCGAACGGATCGAGGTGAAACCCTCGATCTCGATCGACGTCAGCCGCTGTTGGGTCATGGGTACAGCTTAGGCAAGTGTCCATATGAGTTGACAGCTTGCGGTCGTTCGTGTCGCCAACTACCGCATCCAGAGGACGAAATGCGTCAGCCGGCGATCGCGTCGGCCAGCGCCAGGATCCGCTGCGCGTTCTCCACGTGCAGGTTCTCGATCATCCGCCCGTCCACGGTCACGACGCCCTGCCCGGCCGCCTGCGCCTCCTCGAACGCCGAGATGATCTTGCGCGACCGCGCGATCTCCTCCTCCGACGGCGCGAAGATCCGGTTGCACGGCTCCAGCTGCGCCGGGTGGATCAGGGTCTTGCCGTCGAACCCGAACTGGCGTCCCTGCAGGCACTCCGCCTCGAAGCCTTCGAGGTCCTTCACGTCGTTGTAGACGCCGTCGAGGATCGCCTTGCCGGTCGCCCGCGCGGCCAGCAGCGCCAGGGAAAGCCCGCCCAGCAGCGGCGCGCGGCCGGGGACGAACTCGGCGTGCAGTTCCTTCGCCAGGTCGTTCGTGCCCATGACCAGCACGGTCAGCCGCTCGGACGCCGCGGCGATCTCTTCGGCGTGCAGCATCGCGACCGGGGTTTCGACCATCGCCCAGATCTTCGTGTGGTCGGGCGCGCCGCCGAGTTCCAGGGCGCGTTCGATGTTGTGCACCTCGGCGGCGGAGTTCACCTTCGGGACCACGATCGCGGCCGGACCTGCCTGCGCGGCGGCCCGGAGATCCGCGTCGTGCCATTCGGTGTCGAGGCCGTTGACGCGGATGGTCACCTCGCGCGAGCCGTACTCCTTCGACGAAGCGGCGGCGCAAACGCGTTCACGTGCGGCTTCCTTCGCATCGGGCGCGACGGCGTCTTCGAGGTCGAGGATGAGCGCGTCCGCGTCGAGCGTCTTCGCCTTTTCCAGCGCTCTTTCGTTGGCGCCGGGCATGTAGAGGACGGAACGTCGGGGGTTCATGCGGAAGCCTCCTTGGTCGCTGCGTCGTAGGCAGCGGCGAGTTCGGGGTCGTCGGCGGCCAGGGCGTCGGCGAGTTCGGCGACCACCCGGCACTGCTTCACCGAAGCGTCGTCCTGCATCTTGCCGTCGATCATCACGGCGCCGGTGCCGTCGCCCATCGCGGCGATCACGCGCCGCGCCCACGCCACATCCTCGGGAGCGGGTGAGAACACCTTCTTGGCGATGTCGATCTGCACGGGGTGCAGGCTCCAGGCACCCACGCAGCCGAGCAGGAACGCGTTGCGGAACTGGTCTTCGCAGGCCACGACGTCGCGGATGTCGCCGAACGGCCCGTAGAACGGCAGGATCCCGTTCGCCGCGCAGGCGTCGACCATCCGCGCGACGGTGTAATGCCACAGGTCCTGCTGATACGTCGTGCGTCCCTCGGTCAGGTCTTCACCGGTCGGGTCGGTGCGCACCAGGTAACCGGGGTGCCCGCCACCCACTCGGGTGGTCTTCATCCGGCGGCTTGCGGCGAGGTCGGCCGGGCCGAGCGAAATGCCCTGCATCCGGGGGCTCGCGCCGGCGATCTCTTCGACGTTCGCGACGCCGCTGGCGGTTTCCAGGATCGCGTGCACCAGCAGCGGTTTCGTCAGCCCGGCCCGCGCTTCGAGCTGCGCGAGCAACCTGTCGACGTAGTGGATGTCCTGCGCGCCTTCGACCTTCGGCACCATGATCACGTCGAGTTTGTCGCCGATCTCGGTGACCAGCGTGATCAGGTCGTCGAGCACCCACGGCGAGTCGAGGCTGTTGACGCGGGTCCACAGCTGCGTCTTGCCGAAGTCGGTCGCCTTCGCGATGGCGACGAGCCCGTTCCGCGCGGCCTCCTTGCGGTCGGCGCGCACGGCGTCCTCGAGGTTGCCGAGCAGGACGTCGACCTTCTTGGCAAGATCCGGGACCTTGGCGGCCATCTTCTCGTTGCTGGGGTCGAAGAAGTGGATCATCCGCGAAGGAGGCACGGGGATCTGGCGGAGCGGTTCCGGCGCTCCCACCGCGAGCGGGGCGAAGAAATCCTTCGGCGAACGCATCGTTCCTCCATCGCGACGAGGCTAAGTGACCGACGAGTAACCCTAAACCCGGAAGGTGGGGAACCGCTGCGGCGCAGCTCACCTCCAAGGGGACACGATCGGGAATCGCGGAGGAATCTGTGGACGACTGGGCCTTGCCGGGTTTCACCGAGATGGGATCGCTGGGCGAAGGCGGATTCGGACGGGTCGTACTGGCCCGGCACGATGAATCCGCGCAGGTCGTGGCCATAAAATACCTGTACACGAGGTTCGCCGCCGACCCGCGGAGGCTGGCCGAATTCCGCCATGAGGCCCACGTCCTGAGCCGCGTTTCGGGGCCTCACATCGCCCGTCTGCACCAGTTCGTGGAGACCTCACAAGGTGCCGCCATCATCATGGAAGCGGTTCACGGAATCTCCCTGAAAGAGATCCTCGGCCGCCAGGAGAAGCTCGAACCCGAAGCCGCGCTGGCCATCCTCAAGGGCTCGCTGCTCGGCCTCGCCGGCGCGCACGCCGCGGGCACCGTCCATCGCGACTACAAACCGGCCAACGTCCTGGTCACCCGGGACGGTCAGAGCAAGCTCGTCGACTTCGGCATCGCCGTGCTCGCCGGGCAGACCGGTGTCGCCGCGGGCACACCCGCCTACATGGCGCCCGAGCAGTGGTCCGGCGGGATCGCCACCCCCGCGACCGACGTCTACGCCGCGACCTGCGTGTTCTTCCAGTGCGTCGCCGGGCACAAGCCGTACGAGGCCGAACAGACCGAAGTGCTGCGCACGCTGCACGAATACGCCCCGATCCCGTTCGGCGAGGTCCCCGAACCGGTCCGCGACCTGATCGCGCGCGGCATGGCGAAGGACGTCACCCAGCGGCCGTCGGGAGCGGCCGAGTTCATCGCCGAACTGGAGTCGTCCGCCAGGAGGGCCTACGGCGAAGACTGGGAGCGCAACGGCTGGCACTGGCTCGCCAAGGGCGCCGGTGTCCTGGTCGCCCTTTCCCCGCTGGCCCTGCTCGGCGCCGGGACCGCCGCCGCGCCGGTCATCGCGGGCGGCGCGGCGGGCGGGGTCGCGGCGACCACCGGCGGCGGGATCGCGGTCGGCCTCAAGGTGACCGCCGCGATCGCCGCCGTCACCGCGGCCGCCGTCGGCACCGTCGTGGTGGTCAACGCCAACAGCGACGACGATCCGCCGACCACGACCCTCTCCGCGATGCAGGTCGACCTCCTCACCCGCACCGAGAAGTTCGACGGCTTCGACTACAACGGCAAGTACGTCCGGATCAGCGGGCTGAAGGACAAGGCCGCCGAGGAGCGGGTCAACAAGGCGCTGATGGCGCCGATCGACGGCTGGCTCGAGAACTTCTGGCCCGACAGCTACCAGCCGCAGCGCGAACCCGACGGCGACATCCCGCACATGAAGACCGAGGCCGAGATCCTGCGCAAGGACGACAAGCTGGTCTCGGTCGTCTACAAACGCTCGATCGACTCCACCCAGTTCGGCAACCACGGCGGGTTCAGCGTCCGCCCGATCGTCATCGACCTGACCAAGGGCGAGCAGATCTCCAGCGCTCATCTCTTCGACAACGTCGACGGCACCGCCGCGCGGATGCGGATGCTCGAAGACCGGCTCCTCGACTCGGCGAGGCCGGGCGACTGCCTCGCCGACAAGCCGACCTCGCCCGAACACCTCCCGGCGACGGCGCTTTCGGCGCGGTACACCTTCGACTACGACTCCATCCTGCAGGCGGCGCCCACGGCCAACGGCATGCGGTTCTACGTCTACGGCTCGGCGCTCGGCTACCCGCGCGTCTGCGATCCGACCGAGGTCACCACCGAATACACTCGCCTGCTCGACCTGATGAGCCCTTCGATGACGAACCTGCTCGGCCTCGCCGGCGGCGGCACGCAGGGCAAACGGACCAAAGAGGACAACGTCGGCGCCTTCACCATCACCACACCGGAGAAGTGGTTGCTGCTCTCCAGCGCGCCCATCGAGCGCTACCTGGTGACCGCCGATCAGTGCTCGAACACCGGGATGCAGCCGTTCCACTGCGCGGGCGTCGTCTTCAGCGACAACTCGCGCGTCGACGCGGCCACCCCGGCGTACGAACCGGGCAAGCCGTACAACCGGTCCAACGGCCCGCGTCCGTGTCATTCCGTCGGGGCACCGGGCGAATCGCAGGGATCACCCATCTCGCAGAAGAAGGAGCTTCGACCGATCGGGACCAAGAAGGCCGCTTACGAAGAGTGGCGGCTGACGTGTTCCGGAGGCGGCGCGGTCACCCAGCGAGTGTGGTTCCTGCCGAAAACGCAGCTCGTGATCGTGGACGAATGGAACACTCCAGGCCTCGACAAAATCCTGGAAGAGGCGCGGTGGAACTAACTGACGAGTGGAGACTGCCCGGCTTCACCGAGCTGGAGCAGCTCGGCACGGGCACCTTCGGCCGCGTGGTGCTCGCACGCCAGGACAACACCGGTCACGTCGTCGCGATCAAGTACCTCTTCTCCCGCTTCGCCGCCGAGCCCGCCTACCTCGACGCGTTCCGCCAGGAGGCGCTGGCGCTGCACCGCGTCGTGAGCCCGCACGTCGTGAAGCTGCACGAATTCTTCGAGACGCCGCAGGGCGCGGCGATCGTGATGGAGGCGATCAACGGCGTCTCACTGCGCTCGGTGCTCCGGGCCGAAGGCGCTCTCGAACCTGAAGCCGCCCTCGCGGTACTGAAAGGCTCGCTGCTCGGGTTGGCCGCGGCGCACTCCGCCAACGTCGTCCACCGGGACTACAAACCGGCCAACGTCCTCGTCGCCGACACCGGCGAGAGCAAGCTGGTCGACTTCGGCACGGCTGTCCTGGCAGGTGAACGGGGCCCGTCCGTCGGCACGCCCGCGTACATGGCGCCCGAGCAGTGGTCCGGCGGGCAAGCCACTCCGGCGACCGACGTCTATGCCGCGACCTGCGTGTTCTTCCAATGCGTCGCCGGTCATCGCCCGTACGAGGCGGAACAGACCGAGGTGCTGCGCACGCTGCACGAACACGCGCCCATCCCGTTCGGTGAAGTCCCCCAGCCGGTGCACGAGATCGTCGCGGCGGGGATGGCGAAGGACCCGTCGAAACGGCCTGTCGACGCGCTCACGTTCGTCGGCGAACTGGAACGCGTCGCCCGCGCGGGGTACGGCGAAGACTGGGAGCGCAAGGGCTGGTCACGGCTGGCGAAGGCGACGGGCGTGCTCGCCGCGGCGACGCCGTTGGTCCTGCTCGGCGCCGGGACGGCGGCCGCTCCCGGGGTCGCCGCCGCCGGAACGGGCGCGGTGGCCGCGTCGACGGGCGGGATCGCGGCCGGACTGAAGATCGCCATCGGCGTCGTCGCGGCGACGGCCGCCGTGGTCGGCTCGGTGGTCGTGTTCTCCGACGCGAGCACCCCGCCGCCATCGCCGCCGACCACCCAGCAGGCCGTCGCGCTCAAGGTCGCCTTGAAGGACCGCTCCGGGACGGTGCCCGGCACGACCCTCCAGTTCCGCGGGCAGTACCCCGAGGTGACCGGCGGACCCGATCAAGCCTGGTCGAAACGGGTCAACGACGCGCTGACCGCGCCGATCGACGACTGGAACCGGGAGACCGGGCCGGGCGCGGCGAAGCTGGCCGCCGAACACGGCGGCGGCCCGTACGTCCTCACCACCAAGGTCGACGTGCGGATGCAGAACGAGAAGTACCTCTCGGTCGCCTACGAACACGGCCTCGACAACGCCCCCCACCCGACGTGGAACTTCGGCCGCTCCAGCGTGCTGATCGACCTCACGAGCGGCGCCGCGGTCGCGCCCGCGGACCTGTTCCGCCCCGGGATGTTCTCCGACCAAGGCATGCTGACACTCAGCGACCTGCTCTGGCCCGATCACAACCAAGGCTGCGCGCTCACCACCTGGACGCCGATCAAACCGGCCGACCTGGCCGGACCGGGGGAGCTCAAGGTGTTCCCGGCCTTCACCCCCGCCGAAGTCGAACTCACGATCAACTTCAACCGGCTCGGTTTCGAGACCGCCTGCGGCGTCCAGACGATGAAGCTGCCCTACGACAAGCTCTCCGACCTGCTGAAACCCGAACTCGTCGCGGGGCTGGCCGGCGGAAAGGCGATCAACGGGACGTCGTCCGCCCCGCCGGCGCAAGACCTCACCGACGTCTCGGCGGGCGCGCTGACCCTCCATCTGCCGCAAGGCTGGACCGTGGTCTCGCAGGGGCTGGAGAAGGTGCTCGTCGCTTCGGGCTGCCCGGACCCCAAGAAGTACTTCAACTGCAAGTACGTCCTCCTCACCGACAACACCCGGCAGTCCGCCGAGCAGCCGCCGTATCAGCCAGGCGGCTTCTACCGGCGCAGCGCGGGCGGCCGGGCCTGCAACGCCGCCGGCCGCAAGGACCTCCGCCAGGAGGGTGACGCCGTGCGGACGGTTTCCACCACCGCACCGCTGGGCGGGGCGACGGCGACCTACGAGGAGTGGACGATCCAGTGTGTTCCTCGTGGACAGACGGGCGGAAGCGGCGAGACTCAAGTGACCCAGCGGATCTGGTTCGTCGCGGACAGGCAAGTCGTGGTGATGGACGAATGGCGGACTCCGGGCATCGAAGATCTCCTCGGCTCCGCGACGATCTCTTGACCTGACCTGCGATGGTCCACAGTGGAATGAGTATTCACTGGGCTGAATGGCCTAACGATTTGCTTCCCTTGCCGCGCCTGTGTTCGGTGGCGGCCAGTCCGTACCCGTGACCGTTCGGAGCCATCCGGTAACACCACTTACCTCGCTCTCACTCGGTTGGCGGCACGGTCGGACTGAAGTCCGGCGACCGCCTACCGACCGGTCACCGATGACAAGGCGCCGCCGATCGCAGCCACTCCCGTTGTCCGGCGCCGCCGCCACCCTGCCCTGTTAGACAGGTCATGTGCCGCTTCCACCGAGGTGGCACGGGATACCGAGTCATCGCAAACAGGGCCTTAGGGAAACCAGGTTCGAAGGAGGCGGAACGTGGCGGCTACACCGAATATGGAGAGCTCGACGGTCGCCGGTGGCGCGAAGCGCAGCCGGTCACTGCCGAGCCGGGTGGTGCCGCCGATCGAACTGCCCGCGAGCGTCGAGGAGCTTTCGCGCAAGGCGGCGGCCCTGCTCGGCTGGAACGGCATCGTCTTGCCGGAGACCACCGTGCTCGGCCGCAAGATCTGCGTGGTCGCCCGGCTCCGCACCGACGTGCACGCGGAGCGCATCGCGATGGGCATGGGTCCCGTCGTCGATCGCGCCACCGTCGACACCTGGACATGGCCAGAGCTGGCCGCGACCGCACCCGCGCCGGCCGCCGAGATCATCGGTGTCCTCGCGGTCGCCCGGCACTGGCGCACCGCGATGGCCTCAGCGGTCCCGTTCGCGCGTTACGGCGAGGCCGCGATGGTGCTCCCATCGCCAGCCGTACTGACGGAAGACTACGTCGGCAACTGCCTGCCGCGTGCCCGCGCCTACGGGCTCGGCATCGTCACCGCCGACCCCAACGCGGTGACCGACCTCGACCTCGAGGGCCACAACGAGCGCATGATCCTGGACGAGGACCCGGTCTCGCGCCTGGTCAACGAGATCGTCTACGACCAGCTGCTGCGCGGCACCGAGCTCGCTGCCGAAGTGGACTGAACCGGCTACCGTCGGGTCCATGCGAGTAGTCATTGCGGGTGGACACGGACAGATCGCGCTGAAGCTGGAGAAGCTCCTCTCTTCGCGCGGTGATCAGGCGGTGGGGATCGTGCGCAATCCCGGCCACGTCGCAGATCTCGAGGCCGCCGGTGCCGAAGCCGTCGTCCTCGATCTGGAAAAGTCCGATGTGGACGCCGTCGCCAAGGTGCTCGACGGTGCCGACGCCGCGATCTTCGCGGCGGGCGCCGGGCCCGGCAGCGGCACGGACCGCAAGGACACTGTGGACAGAGCGGCCGCGGAACTCTTCGCGGCGGCGTCGGTGCAGGCGGGCGTGCGGCGGCACATCCAGGTCGGGTCCATGGGAGCCGACAAATGGGAGACAGCGGACGTCCCGGACGATTTCCGGATCTACCTCAAGGCCAAGAAAGCGGCCGAGGACGATCTGCGCGCCCGCGATCTCGACTGGACGATCTTGCGGCCGGGACAGCTCACGAACGACGAAGGCACCGGACGGATCCTGATCGCCGAATCCACCGGACGCGGGCCCATTCCCCGCCAGGACGTCGCCGCGGTCCTCGTCGCGTTGCTCGACCATCCGTCCACGGCGCGCCGCGTCCTCGAAGCGATCTCGGGTGATACTGCTATCTCTCAGGCCGTTTCCGCTCTGTGAAATCCCCTGTCCTGGCTAGTGTGTGGACGTAATCCGTCAGTTAAGTGAACGGAGTAGGTCCTTGCGCGAGGACATCGCGGTTTTCAGCGGTAGCGCACATCCCGAGCTCGCCGAAGAGATCTGTGCCCATCTCGGTGTCCCGCTGCATCCCGTGCGGGTGCAGCGGTTCGCCAACGACTGCCTCGAAGTCCAGCTCGAGGCGAATTGCCGCGAGCGCGACGTCTTCCTGATCCAGCCACTGGTGCGGCCGGTGCAGGAGAATCTCGTCGAACTGCTGCTGATGCTGGACGCCGCACGGGGCGCGTCGGCGAAGCGGATCACCGTCGTCATGCCGCACTACTCGTACGCGCGGTCGGACAAGAAGGACGCGCCGCGGATCTCGATCGGCGGCCGTCTCGTCGCCGACCTCATGGCGACCGCCGGCGCCGATCGCGTCCTCGCGATGACCCTGCACTCGCCGCAGGTGCACGGCTTCTTCAGCGTCCCGGTCGATCACCTGCACGCGTTGCAGGAACTGGCGAAGCACTTCCGCCAGTACGACCTCTCCGCGACCACCGTCGTTTCGCCGGATCTCGGCAACGCCAAGGAAGCCGCGCATTTCGCACGGCTGCTCGGCGTTCAGGTCGCCGCAGGTGCGAAGCAGCGATTCGCCGACGACAGGGTCGAGATCAGCTCGGTGATCGGTGAGATCACCGGCCGCGACGTGATCGTCCTCGACGACGAGATCGCCAAGGGCAGCACGGTGCTCGAACTGCTGTCGAAGTTGCGGGAGCTGAAGCCGCGCTCGATCCGCGTCGCCTGCACGCACGGGCTGTTCTCCAGCGGCGCGCTGAAGCGGATCGGCGAGCAGGACGACGTGCTGGAGATCGTCTGCACCAACACGGTGCCGATCCCGCCGGAGGAGCAGAGCCCGAAGCTGCGGGTCCTGTCCATCGCGCCCGCGCTGGCGGAGGCGATGCGGCGGATCCACAACGGAGAATCCGTCAGCGCACTCTTTGAAACGGCTTAAACGGTTCCGAGGACCCGGTCGAGGTAGGTGTTCGTGAAGACCCCGGCCGGGTCCACCTCCTTGCGGACCCGCAGGAAGTCGTCGAACCGCGGGTACCGCGAGCGCAGCGTCGCGGCGTCGAGGTCGTGCATCTTGCCCCAGTGCGGGCGGCCGCCGACCTCGCCGACGATCGACGCGAATCCGGCGAAGTACTCGCGGTAGGGCATGCCGAGGAACTGGTGGATCGCGATGTAGGCCGAGTCGCGGCCGTTCGCGGTCGAGAGCCAGATGTCGTCCGCGGCGGCGACGCGCACCTCGACCGGGAACATCACCGGGTTCTCCAGCTTCGGCACCAGCGCGCGGAGTTCGGCGAAGACGTCGAGCAGCGATTCGCGGGGGACCGCGAACTCCGACTCGACGAACCGGACACCGCGATGGGTCACGAAGACGCGATGCGAGGTGTCGCTGTAGTCGCGGGCGGAGAGGACGTTCGAGGCGAACTTGCCGAGCGGCCGCACGAGTTTCGGCACCGCGCGGCCGAGACGGCACAGGCCGCCGAACGCGAGGTTCTCCGTGACCTCGTAGTCGACGAATTCCTTCACCTTGCTCAGCGGGCGGCGTTCACTGCCCGCCGGCAGCCGGTTGTTGCGCTTGACCAGGGCGTTCTTGCCGTACGGGAACCAGTAGAACTCGAAGTGGTCGTTCTCGTCGGCGAACTGGTCGAAGCCTTCGAGGACCTGTTCGAGGGGTTCCGGCCGCTCCTGGGCGGAGAGCAGGAACGACGGTTCACACTGCAGGGTGACCGTGCTGATGACGCCGAGCGCGCCGAGGCCGACCCTCGCGGCGGAGAAGAGATCGGGGCGTTCGTCGGCCGAACAGGTGACCACGGTGCCGTCGGCGAGCACGAGTTCGAGCGCGGCGATCTGGGTGGCGATCCCGCCGAGGCGGGCGCCGGTGCCGTGGGTGCCGGTCGAAATCGCGCCCGAGACGGTCTGCGCGTCGATGTCGCCGAGGTTGGTCATCGCCAGCCCGAGCGCGTCGAGTTCGGCGTTGAGCTGCTTGAGCGTGGTGCCCGAGCGGACCGTGACCAGGCCTTTCGCGACGTCGGCCGACGCGATGCCGGTCCAGCCGGTCAGCTCCATGGCGTCCGAATCCGCCGCGGCGATGGCCGTGAACGAGTGGCCGCTGCCCAGCGGGCGCAGACGCCGTCCGTCCGCGGCGGACCGGCCGATCGCCTCGGCGATCTCCTCCGTGCCGCGCGGCCGGTGCACGCGCAGGGGTGAGGCCGCCGCGGTTCCGGCCCAGTTGGTCCACCGAGTCATGCGCCACCCGTTCCGTGAGCTTCTGCCCTTGAGATGTGCGAGTGCCGAAACAGTAAGTGAATAGTATTCGCGTTTCAAGCCCTTCTGTCGTACCTTAGTTCGGGTGACCAGTGCGACGGTGTACGACTTGGCGACGAAGGACCTGGATCCTCCGTTCGCGGTAGTCGACTTGGATGCGTTCGACGCGAACGGCGCCGACCTGCTGCGGCGGGCGAACGGCAAACCGATCCGCGTGGTCAGCAAGTCCGTCCGCTGCCGATACCTGCTCGAACGGGTGCTCGCGCGGCCCGGCTTCGAAGGCCTCATGTGCTACTCGCTCGCCGAAGCCGTCTGGCACGTCGAGCAGGGGACGTCCGAGGACATCGTGGTGGCGTACCCGACCGCCGACCACGGCGCGCTGCGGCGGCTGGCGGCGAACGACCGCGCGCGGGCGGCGATCTCGATCATGGTCGATTCGCCCGAACACCTCGACCTGGTCGACGCCGCGCTGGGGCAGGGGCATCCGGAAATCCGTGTCTGTCTCGAACTCGACGCTTCGTGGCGGCCGCTGCCCGGGGTGCACATCGGCACCCGGCGCTCGCCGGTGTTCAGCCCGCGGCAGGCCGCGGATCTGGCGCGGACAATCTTGTCGCGCAAGGGTTTCCGGCTCGTCGGGATGATGGCGTACGAGGGCCAGATCGCCGGGCTCGGCGACTCGGCGGGCAGCGGCGTCAAGAACTCGGTCATCGGCTGGATGCAGCGGAAGTCCATTGTGGAAATCGCGAAGCGCCGCGCGGCAGCGGTTCGCGCCGTTCGGGCGTTGGCGGATCTGGAGTTCGTCAACGGCGGTGGCAGCGGCAGCGTGGAATCGACCGGCGCGGAAGCGGCCGTCACCGAAATCGCGGCGGGCTCGGGCCTGATCGGGCCGACGCTTTTCGACGGCTACGCGCACTTCTCGCCGCGCCCGGCCGCGATGTTCGCGCTCCCCGTGGTCCGACGTCCGGCGCCGAAGGTCGCGACACTCTTTTCCGGCGGCTACATCGCTTCTGGCCCAACGGAGTCTTCGCGACAGCCGACGCCCTACCTGCCCGAAGGTCTCTCGCTGCTCGGCTTCGAAGGCGCGGGCGAAGTCCAAACCCCCGTCTCCGGCGACGCCGCCCGCCACCTGCGGCTGGGCGACCGAGTCTGGCTGCGCCACGCGAAAGCCGGCGAACTCGCCGAACGCTTCACGCACTACCACGTCGTCATCGGCGACCGGGTCGACCGGACCGTCCCCACCTACCGAGGGGAGTCCCAAAACTTCGGCTGACCCGCGAACCCCACCCCCCACCCATCCGTGGGGGGCGCGCCCTGCACCAGCGTAGCGGGAGGGGGTGTCGGCGAGTGGGGTTCCGAGGGCTGAGGGGCGAGGTTGTCCACAACTGTGGGTGGGTGTGGACAGCTTGTGTGGATAACTGGATAAGGCCAGGTCAGAGTGAGCAGAGGCGTGGCTGGTGGGAGCTGTGTGACTGGTGAGGCTTCGGAACCGGGCATCGGTGGACACGAATGGAGCAAGGGGGATCCGCCGGTGACGGCAAGGCCACCTTCAGGACGTTGAGCGTCCTGAAGGTGGCCTTCGCGACGTCCGGGCGGCGAGCATCGAGTCCATAGTGGATGGACGTGGGGAAGGCGTCCTTCGCCGCATCGGACGTGGCGAAAGCGTCTGTCAGGCCTCCCCGAACTTGCTCGCCAGGTATCCCTTCACCACCGACTTCGCCTCCGCCACGATCCGCTCGTCCCCTCGCGGGTCGCGACGGAAAGCCAGCTTCAGCAGCGCGTCCGCGGTCTCGTTCGCGATCGTCAGCGCGAACCGGATGTCGTCCAGCGGCGACGGGATCCGCGCCGAAAGGATGTCGGTGAGCGCGTCGACGATGACGGCGTTGTTGTCCCGGGTCTCGTCCAGGAGCTGCCGGTCCACGACGTCACCGAAGTGGACCTTCGAGAATCCCGGGACCTCGCGGTGCATCGCGAGATAGATGTCGAGGATCGAATCCACGACGTCCCACCAATGCTCGGGTGCGAGCTCGTTCAGGGTTTCGGACACCGAGGCGACGAACCGTTCGAGATTGCGCTGCGTCAGCGCCTGCACCACGGCCCGTTTGTCGGGGAAGAACTGGTACAGCGAACCGACGGCCACCCCGGCGCGCTTCGCGATCAGTGTGGTCGTCAGTGCGTCGTAACCGAGCTCGTCGATCAGCTGCGCGCTGGCGTCGAGCATCTGCTCCACCCGCTTGGCACTGCGTTGCTGAACGGGCTGCCGCCGGAGCGGAGTCGTCTCCGCTTGAGGTTTCGCGGCCTGGATGTCGGACACTCGGGCTCCTCCTTCGCTGATCTGCGACTTTATCGTGCCGACGGGGTTCCCCACGGTCGAGTGAAGGCATAGTATCTGAGAACTTTTCATGTTCGGCCGAGTCTGAAGAGGAAAGGTGTGCCGCCGGTGGAGAATCCGACCTTCCCGTCCGAATTCCTGTGGGGTGTTTCGACCTCCGCCTTCCAGATCGAGGGGGCGACGAGGGAGGGCGGCCGGGGACAGTCCATTTGGGACACGTTCACCGAAACGGAGGGAAAGATCGCGCGGGCCGAGCACGCCAGGGTGGCCGCCGACCACTTCCACCGCTATCGCGAGGACATCGCGCTGATGGCCGACCTCGGTGTCGGCGCGTACCGCATGTCCTTCGCCTGGCCCAGGATCCAGCCCGACGGCGAAGGCAAGCCGAACGCCGAAGGCCTTGCCTTCTATGACGAAGTGATCGACGAGGTTTGCGCCGCCGGTCTCGCGCCGACGGGAACGCTCTTCCACTGGGACCTCCCGCAGGCACTCGAAGACAAGGGCGGCTGGCTCTCCCGTGATACCGCCGAACGGTTCGCGGAGTACGCCGCCATCCTGGGCGAGCGCTTCTCCGATCGGGTGAAAATGTGGATCCCGCTCAACGAGCCCATGGTCATGTCGATCTTCGGGTACGCGATCGGCGAGTACGCCCCCGGCAAGACACTTCTGCTCGACGCCCTGCCCACCGCGCACTACCAGAATCTCGCGCACGGTCTCGCCGTCCAAGCCCTCCGCGCGAACGGCGCCCGCGGTGTCGGCACGGCCAACAACCATTCGCCGATTTGGCCCGCCTCCGATTCGCCGGAAGACAAGGCCGCGGGCGAATGGATCGACGCCCTCATTAATCGCACTTACGCAGATCCGGTGCTACTCGGCAGTTATCCCGAACAAGTCGTCGAACATCTCCCGGCGGGCTTCGCCGACGATCTGCCCACCATCGCGCAGCCGCTCGACTTCTATGGGGTGAATTACTACGAGCCGCAGGGCGTCGCCGCGCCCGGCGAGGGCAACCCGCTTCCCTTCGAGCTTCGCGCGATCGAGGGATATCCCATGACCACCAACGATTCGCCGATCGTGCCGCACGGGCTGCGCGAGCTGCTCGTCGGCTTCCACGAGCGCTACCGCGAGCACCTCCCGCCCGTCTACATCACCGAGAACGGCTGCAGTTTCGACGACGTCGTCGCCGAGGACGGGCAAGTCCACGATCCGGAGCGCATCGACTTCCTCGACAGCCACCTGGTCGCGGTACGCGAAGCGATGGACGCCGGCGTCGACATCCGCGGGTACTTCGTGTGGTCGCTGATGGACAACTTCGAATGGTCGAAGGGCTACCAGCCGCGCTTCGGCCTGGTGCACATCGACTACGAGACGCAGAAGCGGACCCCGAAGGATTCCTTCGGCTGGTACCGGGAACTGATCCGCCATGAGTGAGGTCAGGGAGCTGCCCGAGGCGCTCGCCGAGCCGGTCGCGAGGGTCCGCGCGGGCTGGATGAGCCTGCTCTTCTTCGCGAACATCGCGCTCTGGCTCGGCGTCTACGCGCCCATCCAAGTCCTGCTGCCGAAGCAGGCCGAAATACTGGACGCGGCCAACAAAGAAGCCGTCTTCAGTCTCGTCACCGGGGTCGGCGCGGTCGTCGCGCTGATCGCCAACCCCGCCGTCGGCCTGCTCTCGGACCGCACCTGTTCCGCCCGCGGCCGCCGCCATCCGTGGACGGCCGCCGGTGCGGCGGTCGCCGCGGCGGGGCTGCTCGTCCTCGGGTTCGCGCCGAACGTCGCGGTCATGGTGCTCGGCTGGTGCCTGGTCCAGGCGGGTTTGAACGGAATGCTCGCGATGCTGGTCTCCGCGATCGCGGACCGGGTGCCCGTGGCCCAGCGCGCGCAGGTCGGCGGGCTGGTCGGCATCGCCCAGATGCTCGGGACCGTGCTCGGCGCGGTGGTGGTCGTGGTGATGCTCGACCTCGCCGGTCTCCCGCTGGGCTACGCGGTGTGCGCGGCCATCGTGCTGGCGGGCGCGGCGGCGTTCGTCCTGCGCACGCCGGACGCGCGGCTGCCGGTCGCGTACCGGCCGTCCGCCCGGCTCCGGGACGTGCTCGCGAACCTGTGGATCTCCCCGCGCAGGCACCCGGACTTCGCCTGGGCGTGGGCCTGCCACTTCATGATCAACCTCGGCAACGCCTTCGGGACCCTGTACCTGCTGTTCTTCCTCAAGGACGCGGTGCACTACGAAGACCCGGACACCGGACTGCTGATCATGATGGGCTTCTACGGCGCCGCCCTCGTCGTCGGCGCGCTCCTCGCCGGGCACTTCTCCGACAAGTCCGGACGCCGCAAGCCCTACGTCTTCGCCGCGTCAGCGGTGATGGCCGTCGCCGCGCTGCTGCTGGCCGTCTGGCAGAACTGGACGGCCGCGCTCGTGGCGTCGCCGCTGCTGGGAGTCGGTTTCGGCGCGTACATGGCCGTCGCGCTGGCGATGCTCACGCAGGTCCTGCCCGCCGCGCAGGACCGGGCGAAGGACCTCGGGGTCATCAATATCGCGAACTCGCTGCCGCAGGTGGTGGCGCCGATGCTGACCGCGCCGATCTTGGCCTACCTGGGCGGGTATCCGAGCCTCTTCGCGGCTTCGGCGCTGTCCACCGTCATCGCCGCGGTGCTGGTCACGCGGGTGAAAACGGTCAGCTGACAGAAAAGTTGGAGACCGCGGACCGGTGCCGGTCGGGGGAGGGGAGTGCAACGGCACCGGCCCGCGGGGTTCGGGGGACGACAACGCGGACCTCGGGGGCAGGTATCGCGCTGCGTTCGTGATCATCAACTTAGCGACCGATTACTGCGTTCGCTAGGTGTTCTGCCGATAATTTTCGATTAATCGCGGTGGGGACCGGAGTGATTACCGAGAGCGGCTCAACGCGTTCGGGGGTACGCGCGAACCTCTGCCGGCGAAGGCGAGTTCATGGCGTGGTTGCCGAGGGGGCGCTCGGACCGCCGTTCACTCGCCGGCCTGTCAAGCTGTGTCTTTCTCAAGACGAGTCAGGCTGCGGCATTCTTTCAAGCGTGCACGCTGCCGATAGCCGCACGACGCGGGTTGACCAGCGCGTGCCTGCCGGTGGTTTCGGCCGGGCTCACGCGGCTCTGCCCGGGGACGCGGCGCCGGTGGTCCTGGGTGGCGGCGGTCTGCTGGGGGGCGAGGCCACCGGCGACCAGGTGCTCGTGCGCGACCTGCCATACCGAGCAGGGGGCCTTGCACCTGTGCCAACGGGTCGAGCAGGTGGGACAGTCCCCGCGCTCGTCGGGCTCGTGCGCCTGGAGCATCGCGCGCCAGCCTTCGGTCAGCCGGGGGAGCTCCGAGCGGGCGACCGACACGAGCGACTGCGCGTCGGCCCGGGTCGCGAGATCGGAGAGCATGTCGAGGCGTTCCCAAACCGCGTTGCGGAGGACTTGCCCTAGGACCTGATCCACGGAGAACTCACCGTTACCTTTCCGCCATCTTGGCGGCTTCGTTGAGCGCTGCCCGGAGCTGTCCGAGCTGGCCGGACGTCAAGCGCGCGGTCTCTCCTGGCGGCGAGACGAGAACAACCTGGTTGTCTTCGACGAACACGGTGACGGCGCGTTCGCGGCTGATGAGATCGCCGCACTGCACCCGCCAGATCAGCTGTCCGCCTTCGTAACGGCGCACACTCGCGGTACGGGGGTCGACCGTGGCGGAAGGAGAGACCGGACGGGTGACGCCGGGGGTGACGCCGACCGCCTGCTGACCGGCGGGGCCGGTCGCACGCAGGTGACGCGTGGCCATACCGGGCCGTCCCGCGGTGATGGAGCCTGTTGCGATCGAGTCCACGAACTCCACTGGCTCTTCTCCGCTCTCTCGTTCACGTCGTCTTCGTAACCGCGTTTCCGCACCTGTAGGGGTTCGGAGACTTGGTAGCTCTCTGTGATCGCTGCCGGTGGCTGGTCGGTCACGGAGATCTGACAACTACAGTGATGTGAAACCGAGTGCGATAGAAGGTCGAACCGCCGTCATAGCGGTGACCGGACGAGGTTTCACGGTAAGCGGTCAAACGACTTCTGCCGGGCCGATCACAACGGGCATTCCGGTGTTTCGCACGGTTGAATAGGTGTGCCTACGCTGTTTCTCGACCCCAACGGAACTGTGAGGGGGCGCAATGGACGCCAGTATCGGTGGCGGCGCTGTCGCCGGCTCGAACGCGAAGACCACGAACGCGTCGGGCCGCCAGAGTCACCCCGTGCCGCCGGATGCCTGGGAACAGGCGGAGATGCGAGCGGCGCTGGCGACACGGGAGATCTCCTCCGTGTACCGGCTGTTGCGCAAGCACGGTGTTTCGCAGCGTCAGATCGCCGCGATGACCGGCCAGTCGCAGTCCGAGGTGTCCGAGATCCTCAAAGGTCGCCAGGTGATGGCGTACGACGTGCTCACCCGCATCGCTGACGGCCTTGGTGTCCCACGGGGATACATGGGTCTCGCCTATGACGAGGCGACAGCGATAAAGGTCGTCGGCGCTGCCGACGGCCAGCAGGCGGAGGAGGACGAGTCCGTGAAGCGACGGAGGTTCCTCGCGCACGCCGCCCAGGTCACGATGGGTGCGGCGGTGTTCGGTCCGGAATCGGGGACGTGGTCGGCCGGGCCGGCGAAGACGCCCGCCCCGGGGCGGATCGGCATGACCGACGTCCGCCAGGTGGAAGCCGCGACCAGAGCGCTCCGGTCCCTCGACTACCAGTACGGCGGCGGTTTCTGCCGCGACGCCGTGGTCGCGCAGCTGTCCTGGGGGCAGCAGATGCTCGAGTCCAACGGCACCGAAATGGTCAAGAACCGGCTGTACGTGGCGCTGGCCGACCTGCACAGCCTGGCGGGCTGGACGTCTTTCGACACCGGCCTCATGGACTCCGCGCGCGGCCATTTCGCGAACGCGCTGGACCTGGCCAAACAGGGCGACAACCACCCGCTGGTGGCCAACGTCCTCTACCGCATGGGGCGCGTCTACCTGCACCAGGACGCTCCGAACGACGCGCTGAAACTGTTCCAGCTCGGCCAGATCGCCGCCCAGGAATCGGGCTCCGAGCTGGCGGTCGCCGTGCTCTGCGCCAACGAGGCGTGGGCCTACGCGATGATGGGCAACGAGGAACAGGCCGTGAAGCTGCTCGGCCGGAGCAAGGACGAATTCGCCCGCGCCAACCTGGCCGAGGCCGAATCCTGGGTCAAGTTCTTCACCGAGACAGACGTCTACGCCATGATCGGCACCGTGCACACCGTGCTCGCCGCGAAGAACGCCGAGCACACCAAGTACGCGATCCCGGCGCTGACCAAGGCTGTCGAGTCCTACGACGACGACATGGCCCGCAGCAAGACGTTCATGCTCAGCGCGCTGGCCACGAACCACCTGCTCGAAGGCGATCTCGATCATGGCGCCAAGGTGGGCTCGAAGGCCGTCGACTGTGCCGAGGGCATCAAGTCGGAGCGGGTGAAGGACCGGATGCGGCCGCTGCAGGTCGAGGCGGAACGCCGCCGGAACAACGCCGACGCCCGTGACCTCGCCGACCGCCTCAATTCCTTCTACGCCGCCTGAGCCGACCGGATCGGTCGGCCGGTTCACGCCCGGCAAACTGCGCGACGCCCTGGGGCGGACGTGCGAGGTGCTGGGTGTGGACCCCGAAGGCGCCCGGCTGCTGAGGTTCACCAACAACGCCGTCTACGAGCTGGCGAGCGCGCCGTTCGTCGTGCGGATCGTCGGCTCCACCCTGCTGCGGCACCGCGTCGGCACGGTCGTGCGGGTCGCGCGCCACTTCGAACGGCACGCCGTGCCGGCCATCCGCCTGATTCCGGGCATCGACCAGCCGCTGCCGGTCGGCGAGCATCTCGTGACGGTCTGGTGGAAGGTGCCGGAGAGCGGCCGGAGGGCGAGGTCGGCGGACCTCGCCGCGCTGCTGCGCCGGGTCCACGCGCTCGAACCGCCCGAGGGGCTCGCCCAGTGGGCGCCGTTCGCCGCGGTCCGCGCCCGGGTGTCGGACGCGGAGGAGCTGGCCGAGGGCGACAGGCGCTTCCTCCTGGAGCGCTGTGCCGAGGTCGAAGCCGCCCTCGCGACACTCGACTTCCCCCTGCCCAGGGGCCTCGTCCACGGGGACGCGCACACCGGGAATGTGATCGGCGGGCCGGACGGGCCGGTCCTGTGCGATTTCGATTCGTCCTGTGTCGGGCCGCCGGAATGGGATCTGACGCCGCTCGCCGTCGGCCATGAACGGTTCGGTGATCCACCCGCTCGTTATCGCGTGTTCGCCGAGCGGTACGGATTCGACGTGACCACCTGGTCCGGGTTCCCGGTTTTGCGTGCGATCCGTGAACTGAAGCTCACCACGAGTGTTCTCCCGATTCTCCGGAGTCATCCCGGTGTACGCGATGAGCTGCGGAAACGGTTGGACGATCTCCGGAACGGGCGCACCGGCGCGCGGTGGAACCGGTATCGGTGAGCCGCCCGGGAACGGCTATCTGCACGTGCATTCGCCGACGCCGAATGACCGTTCGTCGCTTGTCCGAATTCGCCGATCAATCAGTGACGAATTCGGCCGGGCCGATCACTTCTATTGGATCAATACTCCCCCAAATGTGCAACTTGCAGCTACGCTGAGTCATTCCGGGGGCGTCGTTCACCTGGTCGTTGGCGCACCGATCGGTACCGCCGGGTCAGAGCTGTTCCAAACGCGTACGCAGAGCGTTCGCCTCCGGACGGCCGAGGCCGACGAAAATCGGCAAGGCCCGGTCGTAGAAGCCCCGGGCTTCGTCCTGTTCGCCGTCCGCCTCGGCGATCTCGCCGAACGCGGCCAGCGCCCTGGCCACCTCGAACCTCGATCCGCTCGCCTCCATCGTGACGCGGGCGGGTTCGAGTTCGGCCCGCGCGGCCGTGAGATCCCCGGTGGCCGTGAGGGCACGGCCGAGTTCGATCCGGGCGCGGGCCACGTTGTAGTCGTCGCCTTCGAGGACGTCGCGAGCGCGGGTGAGGTCGGCGATCGCGGCTTCGGGCCGCCCGGCGCGGACGCGGGTCGCGCCGAGGTTGATCAGCGCCAGCCCGACGTCGTGCCGTCGGTCCTGCCGCTCGCTGAGCAGATGGTCTTCGGTGAACCACTCGATCGCGTCGTCGAGCCTGCCCTGCTGCAGGGCGACCAGGCCGAGCCCTTCCACCGAACGGATCTCGACGACACCGTTCCCCGCTGTCCGCGCGGCTTCGCGACCTGCCGTGTAGTGCCCGACGGCGTCGTCGTAGCGGCCGGTGCCGCGGCAGGCGGCGCCGCTGCGGTTGTGCATCAGCGCCTCCGCGCCGGAGTCGCCCCACTCCCGCGCGCAGCGCATGCCCGCCTGGCTCACCCGCAGGAAGTCCGGGTAGTGCTTGCGCAGCAGGAAAAGCGGCCACATCGCGGCGGCGAGCTGCCAGCCGAGCTCGGGCAGCTGCCACGTCTCGGCGGCCTCGATCGCGGCGATGAGGTTCTCGCGCTCCAGTTCGAGCCAGGCGAGTTCCTCGTCGGACGAAGCGAACGAAAGCGGCGCCGCCGGCCGGTACTCGTAGCGGTACGGGATCGGATCCTGGTCGGGGACGGTCAGGCCCGTGGTCGCCGACGCCGTGAAGAGGTACCACTCGAGCATGCGGCGCAGGGCGATGTCACGGTCGTACTCGTTGCCCGCCGTCTTCTCCTTGGCGTGCAGCCGCGCGAGGTCGTGGAAGGTGTACCGGTCGTCGCCGCGGTCGATCAGCAGCCCGACGTCGACGAGCTGGTCCAGCAGGTCGTCGGCGACCTCGGGGCGGACGGCGATCGACGCGGCCGCCACGCCGACGCCGAAGTCGGGCCCGGGGTGGAGCCCGAGCGCCGCGTACAGCGCGGCCGCGTCCGAGGGGAGTTCGTCGTAGGACAGGTTGAAGCTGGCTTCCACCGATTGCGCCTCTTTCGTCGAGAGCGTGGCCAGTCGACGATATTCCTTCCCCAGCTCGGTGGCGATCTTCTCCAGCGACATTTTCGGGCGCCCCGCCAGCTTGGCGCTGACCGTGGTGAGGGCGATCGGCAGGCCGCCGCACAGGTCGGCGATGGCGCGTGCCTGGTCGGCTTCGGCGCCGACCCGCTCGGCGCCGACGGCGCGGCCCAGCAGTTCGGCGCTGTGTGCCGAACCGAAGGGGGACAGCTCGATCAGCTTCGCGCGATGTTCGGTCTGGAGCCTGCCCAGACGGCGCCTCGAAGTCACGATCACCAGGCTGCCCGGGCCGGCGGGCAGCAGTGGCAGCACCTGATCGGTCGACGCCGCGTTGTCGAGCAGCACGAGCAGGGGCCGCTCGGCGGTCGTCGTGCGGTACAGGGCGGTGAGTTCTTCGACGCTCGCGGGCAGCCCCTCCGGCGGGACGCCGAGCGCCCGGAGGAACCGGCCGAGCGCTTCGGCCGCGGAGAGCGGGCCGTTGGTGCTGAACCCGCCGAGATCCGTCCAGAGGTGCCCGTCGGGGAACCGGTCGGCGAGGTGACGGCCCCACGCGGTGGCCAGCGCCGTCTTCCCGATCCCGCCCTGGCCGCTGATCAGGTGCACCGACGGCCCGTCGGCGTCTTCCCGGGTCAGCAGCTCATCGAGCAGGGTGAGTTCGGCCGTGCGGTTGGTGAAGTGCGCGGGCGCGGGCGGAAGCTGACGCGGCCCCGAACTCACCTGCCTGGTGAGCCGGACCGCCGATCGCTGGCGCGGTACCTGCGGCGTGCTCACTTCACTGTCACCCGGCAACGGGCTGCCCATCCACTGTCCCCTCTTCGGGTTAACCCCAGCGATCGCGTAGAGCATCCCGGTGAAGGTCCTGACAGGACAGTGAAACCGGCCAAATGCGGCCGTTTGGAGCAAGGTCGGTAACAGCTGGAAAAGATTGTCGCCGGGATGTCGAGAACGTCGCGACGGCTTCGTCCCTGGGTCAGTCGCGGCCGGAGTGGCCGCGAAACAGGGAGGACAAGCCATGCGCAAGCTCATCGTCCAGCAGTGGGTCACCGCCGACAACATCGTCGCGGAGGAAGATGGCGGACTCAGCTTCGTGCCGGGGGAACCGTTCTCCGAGAAGACCGAGCCCGCGTTCAAGGAAAGCGTGATGGGGTTCATCGACTCGGTCGACACGATGATCCTCGGCGCGAACACCTACGCCATGTCCAAGGACTACTGGCCCAACGCCGAAGAGCAGGGCGAGTACGGCGAGAAGGTCAACAACCTCACCAAGTTCGTCGCCTCGTCGAAGCTGGACGACGCCCCCTGGGGCGACTTTTCCGCCGCGACGGTGACCAGCGACCCGGCCGCCACCATCCGGGAGCTCAAGCAGCGGGGCGGCAAGGACCTCTGGCTGTGGGGGAGCCTGACGCTCATGCGGTCGATGCTGGACGCCGGCGTAGTCGACGAGGTCCGGATGATGGTCTGCCCGGTGTCGCGCGGCAAGGGAACGCGCCTTTTCCAGGAGCGGCTGGACCTCAAGCCGGTCGAGGCGACCGCGTTCCGGAACGGCGTGGTGCTCCTGCGGTACGCGGTCGAAAACTAGGTCGTCGGGACGACCGGGGCTCGCGTGAGGACGACGGCGAATCCGAACGCCAGCCCCATCACGGTCAGCTCCAGCGTCGCCCACGCGGCCAGCGCCGTGCGGTTGTGCCGGATGATCTGCGGCATCAGCTTCCAGCGCGTGTACGCGCCGAGGCTCGCGATCACTCCGGTGCACAGCAGCTTGAGCAGCACCAGTTGCCCGTACGGCGTGGTGAAGACGCCTTCCCAGAACCCGAGCGACGGGTTGAGCGAGATCTCGATCAGCCCGTTGAACAGGCCGGTCGCCGCACCGAGGATCAGGCACAGCGTCGCCAGTTTCGAGAACCGCGGCAGCGCGTGTGCCAGCAGAGTCCGGTTCCCGACGAGCAGCACCGTCATCGCGCCGAGCCCGCCTGTCCAGGCGACGGCGCTCATGACGTGCAGCTCCATCGAGATCATCGTGTAGTCGTGGTAGTTCCAGTTCGACGCGTGCCCGGTGACCGGCAGCGGCAGCAGCGCGAACAGCCCCAGCCCGACGCGGACCTCGGCGGGCACCTTCTCGCCGTGCTTCAGCGCGAGGATGCCGAGTCCCGCGTGGAGCAGGGCCAGCACCGCGACGATCAGCAGCGCCTTCCCCGCGCCGACGTCGGCGATGTAGCTCCCGACGTCGGACAGCGACAGCGTGCTGGAACCCGGCCGGTATTCGGCGGTCTGCAGGATCAGCGCGACGAGCGCGGTGGTCGCCCAGACCAGCGCGGCCGCGACGCTCGCGGGCCGCGCGAGCCGCATGATCGGCTCGGAAAGCTTCGGCCGGTCGTAGCCGACCAGTACCGAAAGGAGCGCCAGCCCGATCGTGGCGACCGCCGAGATGTCCAGCAGCACCCGCACGATCGGGATGGAGACCGAGACCACCTCGCTGACCTGCGCGACCCCGGGCACCGGGGCGGTGGCCGTCAGCGCGACGCCGATCAGGGCGCCGACGAGGCCCGCGGTCACCACGCAGAACAGGACGGCGACGCGGGCGCGCGAGGTGGTCTCGGCCTGGGTCATGAGCCGCTCTTCTCCTTGTCACCGGCGCCGGTGCGCAGTGCGACGGTCAGTCCGACGGCGAGCAGCACGACGGCTCCCGCGATCCACACCCAGATCGGCACCCCGGACGAGCCTTCGCCGCCGGTCGCCGGTGTCGTCTCGGCCTGGCCGCCGCTGCCACGCGCGGCGTCGGCGCTCGCCGGCGTGCCGGTGCCCGCGGCGGTGAGGGTGAACGGCACCTCGCCGGTCACCGCGTGCCCGTCCGCGGACAGGATCCGGTAGCCGATCTTGTATTCGCCCGCCGGGCCGAGCGGCCGCAGCGGCACGCTCACGGCGCTGTCGCGGACCTCGACCTGGCCCTCGGCCCACTGGCCGCCGCCCGGTCCGGTGACCGCGATCTGGTTGACGTTCGCGTTCTGGACGTACTGGTCGAACGTGAGCGTGATCTTCGCGGGCCCGGCGGCGACGGAAGCGCCCTTCGCCGGGTCCGAGGAGATCAGGACGTTGTGCGCCAGCGCCGGGGTGGCGGTGGCGAGCCACGCCACCCCGGTGATCGCCAGCGCGACGATCGCTTTACGCATTTACTCGGTTCCCTCGGTGTTGCCGGTCTTGGCGGAAGCGGTGGCGCGGCGGGCGCGCAGGGTGGCACCGGCGCCGACGCCGAGGCCGAGCGCGCCGACGACCAGACCGGCGCCGCCGAGCCAGCGGGCGGTGTTGTCGGACGACGAGGACGAAGCGTGGGATTCCTCGGTGGCCTTCGTGTCGGTGCCGTGGCCGCCGCCGTGCCCGTCACCGCTCTTCTCGGCGAGCTTCACGCTCGGCGCGGGGTGCTCGGGCTCTTCACCGGAGGCCGGGGTCGGCTGGTTCCACTCGACGACCTTGCCGTTCTCGTAGGTCTGGGTGGCCGGGAACTCGATCGCGTCGACGTTGGTCGGGAGCTTGCCCGCGCTGATCTGGAACTCCTGGAACTCGGTCGACCCGGCGGCGATCTTGGTGCCGGGCTCCGCGGTCCAGGAGACCTTGGTGACGGCCTCGGTGATCTGCGTGCCGGAGTCGGTGGTCACCGGTGCGGGCAGCTTGGACTTGACGACCTCGGCCTTCCAGCCGGGAAGCGGCTTGGCCCGCACGGAACTGAGCGCGTACTCGGGCTTGACGGTGATCTCGACCTTGATGGTGCCGGCGTCCTTCTCCTCGTTGGGGACGCGGAAGAAGATCGACCCGTAGCCGCCCTTCGCCGGCTGGGGGCCGTAGACATTGGCGGTGACGTGGGCCGAGGCGACCCCGGCGGACAGCAGACCGGCGGCGCCGATGGCGGCCGCGAGGAAACCGGCGCGCTTGAAGACGTGCTTGGACACGGGAACTCCTGAAGTGGTCAAGACGGCGGGTTCGGGGACCTCGCCGGATTACTGGGGGACGATCTGGGGTTCAGGAGAACAGCGGCGGGCCGCGCCTGCCGTGGACCCGGCGCAGGTCCACGCGGACGAGGTGGCCGGGGCCCGCCGGACGGGCGAGTACCGGGGACGCCATCGCGGCGGGTACCGGGAGCGCGTTGAGGATGAACGGGACCAGCGCGCGCAGGCAGGCCAGGACGCCGAGCAGCAGTCCGTCGGCCTTGGCCAGCAGCAACGCGGTGACCAGCGTCGCGACGACGTGCGCGACGGTCATCGCGAGTCCGCCCGAGACGGGCGCCGGTTCGTCATGCATGAGCTCGTGGCTGCTCAGCGAGCTGAGCACGAGGTGCATCACGACCTGACCGGCGCCGAGGTCGACGACCGTGGCCAGCGGCCCGCGGGCCTTCGAAGCGAGCGCGGCGGCGTTCCAGCCGATCAACACGGTGAGCAACAACGTCATCGCCGTATCGGGTACTTCGCCGTCCCCGATCACGTGAGCGGTCACAGCCAGCGCCGCGGAGCTCACGCCGAGCAAGCCACCACGTACGGCGCGTAGCGCGCTTCGGTGATGGCTGCCCTTACTCACGGGTGAAGAGTATTCGACGTACCGCCGAGCGGTCGACGTCCTCCCGGCTGTTGAGTAGTGAAAAAGACACCACCGGGGCGGCGCGTGCGTTTGCCCATTTAGGCCGAATGGGGAACGTTTGCAGGACACAAGGCGGTAAACAGGGGTTTGGCCGCGAGCGTTCTGGGTAGTCAGGCTCCCGATACAGCTACTCCGAATGGGTGAGGAGTCTCACCCAGAGGCGGCGGGAGAACCAGCACGCGATGAATCTCTTCGAGTACATCTCGGATCGGTGGGACAGACTCGCCCTCCAAGGGCTCCTCCATGTCAGCGCGGTCGTGCAGTGCACGATCATCGCCGCCGTGCTCGGCGTGGTGATCGGCGTCGCCGTCTACCGCAGCCCGGTCGGGTCGGCCGTGGCCACGGCGCTGGCGAGCACGATCCTCACCGTCCCCTCCTTCGCCCTCCTGGGCCTCCTCATCCCGGTGTTCGGCCTGGGGGCGAACACCACTGTCATCGCCCTCGTGCTCTACGCGCTGCTGCCGATCGTGCGGAACACGATCGTCGGGCTGGGCGGCGTCGATCCCTCGGTCAGTGACGCGGCACGCGGTATCGGCATGAGCCGGTTCGGCGTGCTGACCAGGGTGGAGCTGCGGCTCGCCTGGCCCGCGATCCTCGCCGGCATGCGGGTCGCGACGCAGATGCTCATGGGCATCGCGGTCATCGCGGCCTACGCGAAGGGTCCCGGCCTCGGCTCGGAGGTCTTCTCCGGCCTCACCAACGCGGGGAGCACGAACTCCCTGAACCAGGCACTGACCGGGACGCTCGGCGTGGTCGTCCTCGCGCTGGTCCTCGACGCCGTTTACGTCCTGATCAACCGTTTGACCGTCTCTAGGGGTGTCCGTGGCTGAGTCTCCTGAAACCGTATCCGGCGTCGAAATCGAGCTGGAGAACGTCACGAAGCGCTACCCCGGCACCCGTGAGCCTGCGGTCGACGACTTCTCGATGGTGGTGCCCGCGGGCAAGATCGTGGTCTTCGTCGGCCCGTCCGGCTGCGGCAAGACCACGACCATGCGGATGATCAACCGGCTGATCGAGCCGACGTCGGGCCGCATCACCATCGGCGGCGACGACGCGCTGAAGCTCGACGTCGACACCCTTCGCCGTCGCATCGGCTACGCGATCCAGCAGGCCGGCCTCTTCCCGCACTTCACCGTCTCGCAGAACATCGCGGTGGTGCCCGGCCTGCTCGGCTGGGACAAGAAGAAGGTCAACGACCGGGTCGAGGAGATGATGGACCTGGTCGGGCTCGACCCGGCCGACTTCCGCGACCGCTTCCCGCGTCAGCTGTCCGGTGGACAGCAGCAGCGCGTCGGCGTCGCGCGGGCGCTCGCGGCCGACCCGCCGGTGCTGCTGATGGACGAGCCGTTCGGCGCGGTCGACCCGATCACCCGGGGCAACCTGCAGGACGAACTGCTGCGGCTGCAGACCGAGCTGAAGAAGACGATCGTCTTCGTCACCCACGACTTCGACGAGGCCGTGAAGCTCGGCGACAAGATCGCGGTGCTCGGGAACCAGTCGAGGATCCTCCAGTACGACACCCCGGACGCGATCCTCGCGAACCCCGCCGACGACACGGTCGCCGGTTTCGTCGGCGCCGGTGCCTCGCTGAAGCAGCTGACGCTGCTGCGGGTCCGCGACGTCGAGCTGAAGCAGGACGCCCTGACGGCGATGGTCAGCGAATCGCCGTCGGACGTCCGCGAAAAGCTGACCCAGCAGCGCAAGCACTTCGTACTGGTGCTCGACCAGCGCCGCCGTCCGATGCGGTGGGTGCACGTCCGCGAGCTGACCAAGGCGACGTCGCTGGCCGCCGCGGGCAAGCCGCTGCGCGACTCGGTCAGCCTCCAGTCGACGCTGCAGGACGCGCTCGAAGCCATGCTCGCCGAGGGCGGCAGCGTCCCGGTGACCGGCGCCCGCGGCGAGTACGCCGGGACGATCGAGCTCGACACCGTCATCTCGACGATCCAGCAGCTGCGCGAGGAGCACTCGGACGACAACCCGGCGGAAGGTGTGACCGCATGACGGCCGTCGATACCGGGTTCTCCACCGAATCCTCGTCGAGAAGTGCCGAGCGGGTCCGGCTGTTCGCCCAGCCCGCGGTGGTACTGCTGATCGTCGCCGGGGTGCTGATCTGGGTTTTCGCCAGTGACCTGACCGCGACGGAGAAAGCGACCCTCAACGCCTCCGGGCTGTTCACCGCCCTGCGCGACCACCTGGCGATGACCATCGTGGTCACCGCGATCGTGGTGGTCGTGGCGGTGCCGCTCGGCGTGCTCGTCACCCGGCCCTGGGCGAAATGGGCGGCGCCGGTCTTCCTGGCGGTCGCGAACATCGGCCAGGCCGCGCCCGCGCTCGGTGTGCTGGTGCTGTGGTTCATCGTCACCGGCGCGACCGGCGGACTGTGGGTCGCGGCGCTGCCGCTGGCGTTCTACTCGCTGCTTCCGGTGCTGCGGAACACGATGGTCGGCCTGCAACAGGTCGACCCCTCGCTGATCGACGCGGGCCGCGGCATCGGCATGTCGGCCTCCGGTGTGCTGTGGCGGGTCGAGCTCCCGCTGGCCGTCCCGCTGATCCTGGCGGGCCTGCGGACCTCGCTGGTGCTGGCCGTCGGCACGGCGACGTTCGGCATGTTCGTCAACGCCGGCGGTTTCGGCCTGCTCATCGACACCGGCTACAAGCTCAACCTGACGAAGGTGCTGATCACCGGCTCGGTGCTCGCCGTCGCACTGGCGCTGCTGGTGGACTGGCTGGGCGCGGTGGCGGAACAGTTCTTCGGACCGAAGGGACTGCGCTGACATGCGATTGAAAGCGATCCTCGGCGCGGTCCTGTTGTGCGGCACGCTTTCCGCGTGCGGGCTCGAGGTCAACACCGCGCTGCCGTACAAGATCGAACCCGGTTCGATCAAGCCCATCGAATCCCTCAAGGGCCTCAAGGTGACGGTGGGATCGAAGGACTTCACCGAGAACATCATCCTGGGCTACATGGCCGAAATGGCGCTTTCCGCGGCGGGCGCGGACGTCGTCGACCTGACCGACATCAAGGGCTCCAACTCGTCGCGGCAGGCACTGCTCGCCGGCCAGACCGACGTCACCTGGGAATACACCGGCACCGGCTGGATCAACTACCAGGGCAACGAACTCCCCGTACCCGGCGGGGAACAGGCCCAGTACGAAGCCACGAAGACGGCCGACGAGGCGAAGTTCGGCGTCACCTGGCTGAACTACTCGCCGCTCAACGACCAATACGCCTTCGCGGTCACCGAGGCCTACGGCGCGGCGAACAACCTGAAGACGACGTCCGACCTGGCGGCGTTCCTCAAGCAGAAGCAAGACCAGAACGTGTTCTGCCTGGAGACCGAATTCACCAGCCGCCAGGACGGTTTCCCCGCCGCCGTGCGGGCGTACGGGTTCCAGAACCCGGTGATCAAGAACTTCGGCATCGGCACGATCTACTCGGCCGTGGCGAGCGGGACCTGCCCGATCGGCGAGATCTTCACCACCGACGGCCGGATCGCCGGACTCAACCTGCGCGTCCTCGAAGACGACAAGAAGGCGTTCCCGCAGTACAACGCCGTGCCTACGCTGCGAACCGAATTCCTGAACCAGCACCCGGAACTCCGCGGACCGCTGGAAGCCGTCGGCGCGGCCCTGGACAACCAGCAGATGATCGAACTGTGCAAACAGGTCGACGTCGACGGCCGTGACCAGGGCGAAGTCGCTTACGAGTGGATGAAAAAGAAGGGTTTTATCAGCTAGATCTGTCGAGCGCTGACGGAAACGTGCCGAAGGGGCGTCGTTCCGCTTCCACCTCACGGTGGGTGCGGAGGCGCCCCTTCATCACGTTTCCGTGGGCCTTCGGCCCGAAAGAGGGCGCTCGACGGGTGAAGTCTCCGTCGGGCGCGGGGCGCCCTTGGGGAGACCTCTCGGCTGAGTTCGCCGCCGTCCCTGCCCGCTTGGAGCCCCCGGGCGTGCAATGAAGGGGACTTTCATTGCAAAATTTGCAATGAAAGTCCCCTTCATTGCATCCGTAAGTCGCCGAAGCCGCGCTTAGATGCCCAGGCGGTGCAGCAGTTTGCCCTCCAGCTGGTCCAGCTCCCCGGCCACGGCCCGGTGCGCCGCCTTCCGCCGCGCGGCCGGCATCCGCTCCGAAGCGCGGACGGTCGCCGAAAGCTGCTCCAGCGTCCCCTGAGTGTCCTTCGCGAAGGCCGCGTCGGCGTCTGTCGCCTTCGCGGACCTCTTCAGCTCCGCGAGCCCCTGCGTCAGCCCGGCGATCCGCGCGTGCAGCGCGGCACCGCGTCCGCTGAACTCGCCGAGCTGGTCGACGGCGACGCCGAGCTTCTTCGCCTGATAACGGTCGTATAGCTCTCGCGCGGCGCCCGCCGCTCGAACGGCGTACGGCGCGATCACCGGCAGTACGGCCGGACCGAGCACTTTGGCCACCGCGACGGCGTTTTTCGCCTTCTTCGGGGTGATCCTGCCTTCGCCCTCGATGGCTTTGGCCTTGCGCGCCATGGCACCTCCCACGCTGTGTCACAGTCGAACTTACTGGTCCCCGAAGTGGCGGGCATGTCGGCTTGCCGGTCGCCTTCTAGAGTGTTGTCTGTGAGTAACGAGGTGCTACTGGACGCGGGAGCGGTGAGCCGCTGCCGGCGTCGCGTGCACCTCGAACACGATCCGGCGATGCGCGAGGTCCCGCTCGCCCCGCCCGACCCCGCCGCGCAGCAGCGGATCGCCGACGCGTCAGCGCATCGCGACGCGATCGTGCAGCGGCTCATGGACGCGACAGGCCCCGACGCGGGCTGGGTCAAGATCGCCCGAGACCTCCCTGCCGCCGAGCGCGTGCAGCTCACCGAAGAGGCCTTCGCCGCCGAAGCGCGCTACATCTGGGGCGCGCTGCTCCCGGTGGATCGCGCCGGTCACCGCCGTGGCGGCTCCGAACTCCTGGTCCACACCGGCGCCGGATACGTGCCGGTGCTGGTCGTGCGGCACCGCATCACCGATCGCGGCGCGGGAGCGACGACCACGGTGATGACCGATCTCGACCCGGCGAACCGGCTGCCCGATCCGGCGCGGAAGGTCCGCTCGCAGCCGCGGGACCAGATGCGGCTCGCGCACCTCTATCGGATGCTCGAAGCGCTCGGGAAACACGAAGGGCACCGTGCCCTCGGCGGCGTCATCGGACTCGACGCGGACGTCGTCGTCTGGCACGACCTGTCCGCGGGCACCTGGCCAGGCGGGCGGAGCGCGCTGACGGAGTACCAGAGCCGCTTCGTCGACAGGCTCGCCATCGCCAGCGCGGCCGCCGAAGACGAAGAGCCGCTCGCCGAACCGTCCCGCGTCCTCGAATGCCGTCGCTGCCCCTGGTGGCCGACGTGCGAGGTCGTGCTCACCGAAACCCGCGACGTCAGCCTGGTCGTCCGCGGCGAGGACGCGATGGAACTCCGCCGCGCCGGGGTGTCCACAGTGGACAAGCTGGCCGCGCTCGACCCGGCCGACGAGCCCCCGCCGATGAACTGGACCGGAGGCACCTTCGCCGACGCGATCATCCTCGCGCGCGCCTGGCTCGCCGATCTCACGATGGTGCGCAAGGTCGACCGCGTCGAGGTCTCGCGCGGCGACGTCGAGGTCGACGTCGACATGGAGAGCTTCGGGGATTCCGGCGCGTACCTGTGGGGTTCGCTGCTGACCGGCGCCGACATCGGGGTGGAGCGGGGCTACCGGGCCTTCGCGACGTGGGAGCCGTTGCCGACCGCGGACGAGGCCCGGTCGTTCGCGGAGTTCTGGGCCTGGTTCACCGACGTCCGCGAGCGCACGCTCGCCGCGGGCCTGACCTTCCGCGCCTACTGCTACAACGCGCTCGCCGAGAACCGCTGGCTCTTCGGTTCCGCCGGCCGGTTCGGCGAGTACCCCGGCGTGCCTGCCAAGGCCGAGATCGCGTCCTTTGTGGACTCCGAGGAATGGATCGACCTCTTCCGCAGCGTCACCGACCAGTTCCTGTGCTCCCAAGGCAAGGGGCTCAAGGTCATCGCCCCGGTCGCCGGTTTCGCCTGGCGCGATCCGGAAGCCGGCGGCGAGGCGTCGATGAGCTGGTACCGCGACGCGGTCGGCATGGACGGCGGCATCCCGGACGACGCCCAGCGGGAGCGTCTGCTGCGCTACAACGAGGACGACGTCCTGGCGACGCACGCGCTGCGGAACTGGATGACCGACCACGCGCAGACCGTGCCGTACATGAACGACCTCTGATCTCTCTCACTCGCTAAGAGACTTGCGATCACTCACGCTTCTGCGGATACTCGTCCACGAGTACTCGTAGGCGAGGAGGCACGGTGAAGCGGCGGAAAGTCGGGAACCTGCTGGCGCTGGCGATCCTGTCGACGCTGAGCGAACGCCCGATGCACCCGTACGAAATGGCCTCGATCCTGAAGAGCCGCGGCAAGGACCGTGACATGGGGATCAAATGGGGTTCGCTGTACACGGTCGTCGGCAACCTGCGGAAACACGGTCTGATCGAGGCCGTCGAGAGCAACCGCGACGGCGCCCGCCCGGAGCGCACGGTGTACCGGATCACCGACGCCGGCCGTGACGAAATGCTCGACTGGCTGCGCGAACTCCTCGCCGGGCTCGCGCCCGAGGAGCCGAAGTTCGTGGCGGGCCTGTCGGTGATGATGTGGCTCGGCCCGGACGAGGTGATCGCCCTGTTCCGGACCCGGCTGGCGGCGCTGGACGACGAAATCGCCTCGACCAGGGCGGAACTCGCGCGACTCCTCGAAGAGGTACCGCGGCTGGTGCTGCTCGAGATCGAATACCACCTGGCGATCCGGGCGGCGGAGGCCGAATGGGTCCGCTCGATCCTCGGGGAACTGACTTCCGGCTCGATGCCCGGTCTCGCCGAATGGCGGACCTTCCACGAGACCGGAGAGCTGCCGGCCGAAGTGGCCGAGCTCGTCGAAAGGGGGAGCACCACCGACTGAAAGAGCCCCGACGAGGTGTTGCAGCACCTCACCGGGGCGACGATCCCGCACCGGAACCCGGCCACGAGACAGCATCTTGAGGATAGCCGGGCTCCGGGCGGACAACCCTGGAGTGACCATGTCGAACATCAAGGACAGAAAACGGTTCAAGCTCGTCCCGGAGATGGGCGGTGCGCTGGCGCGGAACTACGCCCGGCAGCGCGGCACCGAACCGCAGATCGAAAATTGGCGGAAGCAGGCCCGCGAACTCACCGCGGACCTGCCGGGAGGCGCGAAGATCCTCGAGGTCGCCTTCGGCCCCGGCTACTTCGCCGTCGAACTGGCGAGGCTCGGGTTCTCCGTCACCGGCCTCGACGTCGCGCCGACGTTCGTCGAGATCGCGAGCGAGTACGCGCGAACAAAAGGCGTCGAGGCATCGTTTCGCGAGGGTGATGTCGCGGGGATGCCGTTCGACGACGAGTCGTTCGACCTCGTCGTCTGCCAGGCCGCGTTCAAGAACTTCGTGTGGCCGGTGAAGTCGCTCGACGAGATGTACCGTGTGCTGCGTCCGGGCGGCACGGCCGTGGTGCAGGACATGAACCGCGACGCGACCGATGGCGACATCGTGCGCGAGGTCGAGAGCATGAAGCTCGGGAAACTCGCGGCGCTCGGTGTGCGGCAGGCGCTCGGCCAGCTCCGGCGGCGCGCGTACACGCCGGTCGGCTTCGGTGGCCTGGTCGCCGAAACCGCTTTCCGGACCTGTGAGGTCACCACAGCGGGCATCGGCCTGGACGTCCGCCTCACCCGTCCGTAAACGCTATGAAAGGTCCTTTCCTTGCAAATTTCGCAAGGAAAGGACCTTTCATAGCGCGCGGGGACGGCTCAGCGAGGGGCCATGCGCAGCGAGCCGTCCATCCGGACGACCTCGCCGTTCAGGTAGTCGTGGTCGATCAGCGACAGCGCGAGCTGCGCGTACTCGTCCGGCCGCGCGAGCCGCTTCGGGAACGGGACGCCTTCGGCCAGCGAGGCGCGGAACTCGTCGCTCACGGTCGCCAGCATCGGGGTGTCGACGATGCCCGGCGCGATGGTCAGCACCCGGATCCCGTGCGACGCCAGGTCGCGCGCGGCGGGCAGGGTCATCCCGACGATGCCGCCCTTGGACGACGAGTACGCCACCTGCCCGATCTGGCCGTCGAAGGCCGCGATCGACGCGGTGTTGATGATGACGCCGCGCGCGTTGTCGGCCAGCGGTTCCGTCTTGGCGATGGCCTCGGAGGCCAGCGTCAGCACGTTGAACGAGCCGATCAGGTTGATCTGGACGACCTTCGCGTACAGGGCGAGGTCGTGCGTGCCCTTCTTCGAAAGGATCCGCGCGGACGGCCCGATCCCGGCGCAGTTCACCACGGTCCGCAGCGGCACCCCGGACTCGGCGGCGGTCGCGACGGCGGCCCGCACCTGCTCCGGATCGGTCACGTCGGCCTCGACGTAGGTGATGCCGTCGATCTGCTCGGCGTTGGCGATGGCACCGGCGAGATCCAGCGCGAAGACCCGCGCGCCCTTCGCCGCGAGCGCCTTCGCGGTCGCGCCGCCGAGCCCGGACGCGCCGCCCGTGACGAGCGCCGCGGTATCGGTGATCTGCATGTTCTCCCTTTCGTCGACAACCGCGTCCAGGTTAACGCTCGTTCGCATCGAGGTAGCGCGTGTGTTGGCTCACGTCGGTGCGCAGCATGTCGCGAGGAGTATGCGGGCCTGAAGCATTCCGTTAGCTCGGAGGTCAACTCCGGCTGTCACCTTCAGCAGCATGAGCGCTGCTCGGATCGTGGTGGTGGGGACCGGTTACGTCGGATTGACCACGGGGGCCTGCCTGGCCGGCCTGGGGCATCGAGTCACTTGCGTCGATGTCGACAGGGCGAAGGTCGCAAGGCTCTCCGCCGGACGGGTGGACATCCTGGAGCCGGGATTGTCCGAGCTGGTGGCGAGGGGGCTGACCAGCGGGAGACTCAATTTCGTGGTGGGCGCGCGCGATGCCGTCCGTGACGCTGAGGCTGTTTTCCTCTGTGTGCCGACGCCGATGGGCGCGGGCGGCTCGGCGGACCTGTGGGCCGTCGAGGCCGTGACGAACGAGATCGGCGACGTCATCCCCGCGGGTTGCGCGCTGATCACCAAGTCGACCGTGCCGGTGGGGACGTCGAAGCGCATCCAGGCGATGCTCGGCCGCACGGACGTACCTGTCGTGTCGAATCCGGAGTTCCTGCGCGAGGGCACCGCGGTCGAGGACTTCCTCGGCCCCGACAGGATCGTCGTCGGTTCGGACGACGTCGCCGCCGCCCGCTGGGTCGGCGACCTCTACGCCGACCTCGCCGCCCCGGTCGTCGTCGCCGACGCGGCCAGCGCGGAGCTGGTGAAGTACGCGGCGAACTGCTTCCTCGCGATGAAACTGTCCTATGTGAACTCGATCGCCGAACTGTGCGAACGCCTCGGCGCGGACATCGACCTGGTCACCGAAGGCATGGGCTACGACCGGCGCATCGGCCGCTCGTTCCTCAAACCCGGCCCCGGCTGGGGCGGCTCGTGCCTGCCGAAGGACACCAGCGCGCTGGTCCGGGTCGCGGAGTCGGTGCAGTACGACTTCACGCTGCTCACCTCGGCGATCGAGGAGAACATCGCGCAGCGGGACCGCATCGTCGCGAAGATCGCCGGCGCTGTCGGCGGCACGCTGGCCGGTTCGCGCATCGGCGTCCTCGGGCTGGCGTTCAAGGCCGGGACGAACGACCTGCGCGACTCGCCCGCCCTCGCGGTCGCTTCCGTGCTGGGCGCGCTCGGCGCGGAACTGACCGCCTACGACCCGGCCGTCGGCGGCCAGCTCGCCGGGATGACCGTGGTCGACGACCCGTACCAGGTCGCGAAGGCGGCCGACGCCGTCGTCGTGCTGACGGAATGGGACGAGTTCAAGCGCCTCGACTGGGCCTACATGGCCGAGCAGATGGACGGCGACTCGGTCGTCGACACCCGCAATCTCCTGGAGCCGCAACGGATCCTGGACGCCGGCCTGTCGTGGCAGGGCGTCGGGCGGCCGCGGGCGGCGCTGCGGCGGAAGGTCGCCGTCTCCTGACCCACCTGCCTCCCGCGGGTGTCATGAAAGGGTCGTTCAGGACGAAATTTGTCCTGAACGACCCTTTCATGACACCAGGGAGACGAGCGTCAGCAGCCCGTCCACGACTTCCTCGGCCGTCGGAGCGTTTTCCGGGTCCAGCATGTGCTGCAGCATGATGCCCGAGTTCAGCGCTGTGGCCACCGCGCCGATCCGGCGCTCATCGGACTCGGTGAGGTTGTCCTCGTCGATCCCGAGGACGCCCGCCGCCATGCCCCGGCGGCCCTCGCGCTGCGCCGCGGCGAGTTGTTTCCGCAGTTCAGGATGATGTTCGGACTGCACGAACGCCTCGATCGAGGCAAGCCACAGCTGCCGGTTGCGCCCGTAGGAGTCGATCATCGCGCGCCACGAGGCCCGGTACTGCTCGGCCGCCGGAGCGTCGGGGTCGACGGCGTTGCGCATCTCCACCTGGATCTCGTTGCCCCAGTTGTCCATCGCCTGCGAGAACGCCGTCAGCAGCAAGGTTTCGCGTGAACCGAAGTGGTAGCCGATCGCCGCGTGGCTGACCCCGGCCGCCGTCGCGATGTCCCGCACCGTCGTGCGTGACCAGCCTTTTTCCTTCAAGCACTGGATGGCGCCCGCCATCAGGTCCTCGCGATTACCCATACCCGGGATCCTAGACCACGCGGTTTATCCGCTTGGTTTAACCAAGCGGCTTGACCAAGCGTGCAAATCTGCCGTACGGTCCTTCCTGTCACCACGAACCCCAGGGAGCAGCCATGACGACCACCGTTCTGATCTCCGGCGCCGGCATCGCGGGCCCGGCCCTCGCCTTCTGGCTGCGTGAGCGCGGCTTCGCGCCGACAGTCGTCGAGCGCGCCCCGGCCCTGCGCGAAGGCGGCAGCGCGGTCGACTTCCGCGGCGAGCAGATGACCCTGCTGAAGCGCATGGGGATCCTCGAAGACATCCGCGCGAAGGAAACCGCGATGGGTGCGCAGGTCATCGTCGATCCGCGGGGCAGGAAGGTCGCCGAGATGCCGTCGGTGTTCTTCAGCGGCGAGGTCGAGATCGAGCGCGGAGACCTGACGCGCATCCTCTACGAGCACACGAAGGACGACGTCGAGTACGTCTTCGGCGACTGGATCACCGGCCTGGACGAGCTCTCGGCCGGCGTGGAGGTCAGCTTCGCTCAGGGCGAGTCGCGCAAGTTCGACCTGGTCGTCGGCGCGGACGGGCTGCACTCGGGCGTCCGGCGGCTTGCCTTCGGCGACGAAGAGCGGTTCCGCACCGACCTCGGCTTCCACACCGCGGGCTTCACCGTGCCCAATCACCTCGGCCTCGATCACCTGGGCCTGATCTGCAGCGTCCCCGGCCGGACCGTGATGGCCGCCAGCGGTCGCGACGGCTCGGCCCTCAACGTCAGCCTGGTCTTCACGTCGGAGTCCATCGAAGTGAATCGCCGCGACGTCGAAGCGCAGAAGAAGGCCGTTGTCGAGCGCTACGCCGACTTCGGCTGGGAAGTGCCGGCGCTGCTGGAAGGCCTCGGCGACGCCGCCGCGCTGTACTTCGACTCGCTCAGCCAGATCCACCTCGACAAGTGGTCACAGGGCCGGGTCGTGCTGCTCGGTGACGCGGCCTGGTGCGCCGGTCCGGGCGGTTCGGGCACCGGGCTCGCGATGATGGGCGCGTACGTCCTGGCCGGGGAACTCGCCGCCGCGCGTGGCGATCACGAAGTCGCTTTCGCGCGCTACGAAGAGAAACTGCGCGGCCCGGTGAAGGTTTCGCAGAAGCAGGCGGCCGGGATCGGCACGTTCCTCGCGCCGAAGACGCGGTTCATGGTCGGCTACCGGAACTTCCTCTACCGGGTGCTGGGTTCGAAGCCGATGACCAAGGTGTTCACCTGGATCACCTCGCGCGCGGCGAACGCGGCGACGCTCGAAAACTATGACGCCCCGGTCGCCGCTCAGCGCTAATTTCGGTGGGTGAACGATCTGAGGGAGTTTCGCCGAGCTTGCTACGAGGCGGCTCGGCGGACACGCGGCCAGGTCACCCGGTTGGTGCCGGGGAACTTCGACCAAGCCGAGATCGCTTATCGCCACCGGACCGCCGCGGTGTTGTGGACGCAGGAGTGGGACGAGGCCGGAAGACACGAGATCCTCGGCATCGCTGAAGCACCTGTCGGCTACGGATCGATCACCTTCGTCGACGAGCCAGGGCTGCTGGCCGTTCTGGGAGAACTTCTTCCCGGGCACCGGTTGTACACGCGGGCTGAACTCGACGCACCGATCGACCTCTCGGCACCCCCTTGGGTGAACGATCGTGAAGCCAGATACTGGCGGCCCGGCAATCTCGGCGAAGCGCTCTTCAACTTCTGGGACTGAAAAAGTAGTTAGCAACGCGTAGTATCGGCCGGGTGTTCACGACCAGGCCGGAACTGGCCGGCACCCACGGCATGGTGGCATCGACGCACTGGCTGGCCTCGGCCACCGGCATGGCGGTGCTGGAAGACGGCGGCAACGCCTTCGACGCGGCGGTAGCGGCCGGGTTCGTCCTGCAGATCGCCGAGCCGCATCTGTGCGGCCCGGCGGGGCAGGTGCCCGGCATCTTCGTCACCGCCACGGACCGGGTTCCGCGAGCCCTCGCGGGGCAGGGAGTCTCGCCCGCGGCGGCGACGCCCGAGTACTTCGCGGATCTCGGGCTCGATCTGATCCCCGGCAGCGGTCTGCTCCCCGCCACCGTCCCGGGCGCGTGGGACGGTTGGCTGCTGCTCCTGCGGGATCACGGCACGAAGTCGTTGCGCGACGTCCTCGGCTACGCGATCTCCTACGCGCGCAACGGGATTCCGCTGGTCAGCCGGGTCGGTGCCACGATTCGCGCGGTCCAGGATCTCTTCACCGAGCACTGGCCGACGTCGGCGGCGCTCTGGCTGCCGGACGGCAAACCCGCCGAGGGGCTGCACCGGAACCCGGCGCTCGCGGACACCTGGGAGCGGCTGGTCGCCGAGGCCGAGGCGGTCAGCGGTCGTGAGGCGCAGATCGACGCCGGACGTCGCGCGTGGTCACAGGGTTTCGTCGCCGAAGCGATCGAAGCGTTCAGCCGCAAGGCTTTCCGCGACGACTCCGGTCGCGACCACGCCGGTCTCCTCACCGGCGAGGACATCGCGGGCTGGGAAGCGACGTACGAGGACGCGCTGCAGGTCGACTTCGGCGACTGGGGCCTGGTGAAGATGGGCGCCTGGACGCAAGGTCCGACGCTGCTTCAGCAGGCGCGGCTGCTGGACGGCCTGCGCGACGAACTGTCCTATGTAGACGGAATTCCGACGGAACGCACGGTGCACTTGGCCGTCGAGGCGGCGAAGCTGGCGTTCGCGGACCGCGAAGCCTGGTACGGGGACTCTCCCGACGTGCCGATCGAGCTCCTGATCTCCCGCGAATACGCGGACACTCGACGGGCCTTGATCACCGACGAAGCGTCCGCCGAGCTGCGGCCGGGTGGTCCCTCCCCGCGGCTGCCCGCGATTCTCGAAAAGCTGCGCGGACTCGAATCCGGGTCCGGTGCGACGGGAGAGCCGACGGTCGGTCCGCTGGGCGAGACCCGGGGCGACACCGTGCACATCGACGTCGTCGACGCGGCCGGGAACATGATCTCGGTGACGCCGTCGGGTGGCTGGCTGCAGTCGAGCCCGACGATCCCGGAACTCGGTTTCTGCCTCGACTCTCGCGGGCAGATGTTCTGGCTGGAACAGGGCCTGCCGAACTCGCTGGCGCCGCGGAAGCGGCCGCGGATCACGCTTTCGCCGTCGATGGGCCTGCGCGACGGCGAGCCGGTGCTGGCCTTCGGGACTCCCGGCGGGGACCAGCAGGATCAGTGGCAGCTGTGTTTCTGGCTGGCGCACACGCTCGGCGGGCTGAACCTGCAGGAGTCGATCGACTCGCCCGCGTGGCACACGACCGCGTTCCCGAGTTCGTTCTATCCACGCTCGTGGACGCCGCGGGAACTGGTCGTCGAGTCGCGGCTCGGTAAGTCCACAATGGACGCTCTCGCCGCGCGTGGACACGACGTCGTCGATGCCGGACCTTGGTCGCTCGGGCGGCTTTCGGCCGTTTCGCGGTCCGGTGGCGTGCTCCGCGCCGCCGCCAACGCGCGGGGAATGCAGGGCTACGCCGTCGGACGCTGACGCACGCCTGCCTGACCTATGCCGTGAAGGCCTCCTTCCCTACCCTCAAGGTAGTGAAGGAGGCCTTCACGGCCCTTCCCCTGGGCTTGTCCACAATGACCCCCGTCTGTGGACAACTCACGTCAGCTCCCCTGCCGAACCCCCATCGGCGATAGACTGGCTTCGGGGTCGCCCCCTGGGACCAATGCCACTTACTTAGCATTTTCGCAGGTAAGCGGGGGCGCTGGAGGCGGTTCCAGGCAGCTTCGGGCACGGATTGTGACGATCGGTGGTGTGTCGTAGCGAATGCTGGCGGGTCCGGTTTTCTTCTTGTAGCGGCTTTGGGTTTTCTTCACGGCGCGGGGACAGCTGCGGTTCCGTCGTGCCGGGTTGAGCCGCTCAAGGATCTCGGACTACGTTTCCCGGGTGGCCTGACGAAGTGTTCCGGGGGGAAAACGCCGCCTGGTCACTGACCTGGCGGCGGACCGCCCGGAAAGAGCGGATAAAGGAGATCCTGTCG
>NZ_JBHRWK010000018.1:0-70388 GCF_042647925.1 Amycolatopsis speibonae
GATCACTGGTCACTCTGGCGACGACGCCACCAAACCCGCGCCCGCCACAGCCACTACCAGCGACAACGCAACAAACATCCCTCACTGCCGCTGTAGTATTAGAACCGTCCTTAACCACTCACGAGACCCGCCACCCCGGCTGAGGCGTACGCCACAACCTCGACATAGTCGGACTTCCTACTTTATGGTGTCCACAGGTCTGCGGTGCAGGGAAGCCGGTGAGAATCCGGTGCGGTCCCGCCACTGTGACCGGGGAGCGGCGCTCCCGTAGAGAAGGCCACTGGCGCGAGCCGGGAAGGCCGGAGCCGCCGCGGATCCGGGAGCCAGGATACCGGCCGCAGATGTCCACGTTCGTCCACGAGGATGGAGCTGAACGCATGCGGATTCTTCCTGCCTGCGCGAAAGTCGCCGACCCGCCACCACCCCGGCGGTAAGTCGTCCGTACTCCCCTGCCCGGCCACCGATCGTGGTCCTCGGGCGGCTTCGTCCTGCGCACTTTCGGAAAGGGCATCCATGAGCACCGAAATCGGTCACTTCGTCGGCGGCAAGCCGGTACCGGGGACTTCCGGCCGCTTCGCCGACGTCTTCGATCCCAGCACCGGCGCCGTCCAGGCCCGTGTCCCGCTCGCGTCGGCCGCCGAGGTCGCCTCCGTGGTCGCCGACGCCGCTCAGGCCCAGCTCGAATGGGCGCGCTGGAACCCGCAGCGGCGCGCCCGGGTCCTCATGAAGTTCGTCGACCTCGTCCGCGCCGAGGAAGACTCCCTCGCAAGGCTGCTCTCCTCCGAACACGGCAAGACCGTGCCCGACGCGCGCGGCGACATCCAGCGCGGTCTCGAAGTGGTCGAGTTCGCCATCGGCATCCCGCACCTGCTCAAGGGCGAGTACAGCGACAGCGCGGGCACCGGCATCGACGTCTACTCGATGCGGCAGCCGCTCGGCGTGGTCGCCGGGATCACGCCGTTCAACTTCCCCGCGATGATCCCGCTGTGGAAGGCCGCCCCGGCGATCGCCTGCGGGAACGCGTTCGTGCTCAAGCCCTCCGAACGCGACCCGTCGGTCCCGCTGCGGCTGGCCGAACTCTTCCTCGAAGCCGGTCTGCCGCCGGGCGTGTTCAACGTGGTCAACGGCGACAAGGAAGCCGTCGACGCGCTGCTCACCGATCCCCGTGTCGAGGCTGTCGGCTTCGTCGGCTCCTCGTCGATCGCCGAGTACATCTACACCACCGCGGCCGCGCACGGGAAGCGCGCGCAGTGCTTCGGCGGCGCCAAGAACCACATGATCGTGATGCCGGACGCCGATCTCGACCAGGTCGTCGACGCGCTGATCGGCGCCGGCTACGGCTCCGCGGGCGAGCGCTGCATGGCGATCTCGGTCGCCGTCCCGGTCGGTGAGGCCACCGCCGACGCGCTGGCCGCCCGGCTGACCGAGCGGGTCAAGGCGCTGAAGATCGGCGCCTCGCTCGACGAGACCGCCGACTTCGGACCCCTGGTGACCGCCGAGGCCGTCCAGCGGGTGCGCGACTACATCGACATCGGCATCGCCGAAGGGGCGAAACTGCTCGTCGATGGTCGCGAGACCACTGTGGACGGTCACGAGAACGGCTTCTTCCTGGGCGGGTGCCTGTTCGATCACGTCACCAGCGACATGCGGATCTACCGCGAGGAGATCTTCGGCCCGGTGCTGGCGATCGTGCGCGCGGCCGACTACGAAGAGGCCTTGCGCCTGCCCAGTGAGCACGAGTACGGCAACGGCGTCGCGATCTTCACCCGCGACGGCGACACCGCCCGCGACTTCACCTCGCGGGTGAACACCGGCATGGTCGGGGTCAACGTGCCCATCCCGGTCCCGATCGCCTATCACACCTTCGGCGGCTGGAAACGCTCCGGATTCGGCGACCTCAACCAGCACGGCCCGGACTCGATCCGCTTCTACACCAAGACCAAGACGGTCACCTCGCGCTGGCCTTCCGGCACCAAGGAAGGCGCCAGCTTCGTCATCCCGACGATGAACTGAGGCCGCGATGAGACTGACCGACGAACAGCGGGCCCTGCGCGGGACCGCGGCGGAGTTCGCCGCGGAACACCTCGCGCCGCACGCGATCGAATGGGACCAGGCCAAGCATTTCCCGGTCGACGTCCTGCGCAAGGCCGCCCAGCTGGGCATGGGCGGGATCTACCTGCCCGAAGAGCTCGGCGGCTCCGCGCTCGGGCGGCTCGACGGCGTCCTCGTCTTCGAGGCACTCGCCACCGGCTGCCCGTCGCTGGCCGCGTACATCTCCATCCACAACATGGTCGCGACCATGATCGACAAGTTCGGCGACGACGTCCAGCGTCACCGATACCTGCCTCGAATGTCCACCATGGACACTTTCGGCAGCTACTGCCTCACCGAACCGGACGCGGGTTCCGACGCGGCGGCGCTCTCCACCCGCGCCCGCCGCGAGGGCGGCGAGTACGTGCTCGACGGGGTCAAGCAGTTCATCTCCGGCGCGGGCACCTCGGACGTCCACGTCGTACTCGCCCGCACCGGCGGACCCGGCGCGCGCGGGATCTCGGCGTTCATCGTCGAACGGGACACTCCCGGTGTCTCCTTCGGCCCCAACGAGCTCAAGATGGGCTGGAACGCCCAGCCCACCCGGCAGGTCATCTTCGAAGACGCCCGCGTTCCCGCGTCGGCGTTGCTCGGCGGCGAAGGCAACGGGTTCCGCGTCGCGATGTCCGCGCTGGACGGTGGCAGGCTCAACATCTCGGCCTGCTCCCTCGGCGGCGCCGAAGCCGCGCTCGGCATGGCCGTCCGGCATCTGTCGGAGCGTTCGGCGTTCGGCGAGAAACTGTCCGAGAAGCAGGCGTTACAGTTCCGGTTGGCCGACATGCGCACCGATCTCGAAGCCGCCCGCACCCTGCTCCGGCGGGCCGCGGACGCGCTCGACCACGGTGAGGACACCGCGACCCAGCTTTCGGCGATGGCCAAACGCTTCTGCACCGACACCGGGTTCGAGGTCGCCAACCAGGCTCTGCAACTGCACGGCGGTTACGGCTACCTCGCCGAGTACGGGCTGGAGAAGATCGTCCGCGATCTGCGGGTGCACCAGATCCTCGAAGGGACCAATGAAATCATGCGCGTGATCATCTCGCGCCGGATGCTGCAGGAGGCCTCGTGAACGACGTCGGATTCCTCGTCCACAGTGGAATCGGCCGGATCACGCTGAACCGGCCGCGTGCGCTGAACTCGCTCAACCACGACATGGTCCTCGCCATGCTCGACCACCTCGAAGCCTGGCGTGCCGACCAGGGCGTCCGCGCCGTGCTGATCGACGGCGCCGGCGATCGCGGGCTCTGCGCGGGCGGCGACATCCGCGCCATCTACGACGACGCCCGCAGCGGCGGCACTGCCTCTCTGCGGTTCTGGGCCGACGAATACCGGCTGAACGCGCTGATCTCTCGCTACCCCAAACCGTATCTCGCGCTCATGGACGGGCTCGTCATGGGCGGCGGGGTCGGCGTCTCCGCGCACGGCAGCCACCGGATCGTCACCGAACGCTCCCGCGTCGGCATGCCCGAGACCGGCATCGGTTTCGTCCCCGACGTCGGCGGCACGTACCTGCTGTCGCGTGCGCCCGGTGAACTCGGGACGCACATCGCGCTCACCGCCGGGTCGATCTCGGGTGCCGACGCGATCCACTGTGGACTCGCCGATCACTTCGTTTCCAGTGAGAAGATCCCGGACCTGCTCGACGCGCTCGCGTCACGGACCCCGGACACCGCGCTGGAACTGATCGCCGAAGCCGCGCCGCCGAGCGCGCTGGCCAAGGAGGCCGACTGGATCGACCAGTGCTACGCGGCCGACACCGTCGAGGAGATCCTGACCAGGCTCCACGCCGGCGGCGACGTGGCCGCCACCGCCGCCAAGGAGATCGAAGCGAAGTCGCCCACCTCGCTGAAGGTGACTCTGCGGGCGATCCGGTCCGCGGCCGCGATGCCCGATCTGGAAACCGTGCTGGCGCAGGAGTTCCGGATCTCGACACGCGCGCTCTCCTCCGCCGAGTTCGTCGAGGGCATCCGGGCGCAGATCATCGACAAGGACCGCTCCCCGAAGTGGTCACCCGCCACTCTGTCCGAAGTGGACGACAAGATCGTCGACGCCTACTTCGCCGACCTCGGCGACGCAGAGTGGGTGGCCCGATGACGATCGCTTTCCTCGGCCTGGGCAACATGGGCGGTCCGATGGCCGCCAACCTCGTCAAGTCCGGCGAGACCGTCCACGGCTACGACCCGGCGCCCGGCACGCGATCCGATAGCGTGGCCAGGTTCGACAGCGCGGGCGCGGCGGTCGCCGCGGCGGATGTCGTCATCACGATGCTGCCGAGCGGCAAGCACGTCCTCGACTGCTACCGGGAGATCCTGCCGTCCGCGCGGCCCGGGACCCTGTTCGTCGACTGCTCCACCATCGACGTCGCCGACGCGCGGCAAGCCGCCGGACTGGTCCTGGAAGCGGGTCATCGCGCCGTCGATGCCCCGGTGTCCGGCGGTGTGGTCGGCGCCGAGGCCGGGACGCTGACGTTCATGGTCGGCGGCGACTCGCAGGCGTTCGTCACCGCGGAGCCGTTCCTGGCCATCATGGGGGCCAGGGCGATCCACTGTGGATCCTCCGGCGCCGGTCAGGCGGCGAAGATCTGCAACAACATGATCCTCGGCGTCTCGATGATCGCCGTCTCGGAGGCCTTCGCCCTCGGCGAGGAACTCGGCCTCACCCCGCAGGCGCTGTTCGACGTCGCCTCGACCGCGTCCGGGCAGTGCTGGGCGCTGACCACCAACTGCCCGGTGCCCGGCCCCGTCCCGGCCAGCCCCGCCAACCGGGACTACCGCGGCGGGTTCGCCAGCGGCCTGATGCTGAAGGACCTGCGCCTGGCCGAATCCGCGGCCAGGGACAACGACGTCGCCACCCTGCTCGGCACGAGGGCCGCGGACCTCTACGCGGCGTTCGTCGAACGGGACGGCCCCGGCCGGGACTTCTCCGCCATCATCACCGCCGTCCGCGACGGCCTCCTCACCAAGGAAACCGCATGAGCGAGTACGAGACCATCACCGTCGAGCGGGCGGGCGATCGCGTCGCGCTGATCACCCTGAACCGGCCCAAGGCGCTCAACGCGCTGAACCTGCAGGCCATGCGGGACATCACCGGTGCGGCGGAAGAACTCGGCCAGGATCCCGACGTCGGCGCGATCGTGCTCACCGGCTCGGCCAAGGCCTTCGCGGCGGGCGCGGACATCAAGGAGATGCAGCCGCAGTCGTTCAGCGACGTCTACGCGGCCGACTGGTTCGCGGGCTGGGACGCGCTTTCGCGGGTCCGTGTCCCGCTGATCGCCGCTGTCTCCGGGTACGCCCTCGGCGGCGGCTGCGAGCTGGCCATGATGTGCGACGTCCTGATCGCGGCCGAGAACGCCAAGTTCGGCCAGCCGGAGATCACCCTCGGCGTCATCCCCGGCATGGGTGGTTCCCAGCGGCTCACCCGCGCGATCGGCAAGGCCAAGGCGATGGACCTGTGTCTCACCGGCCGCATGATCGACGCCGCCGAAGCCGAGCGGTCGGGGCTCGTTTCCCGGGTCGTCCCGACGGAGAGCCTGCTCGACGACGCGCTCGCCGTCGCGGCGAAGATCGCGAGCATGTCGCGTCCCGCCGCGATGATGGTCAAGGAAGCCGTGAACCAGGCCTTCGAGTCCGGTCTTGCCGACGGGCTCCGGTTCGAACGGCGCCTGTTCCACGGCACCTTCGCCACCCAGGACCAGAAGGAGGGCATGGCCGCGTTCACCGAGAAGCGCGAGCCGAAGTTCCTTCACTCCTGACCGGTGAGTGACCGGTAGAGCGGTCGCAGCAGGGCGGTGACCGATTTTCCGTCCACTGTGGACTTCAGTGGCGGGACCTCGTCGAGCAGTCCCAGCGGGTCCCCGGCCGGCAGTCGTCGTGTGTTCGTGACGTCCCCGGCCGGCCCCCAGCCGAAGAAGTCGTCCATCACCTCGTCGAGGCCGGGCGCCTCGTCTTCCGCCGCCGGAGCCGTCACGCGGGCGCCCGCCTGCCGTCCGATCTCTTCGAGCAGCGTCGCACGATCGCGCCCGCGGAGGGCGAAGATGGCGAACGGGTCCGCTTCCTCTTCGAGCGCGATCAGCCCCGCGACGAGGTGGTCGCACGGGACGCGGGTGCCCGGGCAGGTGCAGTCCAGCGACAGTTCCCACGCCGCCTCGGGGAACAGCGGCACCTGCTCGGCGGCGAAGAAGCGTTCGATGTCGTCCGGGATCCGCCCGTCGAGCAGGGCCGTCGTCGTGGCTTCGTCGGCGACGACGGCGGCGATGACCGCCGTCCACACCTGCTTGCCGAACGTCGGCAGACCGACGCGGACCTCGTAGAACCGGTGCCGCGTCACCCGCACCTGGGCGACGGCGGCACCGGGACCGATCGTCAGGGTGTCGACCCGGCAGGGCGGGACCAGTCCTTTGTGGACGCCGAGGTCGTCGAGTGCCCGGCGGAATCCCTCAGTCATCGGCCGCCTCCCGGCCCAGTGCGAAGACCTCGCGCAACGAGCCGGTGGACAACTCCGTCAGCCAGTCTTCCCCGTCGGTGACGACTAGGTCGGCGAGCGCTTCCTTCTTGGTGATGACGGCGTCGATCCGTTCCTCGATGGTGCCGGGACAGACGAACTTCCGCACCTGGACACTGTTCCGCTGGCCGATGCGGAAGGCACGGTCGGTGGCCTGTTCCTCGACCGCCGGATTCCACCACCGGTCGAGATGCAGGACGTGGGTGGCGGCGGTGAGCGTCAGCCCCGCTCCCCCGGTCTTCAGCGACGCGAGCAGGATCGACGGGCCTTCGCCCGACTGGAAGTGCTCGACGATCGAGTCGCGGCGCCGCTGCGACAACCCGCCGTGCAGGAAGGCGATCTTCACGTTCAGCCTGCTCGAAAGATGCGGCACGAGCAGGTGCCCGAACTCGGCGAACTGAGTGAAGCACAGCGCGCGGTCGCCCGAGTCCAGGATCTCGGCGAGGAGTTCTTCGAGCCGGTTGACCTTGCCGGACCGGGTTCCGATCGGCGAACCGTCGTGCAGCAGATGCGCGGGATGGTTGCAGATCTGCTTGAGCTTCGTGATCGCCGCGAGGATGTTGCCGCGCCGTTTGACCCCGGCGCTGTCGGCGATCTTGGTCATCATCTCGTCGACGGTCGCACGGTACAGCGTCACCTGCTCCCGGGTGAGACGGTATTCCTGGAGGATCTCGATCTTCTCGGGCAGGTCCGCGAGCACGGTGGGGTCGGTTTTGAGGCGCCGCAACAGGAACGGCCGGGTGAGCCGCCGCAGCTCGGTGGCCGCGGTGAGGTCGCCCCGGCGTTCGATGGGCACCTCGAACCGCTCGCGGAACTCTTGCCTGCCACCGAGGACACCGGGGTTGAGCAGATCCGAAAGCGACCACAGGTCGGCGAGCCGGTTCTCCACCGGGGTCCCGGTAAGCGCGACCCGGTGGCCGGCGGGGATCCGGCGCAGGGCCTGCGCCGGACCGGTGTTCTGGTTCTTGACCGCCTGCGCCTCGTCGAGCACGAGCCGGTGCCACCGGACGGCCGCGAGTTCGTCGACGTCGCGGGCGGCGGTCGAGTAGGTGGTGACGACGAGGTCCGCGCCCTCGACGCGCGCGTGACCACGATCGGCGCCGTGATGGATGTGCACGCGCAGCTCCGGTGCGAACTTGGCCGCTTCGCGCTGCCAGGTGCCGAGCAGTGACATCGGACAGACGAGCAGCGTCGGCTCCCTGTCCTCCTGTGCCCGCTCGATCGCTTCGAGCGCGAGCAGCTGGACGGTCTTGCCGAGCCCCATGTCGTCGGCGAGGCAGGCACCGAGCCCGATCGACGTCATGAACGAAAGCCAGGCGACGCCGCGGCTCTGATACGGCCGCAAGGTCGCCAGGAACGTCGGCGGCGGCTCGACCGGCTCGATGGTGCGCTGGACACGCCCGGCGAGGAAGTCGTCGATCCAGCCGTCGGTCGTGACCTCGGTGACCGGCAGAGGCGCTTCGAAGCCTCCGCGGAGCAGGGCCAGCAGGTCCGCCGGGGTGGGCAGCGGCGGTTTCTCACGGTCCGGGTCGCGGCGGAGGTACTCGAGACCGGCGCGCAGCAGTTCGGGATCCACGCTCACCCACCGGCCGCGCAGCCGCACCAGTGACGACTTCGCGGCGGCGAGCCCGGCGAGTTCCACGTCGGTCAGGGCGTCCTCCCCGACCGCGAGCGCCCAGCGGTAGGAGGCGAGCTGGTGACGGCCCAGCCGGTGCACTGCGGCCTGGTCGACGGGCGCGCCGCGGACCGACAGCTTGAGCGCGAGCTTCCGCCTGCCGCCCCAGCTCGCCGGGAGCTGGACGTCGAATCCGGCCGCGACCAGCTGTTCGGCGCCACCGTCGAGGAACTCCACGGTTTCGGCGACGGTGAGGTCGTAGGTGCCCGGCTTCTCGGCCTCGACCGCCGGGCCGAGCATCGGCAGCACTCCAGCGGCTCGCTCCAGCTCGGCGGTGAAGAGGCCTTCGGGGTCGGTGAACTTCGCCCCCGCGCTGCCGGACCAGACGTCCTCGGCCGGGAGCAGGAGGCTGGGATCGGCCGCGGAACGCAGGAGGAAACGCAGCTGCCATTTGGTTCCGTCGCCGGTCTGGTCGTCCGGGTCGTCGACAGGGCCGTACAGCGTGGGGACCTCGTCGAGCCGGAGGCAGACCGTGCCCTCGGTGAGGTCGGTGTCGCCGACCTCGTCCCACGCCGCGATGCCTTCGGCGACGATCCCCATCCGCCCCGGCGCTTGACTGATCCGGTCGTCGGCGCTCTTCAGCGCGTGGAGCCACGCGCCGAACGGCCCTTCACGTCCATCGCTTTCGGTCGCGTGGCCGGTGGCGGCCAGGCGATCGCGGACGGCGGCGTCGACCAGCGTGTGGAGCGCGTCGGTGACCAGCGCCGACGGATCCGGCCCGGGGTGTTCGGCCCGGCCGACCGGCGGGGTGGCCGCGATCAGCGCCCGGAGCGCGACCGCGTCGCCGCCCCTGGCCACCGGCCGCCAGCGCGCTCGCGCCACGATCTCGTTCCGCACGAGTGTGGGGAGCACCCGGCCGCGGCGCACCAGGTCGTCCGCCAGCCGGACGACCGCGCGGAGGTGGCGGACAGAAGTGCCGTAGCTGACCGTGTCGGCCAGGTCGCCCAGCTCGGAGGGGTCGATCAGGAGCGCCGGTACCGACCAGGGTTCCAGCGTCAGTTCCTGCTGCGGGCGGCCACGCGAGCCAAGCTCGGGCGAGGCGACCGGACCGCCGCGCCTCGACGGCAGCAGCAGGACGGCCGACGCCGGCTTGCCGGGGTGCAGCGCGGTCAGATCCGCGACCGACGCGGCGAACGGATGCGGCCGGGCGGCGCTCGACGGCCGCATCGACGTCGTCGCCGGGCGGTCGCCGTGTTCACCCCACAGCACGATCCCGCGGCCCCGGGACCACAGTCCGTGCACGACGAGTGGCGACATGATCCCCTTTCGCGGTCTGGTCCCTCCAGCATGCCCGGAGCCGATCAGCGTCCGGTCAGCGAGGGTCACACCATCGTGTAGCTAGGCGGCGATCGCCCGCTCTTCTAGGCTGATGAGCTAGTCCCCACACGGAAGCGACCATTCGATGACCGACGGAGAAGCACGCGCCGGCGTGCTGTCCAAACGCGCGCTGGTGATCGCTTCACACGCCGTGGAGAGAGCCGCGCTCGCCGAAGGCACCGACGAGAACATGGTCGTTCTCGCGCTTTTCCAGCGCCTGCCCTACTTCGAACGGGAACGCGAGGTCTACGCCAGGATCGCCCGGCGCGCGGCCGTGACCGTCGTCGGCATGGTCGATTCAGGACGCCCGGACCTGCCGCACGGCGTGACCCCGGTGCTGCTGCGCGCCGAGGAGAACCTCGCCCGCGAATGGTCGGTCGCGGTGCTCACCCCGACCTTCGGCGGCTCGGTCGTCGCCCAGGACCTCGACGACGTCGACCCGTCTGCGACGTCCGTCGAAGCGGCACGGCGTTTCCAGGGCCGCTGGGGCTTCCGCCGCGACGAGGCGTACGCCGAGGTCGTCCGGCTGCGCGACGCGCTCGGCGATCGTCTTCCGCCCACCGCGCGGATCAAGATCGACGAGGTCCTGAAGAGCGTGACGACCCCGGCAGCGGCGCCGGTGGAGAACCGCGCGGAAGCGGCTTTGCGCCATCTCGCCGGGCGGCTGGAGCGGCAGGCGCCGTCGAAGCCGGAGGACCCGGCTCTCTCGGCCGATCCCGACACCGGGCTGGCGACCATGGCCGGGATCTCGGGCTGGCTGGGCGCGTCGACAGACACCGTCCCGCTCGGCCTGATCCTGATCACCGTCGACGACCTCGACGAGGTCGGGCGGCGCCACGGCGACCGGGTCAAGATGCACACCGAACAGAACATCGCGGATCTGATCCGAGAGGATCTCCGCCCGCTCGACCGGGCGGTCCGGCTCGGCAACGCCGAGTTCCTGCTCGTCCAGCCCGCGCTGGAATCGGCCGACCTGACCGAACGCAGCCTGCGCCTCGAACGGCGGCTCGGTGCGCTCCACACCACCTATCCGTTCGTGGATCTGCATCCGCGGACGACGACCATGCTCACCCGGAAGCGGCCGCTGCCCGTGAATTCCCTGCGCTCTCAGCTGAGAAAGGTGCCGACCTCGGCGCTGTGGCCGCCCAGTCACGGCATGCTCCCGACGCCGAACGGCAACGGTTCGCCCTGGTTCCGCTGATACGGTCTCTCCGGTGAAAACCGTCCTGGACGCGATCGATCCGCGCACGGCGCTGACGATCCTCGGCCCTTCGAAAGCCAAGATCCGTGGCGGTGACGCGTCCGGGGAGGCTGGCGCGGTCTGGCCGGAGCGGATGCTTCGCGCACGGGCCAACGTCCTGGCCAAGTCCAAAGTAGACAGTGGCGGACTGCGGCCCGCCTGGCTTCGCTACAACGGGAACTTCTACCGAAACGTCGGCGGCGCCTTGAAAGAGGCCGCCGAAAGCGGACGCCTGCTGATCCTCAGCGGCGGCTACGGAATCCTGCGTGCCGACGAGCCGATCTCTTACTACGACCGGAAACTCAGGCTCGACGACTGGCCGTCCGGCGTGCTCGAAGACGCCGTCATCGAAGAAGCCCGGCGGATCGGCGCGACGAAGGTGATCACGTTCGTGTCCGCGAGCGCCGACTACGCGAAACTGGTCCGGCGGATCCCTTGGAGCTCCACGGAGATCGAGGGTGTGCTGGCTACGATCGACTTCCACGGCGGCGGGGCGCAGGTCGAGGTGCCGCGGCGGCTGGCTCAGGCTTTCGGCGCGTGGTGGCACCGGTCGCCGTCGGACTACCCACCGGGCCTGGTCACCGAGGTGCTGACCTAAGACCCTATTTACAATACAGGTCAGCACTGTATCTTAATGAGGTGACTTCAGAAGACCGCGCGCCCGGCAGGCCGCGCAGCAGGGAAGCGGACGCGGCGATTCTCGAGGCCGCGCTCGAGTTGCTGATCGAATCCGGCGCCACCGCGGCCAGCATCGAACAGGTGGCGCGCCGCGCCGGAGTCACCCGCGCGACCGTGTACCGCCGTTTCCCGGACAAGACCCGCCTCTTGATCGCCGCGCTCGAAGCCGCCTACGGCAATCCGCCGCCGATCCCGGAAATCGCCGACGTCGAGCAGCTGCTGAAAGACTGGGCCACCGTCGTCGCCGATCCGCGGCAACGCCGTCTCCTCCGCCGCGTCTACGGCGCGATCGAGGACCTGCCGGAACTCGCCAAGGCGTATCAGGACCTGTTCGGCAAGGATCGCGATCAGGCCCGCCGGGACGTGTTCGCCCGTGCCCGCGACAGCGGGCACCTCCCCGCCGGCGTCGACCTGGAAGTCCTGCTCGACCTGCTCACCGGCGCGATCTGGCAGCACCTCGCCACCCGCCCCGACACCTGCACGCCGGCGGAGACCGAGGACTTCCTCCGCGGCGTGCTCCGCCAAGTCGGCTATCGGCCGCGTCCAGAGGAAGGAACAGCGCCATGACCACAGCGAGCCCGGAAGCGCAGCGGCGAACCCGGGCGTTCGCCCGCGTGATCGGCCCCTACGTCGCCACGTTCACCACCATCTACGCGATCCGCCTGCCCGAACTCCAGGGCCTCACCGGCGATCTGTTCGGTCAGCCCGGCCTGATGCTGTTGCTGGGCGCGATGATGCTCGCCGCGGGGCTCGTCATCATCGGCGGGCACCGCAGCTGGCGCGGGCCGCTCGCGGTCACCGTGTCCCTGTTCGGCTGGTTCGTCGCCATCCGTGGTTTCCTGCTCATCGCGACACCCGCGACGATCCGGTCCGGGGTCGACGCCACCATGCTCTCCCCTGTCGCGATGACCGCCGCCCGCGTCTTCTTCGGAGCCCTGGCCGTGATGGGTCTGCTGCTGACTTACGCCGGCTGGTTCGCTCGCCGTCCCGCCACTGGGTGACGCTTACGGCCAGCGAGCTTCGGAAAGCGCCAGCGCGGCACGGAGGAACGTCTTGCGGTCGGCGGCGGGAAGCTGTCCGAGCAACCGTTCCTCCTGCTCCTGGATCCGCGACTGCGCCGACCTCCGCGCGGCGCGACCGGCGTCGGTGATCCCCAGCAGCCGGACCCGGCGGTCCTTCGGATCCGGCTCGCGGGTGATCAGGCCGTCCTCCTGGAGCGCGTCGAGGGTGCCGATGATCCGGGTCTTGTCCGCGCCGATCGCCTTGGCGAGCGCGGCCTGCGTGCGGACGGGCCCGTCGTCGAGGGCACTCAGCACCACATAGCCCCACATCGTCAACCCATGCTCGGCCAGTACCGGCGTCTCGGCGTTCATCAGCCTTCGCATCAGCCCGCCGAGCATCGCCGCGAGATCCGGCCTCCCTTGCTCCGCCATGCGCAGACCATACCGACCGGTGTCCCGAAACCGGTTGACGAACTCGTATGCATATGTAGATGATATGCGTATGCCTATTAATGAACTCCGCATTCTGGACGCCCTCGTGACCCGGACCAGCCTGGACCTCGTCACCAGGATCGCCCCTACCGATCTGACCAAGCCGACCCCGTGCAGCGCTTGGACCCTGCACGGCTTGCTGGCGCACATGACCACCCAGCACCACGGTTTCGCCGCCGCGGCCGAGGGCGAGAGCCACCTCGACCACTGGCGCCTGCTCCCGCTGGGCGACGACCCCATCGCCACCTACCGCGACTCGGTCAACCGGGTGCTGAACGCCTTCGTCCCCCACGACCTCGCCGACCGGAAGTTCGCGCTTCCCGAGTTCTCCACCGAAATCACCTTCACCGCGGAGCAGGCGCTCGGCTTCCATTTCCTGGACTACCTCGTGCACTCCTGGGACGTGGCCAATACCCTCGGCCTGCCGGTGAAGTTCGAGCAAGAGGTGCTCGACGCCGGACTGAAGTTCGCCGAGTCGATCCCGAACGGGCGGAACAGGAAGGCGCCGGGTGCCGCCTTCGGCCCGGCCGTGGACGCGACGGGACCGTCCGATTTGGACACCATCGTCGCACTGCTCGGCCGCTCACCGTCGTGGCCGGACGTCACACCCCAGGCTTGACCGGCACCGCTTCGAGCACCCGGGCGGTGACCAGTTCCGGCTTCTCCAGCGAGAGTCCGTGAGTGGTTTTGGGCACGACCTCGACGCGGATGTGCGGACTCAGGGATTCGAGCCGGGCCGCCACCGCTCGGGCGTCGTGGATGACACTGCGTTCGGCGACGACGATCCGGGCGGGGACGTCGATCGAGCGCAACTCGTCGTCGCTGAACAGGTGCATCTCAGGAAGGTGCTGTTTGTACTTGAGGGCACCGAAAAGCAGAGGCCGCACAGTGTGCCGCACCTCCGGATCCCCGGACGCCACCAGCCGGAGCAGCCATTTCGGCAGGAACCAGCGGAAGATCTCCCGGAAACTCCACCAGATGAAACTGCGGCCGATCCTGCCGAACCCCGCCGCTTCGATGGTGACAAGGCCGGCGATCCGATCGGTCGACCGGGACGCGAGGTTCAGGGCGAGCCAGCCACCTCGCGAAACACCGGCAAGATAAACCTTTTCGTGGCCGGTTCCCGCGAGCACCCCATCGATCACCTCGGCAAGCCACTCCGCGCAGTCCTCAGTGGACTCGACGGGAGCGGTCTGGATCGATCGCCCGGGTTCGCCGATGGTGTCGACGGCGTGGATCCGGTGCCGGGCGGCGAGTTCGGCGATGTGCGGATACCAGGACAGCGATGTCCCCATCCCGCCGGAAAGCAGCACGATCGGCGCCCCGTCTTCCGGACCGCACCGCCGGACACGGGTCGGGCCGAATCTCGTCTCGACGTCCAGTTCTTCGGCTGGGACCGGCCATTTCCCCAGGATCTCGTCATAGGTGGCGAAAAAGCGCTCTTCCGCCTTCTTGTCGGTGAACTCCCCCAGCATCGGTCCTCCTCGAATTTTTTATAGTGCACTTGCACCATAACAGCCCGGCAGCCGCTCCGGCCAGTCCCCGACGACATGACAGAGTGACGGCGTGCCGAAACGTGTCGATCATCAGGAGCGCAGGCGCGAGATCGCGGAAGCGCTTTTCCGGATCGCCGCCGCCCAGGGCCTGCAGGCGGTCACGCTGCGCGCGGTCGCCGCGGAGGCGGGCATCTCGATGAACCTGGTCCAGTACTACTTCCCGACCAAGGAAGAGATGTCGCGCTTCGCCTGGCGGCGGATCGTCGAACTGACCATGGAGAACGCCGGGAAGACCATCGGCGAGGCGATGAAGACCGAGGACGAGCGCACCATCGTGCGCGCCTACCTCACCGCGGTCCTGCCGGAGGGCGAGCGCGGCCGCATGCTGGCCGCCGTCCAGATCGCCTACTTCGCCGTGGACGTCACGCGCGGAAGCCAGGATCCCGACCAGGAACCACTCCTGCCCCACCTGGTCCACGCCGTCACCGAACTGCTCCGGAGTGCCCAGAAGAAGGGCGACATCCCGGCCCAACTCGATCCCCAGCTGGAGGCGGACTCGCTCGCGACTATGTCGGCCGGCCTCGTCACCGCGATCCTGGTCGGCGCCTACACGGCGGAACGGGCGGCGGAGATCGTCGACTACCGGCTCGGCGGGGTGTTCACCCGCGATTGATGAGCATCTCGATGCCGTCCAGGATGCGGCCGAGCCCGAACTCGACGTCGGCGTCCTCGATACCTTCTTCGCCGTAGGCCTCGCCGGAGATCACGGCGGCGACGCGCGTGTAGCCGCGCCCTTGGAGGTGCGGTCGCAGAAACCCGCTCAGCGCGTGGACCTGCTCGGGAGGGCTCGCGTTCACGTCCCGCAGCAGGGAGGCGGTGCTGCGCACCCAGCCGTCGACCAGCACGGTGCACCCCATCACGTCTTGGGTGCTCAGCCCTGAGCTCGCCATCCCTTCCAGGAAGTTCTCCAGCCACCCCAGCAGATTCGGCGTGCTCGGCGCGCCGCGCACCGGCAGGTCGATCAGCCACGGATGGCGGCGGCTGCGTTCGAGGAGTGCGCGGGCCCAGGCGGTGACCGCGGCCCGCCAGTCGCCGGACGGCGGTTCCGGCGGTGGGCCCCAAGCCGCCTCGGCGACGAGGACGAGCAGTTCCTCTTTCGAGCTCAGGTAGCGGTAGAGCGCGTTCGCGGTGATGCCGAGGCGTTTCGCGATCGACGGCATGGACAGCGCCGCGTAGCCCTCCGCGTCGGCCTGCGCGATGGCCGCGTCGACGATCTGGTCGAGGCTGTATCCCGGTTTCGGCCCGCGCCGGGGCGCCGGGGCATGCCCCCACGCCAGCGCGGTGCCTGGCGGCAGCAACTCGATCTTGACGTCGTCCATCGGGGCATTGTTGCATCCAAAACAGGTAAAGGCATACACTGTTCATGGCATACACAGTTAAGTGATGAGTTGGGGGATCGACCATGACCGAACCGAACAGGCGGAACGTGCTCCGCGGGGCGGCCGCGCTGGCCATCGGCGGAGTCGCCGCGACCTACGGCAGCACCGGATCCGCCGTCGCCGCCCAGCCTCTTTCGCCCACGGCCGCGAAGGAGCACTTTCCTTTCATCGAAGGTGCTTTCGCGCCGACGAAAGAGGAGGTGACCGCGTTCGGCCTGCCCGTCACCGGCCGCATCCCGAAGGATCTCTGCGGGCGGTACCTGCGCACCGGGCCGAATGTCCTCGGGCTCGAGGATCCGCGCGCTCACCACTGGATGATGGGTGAGGGGATGGTGCACGGCGTCCGGCTGCGTGACGGTAAGGCCGAGTGGTACCGCAACCGCTGGGTGCGTTCGTCCGGTGTCGCGGCGAAGCTGGGCGAGCGGTACCCGTGGCCGGTGCCCGCCGAGGACTTCGCGCCGAACACGCACGTGATCGGCCACCACGGCCGCATCCTCACCCTGCAGGAGTCCGGAGCGCCGCCCTACGAACTCGACGGCGAGCTGAACACGGTGGGGCCGTTCGATTTCAGCGGCTCACTGGAGGGTTCCTACACCGCGCACACCAAGTTCGACGCCCACGCCGACGAACTGCACGCGGTGACCTACCACCCGACCTGGGACCACGTCCGGCATCTGATGGTCGATCGGACCGGCCGCGTGGTGCGGACCACCCGGATCCCGGTCACCGACAGCCCGATGATGCACGACTTCGGGCTCACCAAGAACTACGTGGTCGTCTTCGACGTACCTGTCACCTTCGATCCGCAGCCGGGCAAGGTGGTGCCCTACAAGTGGAACACGGAACACCCGGCCAGGGTGGGCGTGATGAAACGCGAAGGCGGTCCGGTCCGCTGGTTCGGCGTGGATCCGGTCTTCTACTCGCATACGCTCAACGCTTACGAGCAGGGCTCCACGGTGGTGGTCGACCTGACCACGATGCCGGCGCCTTTCGAGGTGGCGGGTAAGCAGGGCTTCGGCGGCCCGTCGGCGTCGGGTCCGCCGGTCCTGGAGCGCTGGACGATCGATCTCGCACAGGGACGGGTGCGACGCCGCGTCCTCGACGACCGGCCGCAGGAGTTCCCCCGGGTCAACGAAAGCCTGGTGTCACGACGACACCGGTACGGCTATTCGGCCTCGCCGGGCGAACTGTTCGACGTCTACCTGGACAAGCCCGCCAACTCCTTCGGCAACGCGTTGATCAAGCACGATCTGCAGAACGGGCGCTCGGAGGTGCACCGCTTCGGCCGGGATGCCGACGCGAGCGAAGCGGTCTTCGTACCATCGGCGCGCAGCAAGTCGGAGGACGACGGGTACGCCCTCGCCTACGTGAACAACCCTGACCGCGGCGCCTCGGATCTGGTGATCCTCTCGGCACCGGACTTCACCGCGAAACCGTTGGCACGTATCCACTTGCCGAGGCCGGTACCGCTGGGCTTCCACGGCAGCTGGGTCGCCGACTGAGCGCCCGGGCGGTCGCCGGGTGCCCCCGGCGACCGCCCCTCGGTTCACACCCCGGTGAGCACCTCCTCCAGTGCGACGGCGGTGTCCGGATGCCGTTCGAGGAGCGCCAAACCGGTAGGTGCGGTGCTCCCCCATGGTTCGTCGCACCCCAGCAGCTCCGCCAGCGCGTCACAAGTCGACGGATGTGCCGCCAGCAACGCGAGGCCGCTCCCGCCGGTCTTCCTGGTCACCGTGAGCGGTTCCGGCTGGGCCTTCCAGGGCGGGACCCATGCGTCGAGCGTCGCGAGCCTGCCGGGGAAAACCCGCCCGGCTTCACGCACGATCAACGGCACCAGCTCCGCGCCCCGGGACCTCAGCGTGGTGATCAAGGTCGGCAGCCATGGCAGCAGCAGCCTGTCCGGGAGCTCGGCGAAGGCGTTGGACATCGCCTCGACGACGAAGTCGGCCAGCCCCGGCGCGGGTTCCAGCGCGTGGACGAATCCGCTGAGATAGCGCGGATAGGCGGGCAGCACCATCGGGTTGGCCAGGAGTTCGGCGCATCGCTCGCGCAGTTCCGCACGCGAGAGGGTTCCGAGCTGGACCTGTGCCGCCCACAGCAGCGCCACCTTCGACGGCTCCTGCGGATGCGCTCCGGCGATCGACAGCTCCAGCTGGGTACGGTCGCAGCCCAGCGACAGGGCCAACGCCTCCATGCTGAACAGGAAGCCCAGCATCGCGGCGACCTGCTCGACACCGGCCTCTTCGTCGGCGAACGCCGCCGGCAACAGGGTGCAGTAGTGCGCGTACCCCGTCCTGACGAAGTCCTCGATCCACCGGGGCAGCACCGGCTCGCTGGTCCGGTAGTGCGCCAGCAGCCTCCGCACCCGCCGCAGCACTTCCGGAGCGCCGTCGACGGTCCGTTCGGTGGCCAGCACCTCCAGAGCGCGCGTGCCCAGCTCCCCCGCCAACCGGGCGCTGCGCAAGTAGAGCGTCGCGTCCTCGACGGCTTCGAGCACCTTCGCTGCGGTGGCCTGCGGGTGGTAGGCCGCGCGCCGGAGCCGCTGTTCCAACACCTGCTCGATGCTGACGCCCTCGTATCCCAGCTCGATCAGGGCTCGCTGGTGGGTGCCCAGCGCCAGATCCCACGACTCCTGGATCGGTCGTTCGCCGAGCCGTCGCTCCCCCATGATCGGCCGCGCCGCGCCGCGCGGCATCAGGTACCGCAGCATCCACAACAGATCCGAGCACGGCTCCAGCTCCGGCCGCGAAGCGATGTCGAGCAGCGCCCGCTGCACACCTCGTTGCTGCAACTTGAGATTCAGGGGCTCCAGCCTGTCGTGCACGTCGCGCGCCAGCGGCGGCAACGCGTCGTAGCCGACCTGGCCGATCCTGTCGCCGCCCATCATGATCTCGACGATGCGGCGGACGTCGCGCCTGCCGGGCACGATGTCCTTCTCGATGCAGGTGACCGCCGCGTCCTGGAAGTCGTACGGCGTCGGCTTGGCCCTGTCACGCAGGCCGGCCAGCAGGATCGAGGTCTCGAACACCGCGATGGCGTCGGCCGTCGAAGACAGGTAGCCATTGCGGCGGGCCGCCCGCACGACCTCGACCGACCAGCCCAGCAACTCGGCCTCGTCCAGCCTGTCGAGGACCGGCGGTCGTCGCAGGAAGCCGGAAAGCTGATCCGGTGGAGCCACTGGCACCGGATCCACCGTGGGCGCGGGCAGCTCCGCGGCCTTCTTCCGCTTCGGCCCGCCCACCTGCCCTTCCAGCTGGAACTGCTTCACCTTGGTGCGTTTGAGGTTCTTCGCCCACTCGGTCGCCGCGATCGACACCGATCCCCCGGCGAGCCCGAACTGCGCCTCGATCGAGGCGTGGCTCGACGGGATCAGCCCGTACTGCCACGTGCTCGCACTGCGCGGGCTGATCACGAACCCGTCCGTACCCTCGACGCCGAACTCCGCGACCCGGCTGGCCGCGTGGAACGCGCCGCAGATGTAGAGGCAGTCCGCCGGATCGGCACCCGAGGCGGCGAGGTGCTCCCGCATCCGGGTCCACATGTAGCGCTCGCGGTCTTCGTCCACCCGCACGCGGCGGGTGTCCCCGGGCGCGAGCCGCCGGAACAGGCTGCCGATCAGGAACATGACCTGGCGGTAGGTGTCGTGGTCGCTGTCGCCGAGCGGCAGTTCGACGTACTGGTGCCACCACTCCGACCAGTGCCGCACCCGTCCGTGCCGCAGCAGGTGTTCCTCGAGTTCGGCGAACCGGGGCCGCAGGTCACCGATCTCGACACCCACCGCGTCACCGTGCAGCGCGGCCTCCTCGGCGGGCGGCGCTTCCGGCTCAGGCGACGGCTCGCGTTCGTTCCACTGGAAGACGTGGTCCGCCGACCTGTCGACGAGCACGAGTTCGACGCCCGGGGTGTCGAGGGCGTAGGCGATCGCCTGGTACTCCGCCGAAGCCTCGGTGATCGGCGCGACCACGGACAGCGGCGCCCACTCGGCGGGGAACCCCTTCACGTCGGTCGCGAAAGCCTGCACCGCCACGGGAAGGCGGCAGTTGCGCAGCTCGGTCAGCAGCGGCGCCATGTCCTCGCACAGTTCGAGGAAGACCACCTTCGGTTGCTTCTCCCGCAGCCGCCGCGCCATCGCCACGGCCGAAGCCGGGGAATGGTGGCAGACCGGGAAGATCTCCAGAGGCTCCCGCACCGCGCGGTCGACGTCGTCGACGAGCCCGAGCAGGATGCCCTCCAGCGCGCCGGGCCCGTCGGCGAAGACGGCCGCGGCCTCCTGCAACTGGCCGCGCAACGCCTCGAAGGCGCCGCTCATGAGAGGGTGGCGATCGCGTCGCGGCCGCCGTCGAGGAACTCCGGCCACTCCCCGCCCTCGTCCTTGCTGCGCGGCTCGACGACGCCGTGCAGGTACTTGTTGAGGATCGCCAGGTCCTCCGGCTCACGACGGGCGAGCGAGCCGACGAGCGAGGACGCGAGCGCGCGGGCGGTCAGCGCGCGTTCCCCGAAGAAGTTGCTGTGCAGTACCGCGTCTTCGAGTACGCCGATCTGCTCGGCGGTGGACAGCGCGGACTCCAGCTTCTCGTCGTCGCTGCCCGCCGACGCCGCCGCGGCGCGCAGGTCGCCGAAACTGCGCAGCAGTACGTCGAGCAGCGTCGGCGGCACGTCCAGCTCGATCTGGTGGCGGCGCAGGAGCTCCTCGGTGCGGAAGCGGACGATCTCCGCCTCGCTCTTCTTGTTCGTCACCACCGGGATGCGGACGAAGTTGAAGCGGCGCTTGAGCGCGGAGGACAGATCGTTGACGCCACGATCGCGGCTGTTGGCGGTGGCGATCACGGAGAAGCCGGGCTTGGCGAAGACGATGCCGTCACTGTCCAGTTCCGGCACCGAGATGTACTTCTCCGACAGGATCGAGATCAACGCGTCCTGGACGTCGCTGGTGGACCGGGTCAGCTCCTCGAAGCGGCCGATCGAGCCGGCCTCCATCGCGGTCATGATCGGTGACGGGATCATCGACTCGCGGGACTGGCCTTTGGCGATGACCATGGAGACGTTCCACGAGTACTTGATGTGGTCCTCGGTGGTGCCGGCGGTCCCCTGCACGACGAGCGTGGAGTTGCGGGAGATCGCCGCGGCCAGCAGTTCGGCGAGCCAGCTCTTGCCGGTGCCGGGGTCGCCGATCAGCAGCAGGCCGCGGTCGGAGGCGAGCGTGACGATGGCTCGTTCGACGATGCTCCGGTCACCGAACCACTTCTGCGAGATCTCACGGTCGAGGCCGTCTGCTCGCTCGGAACCGAGGACGAACAGGCGCAGCATCTTCGGGGACAGGCGCCAGGCGAACGGCTTGGGGCTGTCGTCGATCGATTCCAGCCAGTCCAGCTCTTCGGCGTACTTGACTTCGGCGGGGGCGCGCAGCAGGTCGGACATGTCTTGCCTTTCGGGAAAGTTCAGGAGGTGAGGAAAGTCTTGAGTTCGTGGACGAGCTTGGTGATGTGGCCGGAGATCACCGGTGTGCCGAGGTCTTTGAAACGCTCTCGGAACCACGGGTTGACGCTGCCCCGGCCGGCGCTGGTGACCGAGCCGACCGGGATGAACTTCGCCCCGGAGCGGTGGATCGCGGCCATGCTCTCGAAGAGCTGCTCGACACGGGTCTCGTAGAAGTCGGAGATCCACACCACCACGGTGTTGGCAGGTTCCGCGATCTTCGGCTGGGTCAGCCCCATCGCGACCATGCCGTCGTTGCCGCCGCCGAGATTGGTGCGCAGCAGGGTTTCGAACGGATCGTGCACCCACGGGGTGAGATCGAGAGCCTGCGTGTCATAGGCGATCAGATGAACGTCCACTTTGGGCAGTCCGGCGAAGATCGAGGCCAGCACGGCGCAGTTGACCATCGAGTCGACCATGGAACCGGACTGGTCGACCACCGCGATGAGCCGCTGCGGCGTGGTCTTCTTCGCGGTCTGCTTGTAGTAGAGGCGATCGACGTAGAGCCTTTCCTCTTCCGGGCTCCAGTTGGTGAGGTTCTTCCAGATGGTGCGATCGAGATCGAGGTTGCGGAAGACGCGCTTGGGCGGGACGGAGCGGTCCACCTTGCCCGTCGAGGCCTTCTCGACCTGGGTGCGCAGGACTTCCGCGATCTCGTCGACGTAGCGGCGGATCAGTGACTTGGCGTTGGCCAGCGCCACTCCGGACAGGTTGTCCTTGTCCCGCAACAACTGTTCGATGAGGGACATGCTCGGGCTCAGCTTCGCCGCGAGCGCGGGATCGGCGAGCACCTCGCGCAGATGCATCCGCTTGACGAGATCCGCCTCGATGTCGGCGAGGTTCGGCCCGATCGCCGGGAGCAGCGTGCTCAGGTCGGGAGTCCCGCCCCCGCCCGTGCCACCGAGCCCTGTCGGGGCCCCACCGGGACGACCTCCGCGCAGCTCACCCGGACGGCACCCCAGCGCACGCTCCAGCCAGGCCGCGTCGGCCTGCCAGCAGGACAGCTGACCGGCGGTCACCGTGTGCGGAGCCGGAGCGAAGACGTTGAGGAGCACCTTCGACACCAGGGCCGCGCGCCGCACTTCCGCGGCCTTGTCCCGGCTGTCCTCGGCTTCGGGGACCATCAGCCCGTCGAACTCGGCAGCCAGCTCCGGATGCCGCTGGACGACCGAATCCACGGCGACGTTCGGGTCCAGCAACGCGGACGGCAGACCGATGTCCTCGACCACGGCCACACTCGCCGATTCGAGCGTGGCCTGCTCGTCGTTGTCGAAGAGCCGGGCGAGCAGTCGCCAGTACAGGACCTGGCGGCGGTTGTCGTCGGAGTCGGTCATTTCCGCAACAACCTTCCGGCGCGCTCACGCAGCACGGCCGCGGCGTCCGTGGCCGCCTTCTCGGCTTTCACCCCGGCCTTGTCCGTGGTGCCTCCAGCCCACGCTCCGGCGTGCACGGCCGTGGTCTTCTTGCGCACGGTGGTCTCCACAGCGAGCGGCTGGAGCCGGAACTCGCCGTCCCACCGGATCAGACCGATGCACGCACTGGAACCCGCGACAGCCTTCGGAGTCAGCGGCCCGGCGGCCGGGATGCGGTCGGTCTCGACGGAAAGGTGGTTCCCGGCGAACGCGAACGAGAGCGCCTCTTCATCGCCTTCGATCCCATAGCCCTCAAGGAAGACGGGTACGGCGATGCGCGCCGGATGCCGGTCCAGCGGCGCGATCACCGACGCGATGGCCTTCGGCAGGACGACCCGCGCGGTGGAGAACGCGTCCGCGGGCTCGCCGAGGCGGGCATGCTCGTCCTGCCAGAGGAGGTCGCCCTCAGCGGTGACCGGCATGTCGACGAGGACCATCGAGCGGCCCTCGCTGACCGCCGTGAGCAGGGACAGATGCGGGCGCAGCAACTGCCAGATCCCGGCGCCGATGATCGTGTCCGGCTTCGGCACCGTCACACTCGCACGCACGAGACGCGGCGCGGTGCCGTCGTCGGGTTCGACCACCGCGTGGACCTGAGCCTGCCCGGCCGTCGAGTGTTCCAGCAGGTCTACGCCGAGCGGCAGCAGGCGGCCGGTGACGGTGCCGATCGCAGGCGTCGCCGCCACACCGGGCAAGGTCAGCAGCATCCCGCGCGACCACAGGTCACCCCAGCGCCGGACCGGAACGCGCTCCAACGCCGCCCCCGGACAGGACGCCGCGAGTTCCGCCGCGAACCCGTCGAGCAGGACCGCCAACCGGCGCGAACTCGGCTCCGCGAGCAACGCGGAGATCACCGGTGCCGAAGCCGAAATCAGGTCGTGATCGATGCCCTGCCAGCCGGCACGGGCCAGATCGGACAGCCAGGACCGAGCGGCGGCCAGCAGATTCGGCATCTCCGTCTCGGAAGCCTCTCGGCCGGCCTCCTCGCCCGATGGCCGGCCAGTCGCCTCGGCGATGCGCGAGAGAACCGCGTCATGCACCGAGCCGAACACCGCGATCCTCGCCGCGGCAAGGGAAACGAAGTGCTCCTCCCCCGCCGCTCCGGCCGCGGTCTTCTCGGCCGCCTCGGCGACCCGCGCCGCCAGAGGCGACCCCGCGACGGCATCGGCCAGCTCGGTCAAGCCGGTGATCTTCTGGGGCCGAAGCAGCCCCGCGATGAGCACGTCATCGAACGCGTCGACAGCCGCCAACGCCTCGTCGAGACCGGCGATGGGATCGGTGAGCAGATCGATACGCATCACACCACCGCCCTGGTCGGCGGGAACCACTGCAGTTCCGGCACCGGCGCCGTCGACGCTTCGAACTCCAGGTATGCCAAGTGCCGCAAGAACTGGCTGAACACGGACGCGGCGGCGGTGTTGTCGCCCTGCGACGGCCGCGTCGCGCTCATCGTCTGCGAAATGGCCTGCGCGGTCGGCTCCGCGACCTCTACACGCAAGTACCGCGCGACACGCTCGGCACCGTACTGAAGGGTGGATTCGTTGAGCAGAGCGAGGATGTGGTTGCAGAACATGCCCCGCGCCCCGCCGCAAGGCCGGTTGTTGTTGGTACTACAGGCGAATTCGTACGTGCTCGCCGCGACCGACGAGACGTACACGCGCCCGATGTCCGATCCGCTGGACACCACGCCCTGCACCCGTCCGTCGGCGAGTTCGACGAACGGAACCTTCGCGAGCTTGCGCGGGCGGGCGGGCGGCAACACCCGGGCCGTGCTCGCTCTTTCCCAGTCTGACAACGCATCTTCTCCTTGCGGGGGTGCCTCGGTGGGGACTGGGAAGAACCTAGCGAGAGGCACCGACAGTTTTCGATCAGGCCCGCGATCCGGCGAGCTGAGCTGCCAGATCCGCGAGGTCTTCGGCGTAGAAGTCGAACCGATCCGTCGCCGACGGCGGGTCCCCGACGGGCCTGTCGACGTAGGCGGTCCGGAGACCGACGCTCTGCGCTCCCCTCAGGTCCCACGCGTGGGCCGCGACCATCAGCAGCCGCTCCGTCGGTGCTCCGGACACCTTGACGGCCAGCTCGTAGACCGCCGGGTCGGGCTTGTAGGACTGCACCTCCTCGGCGGAGAGGGCCTGATGCCAGCGGAGGCCCGCGTAGGCGTTCATCCGGAGCAGCGTCGTCCGGCTGGCGTTGGAGAGGCCGATCAGCGGGTAGTGCTCGGCGAGCCTGTTGAGCCCTTCGACAGTGTCGGGCCAGGGCGGCATCCTGCGGCCTGCTGTCGCGAGTGCGTCTGTTTGAGCTGCTTCGCGGTCGAGGACGTCACTCAGGGCGTACGGCCTCTCCCCCTCGACGATCCGCCGCTGCTCGGTTTCGAGGTGGCCTAGCCACTGTTTGACCAGCTCGTCCGCGTCGGCGTCCGGCGTGGCCTGCCGGATCGCCGCGCGGATCCCGGCCGGTTCGTCGACGAGCGTGCCGAGTATGTCGAACACCAAGGCGTCGATCTCCACGGGCAACCTCCCGGTAAGGGTTAAAGTAGCGGTTAACCGTGAACGTACGAGAGGTTGGTAAGGGATGCAAGTAGCGTTGGACGATTACGTCTGGGCGGCGGGCATCGCTACCGACCTGGTCAACACCGCCCCTGAGGTCTGGCACGGCGAAGAGCACCTGCCCGACCTGGCGTCTCCCGCCACCTTCGCCAAGCTTCACTCACTCGCCGAGCCCACCCAAGCCACCGACCTCCGGGCTGTCCACCGACTGCGCACCACTGTGCGTGACCTGATCGATCACCCGGACCGGGAGCACCTCATCACCGGCGCTTCCGCCCTCACGTCACCCGCCGCTCACGTCACCCTGCTGGCCGACAGCTCACGATGGGCGGTTTCACTTCGATCAGGCGCGACAGTCACCGACGCGCTCTCCCTGATCTGTGGCGTCGGGATACTCGGCGTCGTCCAGGCTCTCGGCGCGGAACGGTTCCGCGCGTGCGGGGCGCCCACTTGCCGTGGCGCCTTCATCGACACGACAAGACCCGGGCGGCGTCGCTATTGCATGCCGGGACTGTGCGGGAACCGCGTCAACGTCGCCAACCACCGTGCACGCCTCAAGCGTCGCGACCTTTGAAGCCGATCACTGGGAATCATCGTGAGTACGCGCCTGAGGCGACGCGTACTCACGCAAATGATCCAGCGACTACGGACCGCCACCATGGCCACATCGCCGCGAGCCTTGCGGCAAAGATGAGCGATCCGAACGGCTGTGACAGCCTCGATTACAGCTCAGCCGTTCGGGCTCAGTCCCAGATCAGCCAGCAGTTCGGTGAGGTCAGCTGCTGTGAGGTCGTCCAGTTGGTCGCCGGGTGACCGAAGGCCCGCGTGCGCGATGAAGCCACGACGGCGCAGCAACTCCTTGCGGATCGCAAGCCCGACGCCGACTTGGCCTTCGAAAACCAGGAGCCGCAGGTACTTGGCATAGGTCGATTTCGCAACATCGACGTTTCCGTCTCGCCATGCCCCGTAAATGTCTCGAAGTGCCTCCGAATAGGAGAACCCGGTCATGGTGCCAGCGGCACCATGACGCAACTCATCGAGTAAGTACATCCCGCCCATCCCACCGACGATCGCGGTTCCCTGCGGGACCAGTCCGAGTGTCTTCGCAATGCGCACTGGGGTGGGGAGACTCTCCAACTTGATCGTCGTGATCTGGGGAACGGCAGCTAACAGATCGGCCATTTCCTCGGGTGTCAACGAGACACCTGTCGCCGCCGGATAGTCCTGCAGCACGATCGGGAGACCACCGTCGTCGGCGATCCGACGGTAATACTCGGTCAACTCCGACCCTGCCGTTGACCCCTTCGGCGGAGCGACCATCACCCCGGCGGCGCCGCCGTTCGCGGCGTCCCGTATCGCGGTAACGGCCACCGAGAGATCGTTGTAGCTTGCACCAACGATCACTGGCACCCGGCCGTTCGTTACCTTGATAACCTCCTCGGCAACGAGCGACCTCTCCTCGACGGTCAGTTTGTGCGCTTCGCCAGCAACGCCCAGAACGGTCAGGCCGTCCACGCCGCTCGCCAACACACCTTCGACAAGACTTCTGATGCTGGCCACATCTACGTCACCAATTTCCGTGAACGGTGTCGCGAGAATATTGTAGACACCCCTCACGTCCAGCTGCGCTACCGTATCTGCCACAGTTTACACCCGCTTCCTGCCTATTTGAGATCACTGAAACTATCGAAGTCGACGAGCAGCATGTCTCGTAGTCCGCCGGAGCCTATTGCGCGGATAGGCGTAACCTCATGCTCAACACGCCGGTCGTCCACGATCAGGGTATCCAATTCCGCCATAAGCTTTTCTCGCAAGAAAGGACTGTCAGCCCCAGGGAGGTATATGAGGGATTCTCCGCCCGAGCATTGTCGTCGCGCAACGAGGTGCATCGCGACGTAGTGATGCCCGTCGCAGTGCCGACCTTCCGGAACAGGCGGTCGCGCTTCACCGCGCGGAGCAGCGATTCGCACCATGTGCAGCCCGACGTAGAACGTGCGCGTGCCGCTTTCCACCGCGGCGATGACCCCGAGATCAGCTCGGACCAGCGCAAGCAACGGCTCGGAGAGCAGAATACTGGCAGCTATCGGTGCGAAGGTCCGCGTACGTCCCCCGTACAAGGGAACAACCTCGGCCGACTGTTGGAACTCGTTGTGCGGCAGCGCTTCGAAGGAATATGTGCGGTCAGCCTTGTAGCGCGCGAGAAGCCGACCGTATCGCCTCGTGCGATACGTTGCCTGTTGCGGAAGATAGACATCCATGACCAGGTCGTCCCAATGCGCCATGAGTCGCTCGATGGAGTGAACTGGAAGCGTCGAGCGCATGAGGTGACCTGGAATATAGGCGGCGCCAACCCTCGTCAGCGTGTCGGCAACGGAGAGCAGCCCGTCCCATGTCCTGGACAACCGATCCTCCTGATCGTGACCTGTCGTTACCCTTTCGGAGTTGCGAAATCAGCTTCATTCGCCAACTTGACACCCTTGTAGAAGTCAAAGGAATCTGAGTACTTAAGTTGTTCCTTTTGTATGTCCAGGAAGTCTCGAAGTCTCTCGGAAGGATACCGATAAATGACCTGCACTCCTGTCGTGTCCACTGCCTCACTGCCGTCAAAGATCGTAAGGTCTCGAACAAGCTTGCGATGCGGAGGCAAATTGTCGAGCTCTAAGTCTTCCACCCACACGATACGGACCTCTATTCCTGCATCGGCCTGCGCGGACAGGATGCGGTAGCACCGCTCGTCCCAGTGGCCGTCCGAGGTGAGGAACTCTTGACGTGACAGAAAGAAGGTGCGGGTAAGTTCCACACCTTCTTTTGAGCGCCGTGCGCTGACTTCCACAATGCGCCGGAATCTGGCCAGCTGGTCCCATCGGTACAGCCTCGCCCTCGTCAGGCCGACATTCGAAGCATAAATCGACCTCTTGGCACGCTCGTACAGCACCGGTGTCCTGATTGCCGCGATATGCGAGGGGACCTCCCCCGCGCTCAGACGTCTGGCCAGCGTGAGTATCTCGGAGCGCAGGTCCTCGTCATCGATGCTGTCGAGCATTCGGAACAGCGCGAGCTTCTCACCCATCTCCGACGTGATGGCTGTTCTCAACGCTCGTTGATCACTCTTGAGTCGGTGCTCGATGAGCCCCAGCGCTACCGACACCACAGTGCCCGTCGCCAGCACCAGGAAGGTGTTGGCGGAATCAAGCTTGAGGACTTGGTCTCCGATGATCCCCAGCACGGCAGTGACCAGGGCGCTGATCAGCGCCATCGTGTAGTTCTTGGACATCGACACTCTCGGTTCGTCGCCTTCCTCGGTCGTTACGGACGGAACCCGATCGCACGACGGTGCCACAGATCGACGGCACTTCGCACGACAGCTGCCCGGCGTTCCTCGTCCTCGACCTGACATGCCTTGAGCAGTTCGCCGAGTGTGGCGGTACCGTCTGCCTTGAGCAACACCGCATGCAGGTCCTGGGAGATGTCCAAACGCTTGGCGACGAAATGCCGGCTGGCAGTGGAGTCCACCGCGAACCGTTGGCGGCCATCCTCGCCACCGCCGACGACGAGCTTTCTACTGGCCGGGACGTACATGCGGAGGACAGCCAGCAGATCCTCGAGGTCGAGACCACTGTGTTTTCGAACGAGGAAATCGCCGACGATCACGGCGTCGATGCCAGTCGTCAGGTAGCAAGCCATCACGTCTGCGATCGAGTCGACTATCGGCTCGGCGTTGCTGTTGAAGGACGTGTTGAGCACCGCCGGCACGCCTGTCAGTCGCTCGAACTCGGCGACCAGCTGCCAGTAGCGAGGGTCGACGTCCCGAGAAACCGTCTGAATACGGGCGGAAGCGTCCACGTGCGTGACAGCGCCCAACTCTTCTCGCGCGCTGTCGCACACACGTAACGCGAACGTCATGAAGGAGAAGTCGGCTCGCGTCGGCGGTACCTCGACCACATCAGCGAGACGTTCCGCCAAGATCGACGGCGCGAACGGTCGGTACGACTCGCGCATCTTCACCATCTCGTTGATGCGAGTCCTATTCCCGACCGGCCGCGGATCGGCCAGAATGCTGCGGTGCCCCAGCGCCCTCGGGCCGAATTCAGCCCGCCCCTGGACCCAGCCGATGACCTCGCCATCAGCAAGGAGCTCCGCCGCCTTGGCCGGCGCATCATCCAGCCGCTCCACGCTCACCCCTCTACCCCAGGATTCCAGCTCTGTCTTTATCGTCGCCGGTTCCGGGAGGTCGCCACCGAGGAAGAGGTCCGACATCCGCACCTTGCGCGCGACGCCATCGCGCCGCGCCGCACACAGCGCCGCCCCGAGTGCACCGCCGGCGTCATGTGCAGCAGGCTGAATCAGCACGTCGTCAAAGATCCCCTCGTAGAGGAGCCGACCGTTCAGCGCGCAGTTGTGCGCCACGCCTCCGGCGTAGCACAGAGCACGAAGGCCGGTCGCCTCGGCGAAGTACCGGAGAACATGGAGAACGATCGACTCGAGGGACCACTGCAGCGCCGCCGCGAAGTCGCGATGAATCTGTTCGAACGGCTGTGCCGCGCGCCTGGCCCCGGCGAGCAGGCCCGCGTCGTGTATCAGCCCCCATCGTTCCCTGCGGTCGGTGAGGTGATAGCCCCCGTTCGGCAGCAACCGAAAGAAGTTGCTGAACAGGGGCCTGAAGCGGTCGATGTCCCCGTAGGGAGCCAGCCCCATCGCTTTGTACTCATCGAAGCGCCGATAGCCAAGAAATCGAATACTGTCGGAGTACATGTTCCCTAGCGATTGGGCTACTGGAAGCTCACGAAGTACCGTCACACTCTCGCCGCAGCCGTGGCCGATCATGCCCGAGAGGGCATCGCCTGCTCCATCGAACGACACCAGAAGGCTTTCAGGGAAATCCGACACACCCCAAGCGCTCCACAAGTGGGCGACATGGTGGTTACAAAAGAACGAGCGATCCGATATCGTCGTTTCGAATTCCCGCGTGAACAGAATATCAAGATATTTGCGAACGCTCATTCCACGCAATGACGGATCATCGAGGAACAGGTTAACAGACGGCAGGCCCGCGTCCGCAGGAAATATGTCACGCGTCCTCTCGGAGAAGTTCATGGCGACCATATCGACTTCGCATATGTCGACCTGGCCCAGTTCAAGGCAGCGACGGATCGCCAAGGCGGGAAAGAAGTTCGAATGCTTGACTCGATTGAGTCGCTCTTCTTCCACCGCTGCGACAATATTGTCATCCCTGAGCAGAACCGCCGCACCATCGTGGGTTGACCACCCAGGCCTCATGTCCTGCCATTCGCGACTTATTCCGCCGTGCCAGCCCAAGATAAGCATGTGCCCCTCCGTCCTCCGGAGCATCATGATGGCAGATATGACGACTCGTGGCAGCAATCACCAAATGATGCAGACTGAGCGGACCAACGCGCCACTACTCTCAGTCACAGCGAGCCCCTCTCGGGGGACTTGCGGAGACGGAAGGCAGTAACACTTCGAGCCCGCGGAGCCGAGTTAGATCGACACCGATACGAAATAGCCGAAAAACGCTCACCGCGCCGCCGATTACCTGGGGAATACTATCTGCAGGCGGCAGATTTCGTCATCAATGATGATCGCCCCTTATCGAGGTCGCCTGCGATACCATCGAGACCGAGATGACGTTAGGACTGTTCGCCCGCGGCAGTCGGATAGACGAAAGCGACTTACAAAACACGCCAAGTTTCGGACCGCAAATGGCCGACTGCCATTACACCATGAACCAAACACAGCACGGTGCCCTCCCCGGCAAGCGCCGAGGAGGGCACCGCTACGAACAAGCGATCAGACGCCGGCCACCTGCTGGATCCAGGGCCGGTACCGCGTGATGTTCGTGTACGCCGTGGTCGTCTGCCGGTCACTCGTCGACGCGACGCCGACCTGCTTGCCAGAAGCGAACATCGGGCCACCCGAGTCCCCACCGGCGGTGATGCCGTCGCCGCGGCTCGCGCACACCGCGACACCACCGTTGTAGTCACGGCAGGACACCGACGTGACCCGGACGTTCGCGACCTTCAGGTACCGCGACTGGCAGTTGATCTCCGAGCCGCACTGGCTGGTGGCGCCCCAGCCGTAGACCTGCACGGTCTGCCCGTTCGAGACGCTGGCGGTGGTGCCCAGCGGCGAGTAGGTGGCGTTGACCGAGGTGGTCAGCTTCACGATCGCGAGGTCCGCGCTCGCGTGGCGGGTCACGGTCGAGCCGGTGGCCATGGTGCCGCCGGTCTGCTGGTCGAGGCTGCCGATCCGGAAGGTGAACGTGCCACCGCCGGCGACACAGTGCTTCGCGGTCAGGATGTACTGCGGCGCGATGATCGTCGAGGTACACGTTTGCCGGCCGTTGGCGAAGAGTCTGGCGGCCCACGGGCCACTCGACGCGTTCTGGCCGCCGATGATCATCGGCTGGACATCGGAGGACGGTTCCGTGGCCGACGCCACGGGGGCGGTCACGCCGAGCAGCGCCGCGAAGGCGGTGCCGGCGATCAGAGCGAAGGAGCGCAGTCGCATGGTTCCGACTCATTTCTGCGGCGAGGGACACGGCCGCGTACCGAGGGCAGGATGGCCTGATTCTGTGACGCGGCAAGCGAAATCGGACACCGACGAAAGTCGTGCAGAAGGTACCTATCTTTCCGTTTCGGCCACCGTCAGGTGTTTGCTCCAGGTATCCGGACCATGCCGTCGATGTCGGCTCAAGCCGAATGGCCCGATCGGCGTCCGTCCATTTGAGACGAATGGTGGCATAACGCCAAGGACATATTGAGGGGTGAGGTGGCGGGTCGGTGCGGGTGGTCGTGAGTGGCAAGTGTCGTTCTAACGCGACTTACCACTCACGACCACCCGCACCGGCCCTCGATAACCTGAACTCGCCTGCGCCTGAGGGGTTTCGAACCAGGCCAGGGTCACCCCAGAATGACCATCATGACCACAGCACAGTGGACCCCGACCTACGGCGACCCCTTCGAGCCGGTGCCCTACCGCCCGGCCCGCATGTCCGAGGATGAATCGCTGGCCACCGCCGCCGATCTGCGCAGCCGCATGGACACCCGCCGCACGGTGCGGATGTTCTCGACCGACCAGGTACCCGAGCAGGTGCTCGTCGACGCCATCGCGGTGGCCTCCACCGCGCCCAGCGGCGCGCATCAGCAGCCGTGGACCTTCGTGCTCATCAAGGACGACGCGACCAAACAGCGGATCCGCGAGGCCGCCGAAGAAGAGGAACGCGTTTCCTACGAGGGCAGGCTCGGCGAGGAATGGTTGTCCGCCTTGCGCCCGCTGGGCACCGACGCCGTCAAGACCCACCTCACCGACGCTCCCTACCTCATCGTCGTCTTCCAGCAGCGCTACTTCCTCGACGAGGACGGCACCAAGCACAAGCACTACTACGTCGACGAGTCGGTGGGCATCGCGGTCGGGATGCTGATCACGGCGTTGCATCTGTCCGGACTGGCCGCGTTGACGCATACGCCGTCGCCGATGCGGTTCCTCGGCGAACTGCTCGAGCGGCCCCAGAACGAGAAGGCGTTCGCCGTCATCCCGGTCGGCTATCCGGCGGACGACTGTGTGGTGCCGAACCTGGTGCGCAAGTCGATCGACCAGGTGCTGATCCGCCGCTGATGCCGAGCGCGACCCGGGTGTGTACGCGCACCCGGGTTGCGCGAAGCGCCTGCATACAAGCAGTCAAACTGCGCATAAGTGCAGTTTAGTGCTCACTTTGACGCATCTCTTGACATATCCGGCGGAGATTGGACACAGTCGGGCAACCGAAGGCGACACGAAGGAGTGTTCTTCATGGCCGACCTGCCCTCTGTCTCCCGGCGGACCCTGTTCGGTGGCGCGCTCGCCGCCGGGGCGCTCGCCGCGATCCCGACGAGCGCCACCGCCGCGGAAGAGGCCACCGGAGCGGAAAGCGCGCCCCGCCGTCCTGGTCAGCGCAGCATGATCGGGGTGCCGTTCGAGCGGCACCAGACCGTCCGCGTCGCGATGATCGGCCTCGGCAACCGCGGTATGTCCATGATCGGCGGGTGGAGCGCCGTGCCGGGCTCCGTGGTCACCGCGGTCTGCGACATCCGCGCCGAGCGCGCGAAGGCCGCCGCGGACAAGCTCGCCGCCGACGGGCGTCCGCGTCCGGCAGAGTACGGCGGATCCGCCGACGCCTACAAGAAGATGCTGTCCCGAGACGACATCGACCTCGTCTACATCGCCACCCCGTGGGAGTTCCACTACCCGCAGGGCAAGGCCGCGCTGCTGTCCGGCAAGCACGTCGGCATCGAACTGCCCATCGCCACCGAGCTCGACCAGCTGTGGGACCTCGTCAACGCCAGCGAGCAGACCCGCAAGCACCTGTTCCTCGCCGAGAACTGCAGCTACGGCCGCAACGAACTCGCGATCCTCAAGATGGCGCACGAAGGCGTCTTCGGCGAGGTCACCAACGGGCACGGTGGCTACCTGCACGACCTGCGCGAACTACTGTTCTCCGACACGTACTACACCGACGCGTGGCGCCGCAAGTGGCACACCCGCAGCACCGCGAGTTTCTACCCGATGCACGGTCTCGCCCCGATCGCGGCCTGCATGGACGTCAACCGCGGCGACCGGTTCGCCACGCTGCGCGCCACGGCGACCGAGCCGAAGGGGCTCGCCGACTACCGGAAGCGGCACATGGCGCCGGGTCACCCGTCGTGGAAAGAGACCTACATCAACGGCGACCTGGTCAGCTGCCTGATCGAGACCGAGCAGGGCCGGGTCATCCGCGCGGAGCACGACGTCAGCTCGCCGCGCCCGTACAGCCGCATCAACAGCCTCGCGGGCAGCCGCGGCATCGTGGAGGACTACCCCGAGCGGATCTACGTCGAGCCGGATCACACCGGCCACGCGTGGAAGGACTTCAAGCCGTACCGCGAGCGCCACGACCACTGGCTGTGGAAGAAGCTCAAGGACGACCCGAACCTCGGCGGTCACGGCGGCATGGACTACGTGCTGCAGTGGCGGATCGTGCAGCAGATGCGCGCCGGGCTGGTCCCGGACATCGACGTCTACGACTCCGCGGCCTGGTGTTCCCCTGTGCCGTTGAGCGTGGTCTCGCTGGCGCGCGGCGGGAAACCGGTCGCGATGCCGGACTTCACGCGCGGCGGCTGGTCGAAGCCCCGGGCGGGCCTCGACTCGCAGCCTTCGGAGATGCCCGGCGCCTGACCCGCGGGGGATGTGACGGCGGCGGCTGACCAGCCCGAGGAGGACAGTCAGCCGTCGGCCGTGTAGCGGGGAACGACCTGGAACACCCGGAGATCCTTCGGCGTGCCCTTGGCCCGGAAGCTCCGGCGCGGCCGCACGGTGAAGGCGTCCTGGTCGAGTTCTTCGACGACGCTGGCGCTGGCCAGCACCTCGTCACCGTCCGCGGCGGCCATGATCCTGGCCGCGATGTTCACGTCGACGCCGAGATAGTCGTTGCCGACCCGCTGCGGGTTCCCTCGATGAAGCCCCGCGCGCAGATGCGGGAGGTAGCCCTCGGCCTTGATCACGCTCACCGCGGAACAGGTCTCGTAAGCGGCGTTCACCGCCTCGTCCGGATCGGCGAACACGGCCATCACGCCGTCGCCGAGTCCCTTGACGACGCTGCCGCGATGCCCGGTGACGATCGACTCGGTCACCTCGGAGACCGAGCGCAGCAACTCCAGCACGCGGTCGTCACCGGCCTCCAGCGCCCAGGTCGAGAAGCCGACGAGGTCGGTGAAGAGCACCGTGATGCCGTTCGCGGCCGACGGCTGTTTGCCGTTCCGGCGGACGGCCTGCCAGGCCTGGACCGCGGCCAGTCCCAGCTCACGGCTGGCGCTGGGCCTGTCGGCGCCGGCCGCGGTGAGCAGCCGGGCGAGCCTGTCGGACGAACGGCCCGTCGACGGCGCGAGCGGATCTCCGGGCACCCCCTCCCCCGGGACGAGCCTGCGGAGGAACCGCGCGCCGCGCACCAGTTCGCCACGCTGGTCCGTCGCGCGCAGGAACCTGCGGGTCCGGAGGTGCCACGGCTCGGGTCGTTCGGTCACGATCAAGACCCTAGCCGGTCACCCCGCGCCCGAAGCACCTGTCACCGGTGTGACAAGAAAGCGGACCGCGTTTCCCCTTTCCGCCTTCCCATGACAATTGACGAAGAAGCAATTCCGCATACGGATGACAAGATCAACGCGTAAAGAAAACGCGAGAACTCTTTCCCTTTCCTCGTTGGTGACTTTCCACCTAGATTCGGCATCGAGCCCATTCAACGACGAAAGGACCTGACATGACGGAAACCCTGGTGCGAAAGGGTGTTCGCCGGTTCTGCGCCGCCGGGATCGCGGCCGCGGTCGCCGGAACCGTGATGCTCACCGCGGCGGGAACCGCGGCCGCCGTCGAAAAGAATCTCACGTACAAGGGCGGCTTCCCCATCATCGGCGACCAGCAGGTGGCGGTGGTCGTGAAGGCGGAAATCCCGGCGACCGCACAGGCAGGCACGCCGATTTCGGTGCCGTTCACCCTCGACGTCGATTCCGGCCAGGCCGCCGGCGACGGACTCCGGCTGGTCGGCGCCAAGAAGCTCTCCGGCACGATCAGCTCGAAGGTGAACGTCGCCCTCGGCGAGCAGAAGGTGGCGATCCCCATCGAGCTGCCGATCCCGGACACCGAGGTGCCCGCCGAAGGGTCGCTGAAGTTCACCGCTTCGGGGAAGGTCGACTTCACCATCCCTGCCGGGACCCCCGCCGGCGAGGCGACCAGCAGCGTGGACGCCGCGGCGACCTCACACATCATCACCGACAGCTCGCTCGGCGAGTTCGACGTGCAGCTCACGCTCGACCCGCCCGACCAGGACGCCGTTCTCGGCAAGACGACCGTCAGCTGACCATCCGTCTTCCCCCGGCTCGCCCGAGCCGGGGGAAGACGCGTCTTGACCTCCAGCGTGGTGGAGGTTGCAGGCTGCCGATCATGTGGATCTGCGACAGATGCGGTATCGAACACCCGGCAAGCCCGGAGTCACCCCGCTGCGTTCTCGACCGCGGCGAAGTCGGCATCGAGGAAGCCGGAGACCTCGGCGCGCACACCGGGCACTGGTGGACACACGAGGAACTGATCGCCGCGCCGCACAAGACCTTGCACCGTGAGCACGGACGCGGCCTGCACAGCATCAAACGGGAGCCGCATTTCGCGATCGGGCACTGGTCGTTCCTCGCGGTGACGCCCGCCGGCACCCTGCTGTGGGACCCGCCGTCCTGGTTGGACGCCGAAGTGCTCGACGTCGTGCGCGGTCTCGGCGACGTCGTCGCGATCGCCACCAGTCATCCGCACATGTTCGGCGCCCAGCTCAGCTGGAGCCGTGCGCTGGGCGGGATCCCGGTGCTGGTCAACGAGCGCAACCGCGAGTGGCTTCCCGCGCCCGATCCGGCGTTCGAGTTCTGGGACGAGCACGCCGAACCCTTGCCGGGCCTCGACCTCGTCCGGCTCGGCGGGCATATGCGCGGCAGCGCCGTGGCGAGGACGCCGGACGGCAGCGTCCTCGCGGGCGACACGATCACCGGCGGGCTCGCGCCGGACTGGGTGTCGTTCCAGCGCAGCTTCCCCAAGCACATCCCGATGTCCGCGGCCGTGGTCCGTCGCATCGTCGACCGGCTCGACGACTTCACCTACGACCGGCTCTACACCCTCGGCGGCGACACCATCGACCAGGACGCACGCGCGGTGGTACGCCGAAGCGCCGAGACCCACATCCGGTGGGTCAGCGGCGACTTCGACCACCTCACTTGACGGCGTTCTTCTCCTTGCGGCGGAAGAACAACGCGATGACCCCCGCCATCGCCATGAAGAACGCCACGGACCACATCCCGGGGCGGAAGCTGCCGGTCAGCCCCTGCAGCCAGCCGACGAGATAGGGGCCCACGAAACCCGACAGGTTGCCGAACGAGTTGATCAGGCCGATCCCGGCGGCGGCGCCGACCCCGGTGAGGAACGCGTTCGGCAGCTGCCAGAACACCGGGACCGCGGTGAATACGCCGACAGCGCAAAGGGTCACCGCGGCCATCACCAGGAACGGCGAGCCCAGGTACAACGCGGCCGCGATCGAGACCGCGCCGACGAACGCGGCGATGGCGACATGCCCGGCTCGTTCGCCGGTGCGGTCCGAATGCCGGGCCCACAGCACCATGGCGACGGCGGCGATCGCGTAGGGAACCGCCGTGATGAGCCCGATCTCGACGATGCTGTAGGTGGTCTGGAACTGCTGCTGGAAGCCCTTGATCACCTGCGGGAGGAAGAACGCCAGGACGTAGAGGCCGAAGATGATTCCGAAGTAGACGGCGCTCAGCGCGAGCACGCGCGGATCGGTCAGCGCCGATCGGGTGCTCACCTCTTGGCCGACCTCGCGGGTGTCCTCCGTGTCGAGCGTCGACTGCAACGCCGTGCTCTGTTCCGGTGTCAGCCACTTCGCGTCCTTCGGGCGGTTCGGCAGCAGGAAGAGCACCACCACGCCGAGCAGGATCGAAGGCAGGCCTTCGGCGAAGAACATGAAGCGCCAGCCCGAATCGAAGCCGAGGACCCCGCCCCCGTTTTGGATGAGCAGGGCGGAGATCGGACTGCCGAGCACTGACGACAGCGGCACCGCGAGGAAGAACAGCGCGACGATCTTGGCCCGCACCTTCCTCGGGAACCAGTAGGTCAGGTACAGGATGATGCCGGGGAAGAACCCGGCCTCGGCGATACCGAGCAGCACCCGGACGATGTAGAAGCTGACCTCGCCCTGGATGAACGCGGTGGCCGAGGCGACGATGCCCCAGGTGACCATGATCCGCGCGATCCAGATCCGGGCGCCGACCTTGTGCAGGATGACGTTGCTGGGCACCTCGAAGAAGAAGTACCCGACGAAAAACAGGCCGGCGCCGAGGCCGTAGGCGGCCGAGCTGATGCCGAGATCGGCGTTCATGGTGAGCGCGGCGAACCCGACGTTGACCCGGTCGAGATAGTTGAGCAGATAGAGCAGCCCGAGGAACGGGACCAGCCGGATCATCGCTTTACGGACCGCTTGCGCGGTGGACACCTCTGCCGTCTGTTCGTCCATCCGCGGGAGTGTAGAGGGGGTCAGAACAGCGGTGGCAGGAAGGCACCGAGGTTCCCGCCCGCGGCCCGATCTGCCGGATCGGGATCCACCTGGACCGAGTCGGGGTTGTGCGGGTCGTAGGTGACCTTCACCGTCGAACCGCGGGCCGGCGCCTGCAACGGCGAGGTGATCATAGTCGCGATGACCGTCCGCTCCCCCGTTTCCGTGGCGAACCGGACCTGCACGGTGAACCGCGGATTCCCCATCACCCAGACGTTCGTGAACTCGACACCGATCACGTGGCCGACCACCTGGCGGCCGGTCTGGGCCAGCGCCTGCGCGCGGTCGTCCTTCTCCGCCCTGGTGACGAACGCCCGCCCCAGCACCATGATCATGACCAGCGCCGTCACCCCGGCCACCGCCGGCACGAGATACGGTTCGTAGTAGACGATCCAGTCGACGTCGGTCCACGGTTCGGCCGCGCCGCCGGCGAACGGCAGCCGCTGCCCCACCGACTCGGGCGGCGTCCAAGACGGGATCGCGGCGCCACTGCCCAGCGCGATGCCGAGGGACGCGGCCAGGCTGCTCGCCCGGAAGCCGACGCCCATCCCGCTCAGCGACATCCCGCCGCCCCAGAGCATCGCGAACCCGAGCGACGAAGCGACCGTGATCGAGATGCTGAAGAACAGGACGAGGGAAACCGCCGGGCCCGCGTCGGCCCCCCACGCGCCGACGCGGTTCAGCGACATCAGCCGGAAGCCGTCCAGCAGCCCGAGGGTGCCCGACCAGCCCGCGACCGCCCAGGCGAGCGTCGTGGGCACGCCGAGCAACCACAGGCGCAGGCCGGGACGGCGGGCCTGCCGGGGGTCGCCCGGCAGGCCGAACTCGAAGGATCCGAACATCGCCGCCGCCTACGCGATCGGGCCGAACACGGCGACCTTCGCCGGGTCGGCGGGGTCGACGCGGGCCTCGTGCCGGGTGCCGGGCGCGTACTGCTGGATCGTCGCCAGCGGCGTGATCAGCGGGGTCACCGTCCGGTAGGTGGTGCCGTCGGCGCGGGTGACCTCGAGCGTCGCGGTGTACTGCGCCTGCCCGGCGATCTTCCGGCCGGTCGGCTCCAGCGCGCGGATCACCAGGGTGGCGGGCTCGCAGGTGTCGTAGAGCCGCCGCAGTTCGGTGCCGTAGGCCTGCAGTTCCTGCTGCTGACGCAGCTGCTCGTCCATCGGCAGCGCCAGGAACGCCGCCATGTCCGGGTCGGCGTTGAGGTTCCGGAACGCCTGCGCGGCCAGCTGCGGGGTCGGCAGCTGCGGGGTGATGTCGTGCCCCTGCGCGGCGGCGGCCCGCCGGAACTGCTCGGCGTATTGCTGGAAGTCCTGCTGACCCCGGGCCATGCCCTGCTGCGTCGCGTCGTTGATCTTGTCGCGGATCTTCTTGAACATCGGGGTGCCGCCTTTCGCTGTGTCGTTCTCGATGGACACAGCTTCGGCGCCGCGGGCCGCTACCGAACCCAGGTTTTCCCGTCGTCCGTCGCGTCGAGGCAGGTCAGGGGCGCCCAGAAGACCGGTGAGGACGCCGGTTCGGGCTTCTCGCGCCAGCGCGCGAGCCGGGTCCGCTGCCACGCGCACAGCTCGCCGACCGGGTCTTCACCGGCGAGCGCGGTGTCGACGGCGATGACCAGTTCGGACATCGGGTCCGAACCGGGCACGGCGGCCGATGTCGGCAGCGCCCAGACCGTGGCGGCGACCAGGCCCGCCCCGGCCGCGACGGCGGCGAGCAGCACACCGAACGGTTCGGCCAGGCCGAAATCACCCGCGCTGGCGCAGCCGATCAGCGCCACCCGCGCGGGCAGGGTGTCCACTCCGGACAGTGCGAGGTCGGCGGCGGTGAACGGCCGGTGTGTCCCGATCGGTGCGGCCGTACCGGGGAGATCGGCCGAACAGGACAGGTGCAGCGCGGTCTGCGCGCCGTACTCGTCGCGCACGCGGCTGACGTGTCCCACGAACACCAGTCGCGAACAGGGCCGCGCCACGAGTTCGGTGAGCAGGCGGCGGTCGGTGTCGGTACGGCGGACCAGGTCGAGCCCGCGCGCGGCGGCGGGAAGGACCGGGCCGTCGGCGAGCCGCGCGTCCAGGTGACGGATCAGCGGTGACGTGGCCTCTTGTTTGCCCAGCACGGAACCCAGTTCGCCGAAAGCACTCTGCCCGGGGATACGCGGGTCGAGCAGGTACACCGGCGGGCCGTCGGCCGAGGACGGACGGCGCGGGATCGCGGCCGGGGCGAGCAGCGAGACGTCGGCGACGTCGAGGACACGCTCGTCGCTGTCGAAACAGGTGCCGATCTCGCCGATCTCGAGCACGTGATCGGCCCGCCTGTCGGGCAGCGCCAGCAGTCCCCAGGGGACACCGGCGAGGCTCGGGGACGGCTGGATCCGCAGGAGCGGGCGGTTTCCGTCGGCGGCGGCACGCCGGAGCCGCGCGACCAGGTCCGCGGGCAGAAGGTTGAGGGCGAGGACACGCGCCAGGCGTTGTTCACCGGCGAAGCTGCCGAAGGCGTCTTCGCCCAGCGAGCGCCGGACGGCGTCGGCCACGCTCTCGCCTTCGCGCGGTGTCGGGGAGGCGGCGTCAAGGCACTCGCGAGCCGTCCCGACCAGGGCGAAGTCGATCGGGTGGGTGTGGACGGTGTCGAGGTCCTCGATGGTCCGCCAGGTGAGGAACGTGTGCCCGGCGTCGGCGAAACGCAGGAGGAAGGTCTCACGTCCGGGCCGGGCGGCGGGCCAGGTCTCGACGGTTTCGGTGGCGAGCCACGGCAGGCGGTACCGCTCGGTGGCGAGGCTGTGCCACCGATCCAGCTCCATGGGCGAGGACGGCGACCAGCGCAGGGCGGGCGGCGGGGCCAGCCGGAGCGGAAGCGACGACGTGACCGAACCCAGTGCCGCCAAGGGAAGCCGATCATCCTCAGTGGACGGAAGCACTTCGAGGGTCGGCAGTGTTCCGGTCAGGTCGAGCGACGGCCCCTCGACTCCCGTGTACGCCCCGACCGCGCAGGTGCGCTCGATCAGTTCGGCCGCCAGCCTTGGCTCTTGCAGCTGGGCCAGCAACGCCAGCGCCAGCCCCAGCGTCGGGGCCGCGATGTCACGCGCCCAGGCCGTGCGTTCCTGTGGCGAGAGGAACTCGAACCGGTACTCCGCCGCCGCGAGCGTCAACGGGAGCAGCAGATCCAGCACCGCCCGCAGGTCTTCCCCACGGGCGAAGCCGATCGTGGCCGCCACGAAATCCGTGTGCAGGTGGTCCGACCAGTCCCCCGACGCCCGCGCCGATTCCCTGGCGCGAGTCGCGTGGTCCTCCGCCGTCGCCCAGTCGCCTTCCGCCGCGGCGCAGCGGGCCAATGCGGTGTCGACGACGCGCAGGCCCGGAACGTCACCGTTGGCCGTCCGGATCGTTTTCGCGTGCTCGAACTGGTCCCTGGCCTGCGCGACGTCACCCGTGTACAGCAGCAGCGTGCCCAGCGCGTGGCTCGCCTCCGCGACGTCGCCGGTCAGGCCCGCCGCCGCGAGTTCGTCGCGGGCGGCGACGATCTCGGCGACAGCGCCGGGGAAGTCACCCGCCAGGGCGCGGGCCTCCGCCAGCCCGATGCCGGTCTTCGCGGCCAGTGGGCCGCCCGCGTGCTGAGCGTTCAGCCTCAGCAGGTCGGCCCGCGCGTCGGCGTCCTCACCGCCCGCGTGGCGGATCCGGGCACGTTCGGCCCTGGCCATGGCCTGCTGCTGGAGGACCCGCTCGCGGACCTCGTCGATCCCGGCGAGGACGTCCAGAGCCGCCAGGATCTCCTCAAGCGCGACCCGTGCCCCTGCCAGATCTCCGGCGGCGATCTGCACCCGCACGTCGAGGATCCGCAGTTCCAGCTCGTCGGTACCGTGGACGTCGAGCAGCTCGGGCGGATACTGGTCCGGCCCCGCGTCCCTGCGGAACGCCGCCCGGCGACGCTGCCCGGCGATCAGCTCACGCGCCTTGGCGACGTCGCCTTCCTCCGTCGCCAAGGAGATCAGCACGCGATCGGCGACCTCCCGGGAGCCCTCGATCATCCGCGCCTCGGCGTACTGTCCGAAGTGGACGATGGCGGCGGTGCTCACCTTGAAGACCTGGAGTACGGCCTCGGCGCACTGTCTCGCGTTGCGCAGGTCGCCCGCGGAATAGCAGACCGTGGCCAGATCACTGACAGCGGCGAGGTCGAGATCGGTCCGGTCGAGCCGCTGCGCGATCTCCCGCATCCGGGCGTACTTGCGGTGCGCGCCGGCGACGTTCCGCACCGCGGCGAGCTGTTTGGCCTGGTCCTGGACCTTGGCGGCTTCGATGAGCAGTTTGCGGTACTTGCTCTCGGAGAGCGAGCACGCGGGCACCTCGCCATACGGAGCCGGATCGAGGTCGAAATGCCTTGCGACACAACGACAGTTGTAGCCGTGCGAGGTCGCGGCGCTCAGTTCGGGCGGGAGCGGGCGATCCGGCGAGTGCTGGGGTGGCGGCATGCCGACGAGCACGTCAGAACTCCTCGTCGTCGGAAGCGGCCGCCGCCCGCTCGGCGAGTGTCCTGGCTTCCGCCGGGCGTGCCCGGACGAGCGCGACCACTTCCGCCCGGTCCTCGGGAGTGGTCCCGGCGACGCCTTCGCCCACAACACCGACGACAAGCGCGATACGTCCATTGTGGACGCCCGCCGCGAGCCGGGTCGCGGCTTCGTCCAGGTCGGCGGTCCCGGTGAACCGTCCGGCGCCGAGCGCGAGCGGCACCTCCGCGAACGGCTCGCCGTCGTGGACCGCGACCGCGGTGATGGCCGCGTCGGCGAACGCGCCCGCGACCTCGACTTCGAGCCTGGTGACGGCGGCGGCCGTGACGATCCGCCAGGTCACCGTGTCTTCGGCGGCGTCCAGGACGCCCGGTGGCACCCGCGCCCAGTCGACGCTCGACCGCCCGTTCGCCAGTACGCCTTCGCTGGACACGGCGGGATCGGTGCCCGCGGCCAGCGCGTACGCGCGTTGACTCGGTGCCACGTTTTCCAGGCGCGCCGGCACTTCCGCCGCGGCTTCGGCGCGCACGACGTCGTCCTGGTCGTCGAACCAGGCCGCGAGACGAGCGCACAGTCCGCGTACTTCGTCGGCGACCGGCGGCGCGGCTGCCAGGAGAGCGTCGTCCGCGATCGCCGCGTCGAACAGCTCGGCCGGGGAGGCTTCGAAGCTGTCGAGGAGACCTTCTGCCAGCTCCTCCACGTCGGCCGTCGCGACCGCCGTTTCGAGGTCCAGCAATGCCGGATCGAGCGACGGCACCCCGAGCGACGGACTGGCAGGCCACCAGCGCCTCAGCCAAAGCAGCAAGGCGAGTCTGCCCAGTTCCGGCCGGGCGGGGACGTCTGCCTGCCCCTGACTCAGCGCGGCGAGGCTGGTTTCCGCGCCCACGAGCCGGGTCAGCCACGGTTCGGCGGCACCGGCGTCGCTGAGCTCGATCCGCATCGAGGTCGCCCGGCCGGCGAGCAGATCGGCGAGAGCGAACCGAACGAGACCGCCGTCGGCCGCGAGAACGGGGGTGTGCACCGGATGCGTCACGACACGGCCTCCAGATCCGGTAACCGGGCCACGAGCGCGCGGCGCACCTTCGTCCGCAGATCCAGCGAGGTCGAACGGACCACTCCGGTGACGAGGTCGCGGACGTCGGCGGCATCGGCGGGCGAGTCGCCGCGGACGTCGAAGCCGTGCAGGCGGACCCAGAGCCTGCTGAGGAACTGCTTGGCGAACTCGCGCAGATCGCGCAGGAGTTCGGCGTCGGGCCGCGGGGTGAGCGGAGTGGCCCCGGCCAGGGCGCGGCGGGCGTGCAGGACGTAGCCCTCCCGTGCGACCTGGGCGTTGAGCTGCCGCGCGAATTCGGGGACGCCCGCGGGCGCGGCGCCGTCGAGCGGTCGCAACGCGGGCGCGAGGACGACACCGAGCGCGAAACAGGCGGCCAGCGCGGGCACACCGAGCCCGAACCCGGCGGCGACACGCGCCAGTTCGTCGTCGACCAGGTCGGCGACGGGTGCCCGCTCGTCCGGGGGAACGCGGCGCAAGGTCGCGCGAACCCGCCGTTCGACGCTGCGTTCGAGGAGTTCGGCGCCGGTCTCGTCGCGCCGGTTCAACGGCGGGACGGCGGTGCGATCCCCGCGCTGCAGGCCGAGATCCGGTACGGGCAAGCCGGAAATCCCTTGTACGGCCTCACTCAAGGCGTGTGCCCCACCGGGCCGTCGCAGCGCGAGCCCGAGGGCGTGCCCGGTGGCCGAATCGGCGAGAGCACTCCAGGCCGCGTCGGAAAGACTCTCGACGAACGCCTGGAGCGCGGTGATGTCCTGCGGCACGACGGGTTCGGCCTGCCAGCGGCGATGCAGTTCCGCGGTCAACTCCGCCGACAGGCGAGGATCCGCGAGATACCCGGTGAGCTGATCGACGCCCGCCGGGCCGCCCTCACCGTGCAGGTCGCGCAACGCCGCCGCGGCCGTCACCGTCGCGTCCGGACCCGGCGTGCCGAAACCCGTCGCCAGCTCGTACGCGAGCGGGAAGCACACGTCCTGGACGTTGCCCGCCGTGATGCGCAAGGCGCGGCGCTGTCGTTTGAGGTGGATGAACCACGCGGCCGTCGCGCGCAGCCTGTCGGCGTCGGCCAGCAGCACTTCCGTCAGCTCCGCCGCCGCGACCGCGTCCAGCACGGGACGGCCGAGCCGAGGTCGTGCCGCCGTGCGGATCACCAGCGGGTCGATGATCTTCTTGATCGTCCGGGTCAGCGGTCCGCCGTCGGCCGACGAGAGGACCTCCACGCCGGGGACTTTCGCCCACGCCTGCGCGAGGACGGCCGAACGCAGCCGGAGCTCGCCCGATCCCGTCGTCACTCGTTCTCCCCTCGCGCTGATCAAGACTCTATCCGAGCCAGGCGGGTTTCCCTTCGATCGTGATGGCTCTGAGCACCTGACACCCCATCACCTCCGCGGCGCGGAGGATCACCGCACGCGCCTCGTCGTCGTCTTCCGGCGGGAACGCGACCCGGATCTGGTGTCCGTAGCAGTCCTCATAGGTCAGCAACCAATCTCGGTGTTGCTCGTAGGGCAGCTCGCCCGCGGAAAGCTTGACGTACACATGGGAGCTGTCGCGGTGAGGATCGAACCCCGGCTCCGGCGGCGGTGGACCGAACAACGGAACGTCGAGCCGTCCCTCGAAGTAGGCGAAGAGGAAGGCCACCGCGTCCAGGGCGTCGCTACCTGAACTGTCCCGAGGGTTCCAGACCACGGTCGTCCAGTCTTCGGGTTCGCCTTCGGTGAGCCAGTACAGCGCATCGCCGTTGCCGGTGCGAGCCCATTCCAGCAAGCCACCGGGCTCTGGCCACAGCGCGAAGGGCACCATTTCCGGCAAGTCGTCACGAACCACCCCTGCCAACCTGAGGAGATCGCGCGCGCTCACGACCAGTTCGTCGGGACTCAGCAGGTAGATGTCGTCGAAGCTTCCCGCTCCATAGCGCGCGGCGAGCGCTTGAATCCGAGCGGCAGTACGAGCCCGAGCTCTTTCTCGACCGACTGCCAATCGCCGTCGAAAACGACCGGCTTCTCCGGCGGCGGCACCAGCCGGATCAGATCATCGAGGCTCCCCACGTCGCGACTCTAGCTGTACAGCCTGCGCGACCGTTCGGGGTAACTTTCGTCCGAGTTGTACATACTTTCGTTGACTTCGTACGAAAGTCCTCTTAGGTTCAGCGACGTCACAGAGGTGCTCCGCCGCCGACCCGAGGAGCAACGATGCTTCCGTCTGTCCGCAAGCGCTTCAACCGGTCCATCGTCGCTTCGCTGGCGCTGGTCACGGCCCTGTCCGGCCTGGTGACAGCCCCGGCCGAAGCGGCCATCCCACCCCAGCAACCGGGCGTCACGCTACGCACGTACGACCTGCAGCGCGAGATCACCAAGCTCTGCACGATCAAATCCGGCCAGACTCCCAACGTCGACAAGCTCATGCCGACGATCAACTGGACCGGCACGGCCGACTTCGGGCTCGACGAGCAGTTCGTCTCCGAGGTCATCGGGAACATCAACATCGCCACCGCGGGCCAGTACGAATTCCGGCTCACCAGCGACGACGGCTCCCGGCTCGGCATCGACGGCCAGACCGTGATCAACCACGACGGCCTGCACGGGGCGACACCGGCGACCGGCTCGGTCCAGCTGAGCACCGGGTATCACGCGCTGCGGATCGACCATTTCGACAACACCAACGATCAGCAGGTCACCCTCGAATGGCGCCCGCCGGGCGCGGCCGACTTCGCGCTCGTGCCGACTTCGGTGCTCAGCACCGACGCCGACGTCGTCCGGGTGACCGCGCCGGGGCGCAAGGAATGCGAGGGTGCCGCGGACTCGCCCGGTGACGGCCTGCCGCTCAACGCCGTCCACCCCGGCTTCACGCTGACGAACCTGCGTCCCGACGGTTTCCAGCCGCAGGTCACCGGGATGGACTGGCTGCCGGACGGGCGGCTCGCCATCGCCACCTGGGGCGGGTCCGACAAGGTCCTCGGCGAGGTCCACCTGCTGAGCAACGTCAGCGGGAACACGGACCCGAGCAAGGTCCAGACCAAGCGGGTCGCCAGCGGGTTGAAGGAACCGATGGGCGTCAAGTACGTCGACGGCAAGCTGTACGTGTCGGAGAAGACACGGCTCGTCGAACTGAACGACACCAACGGCGACGGCGTGACCGACGACTACCGCACCGTCGCCACTTGGCCGTTCGGCGGCAACTTCCACGAGTTCGCGTTCGGCCTGCTGTACAAGGACGGCTTCTTCTACGCCAACCTTTCCGTGTCCATCAACTACGGCGGCGCCACGACCGACCCGCAGCCCGCGCCTAACCGCGGTACGACGATCAAGGTCAACAAGGCCACCGGTCAGGTGTCCTACATCGCCGGCGGGCTGCGCACGCCGCACGGTATCGGCTGGGGACCGGAAGGCGACGTCTTCGTCACCGACAACCAGGGCGGCTGGCTGCCGGCGAACAAGCTGGTGCGGGTCAAGCAGGACCGCTTCTTCAACCACTACACCAATCCCCCGGGACCGTTCGACTCGAAGCCGGTCACCGCGCCCGTGCTGTGGTTGCCGCACAACGAGATCGCGAACTCGCCGAGCAACATGGTCATGTTGTCGCAGGGTCTCTTCGCCGGGCAGATGGTGTACGGCGACGTGACGTACGGCGGGCTCCAGCGTGCCTTCCTGGAGAAGGTCAACGGCGAGTACCAGGGCGCCGTCTTCCGGCTCACCCAAGGCCTCGAATCGGGTGTCAGCCGGATCAGCCTCGGCCCCGACGGCGCGATCTACACCGGCGGCATCGACGGCGGAGGCAACTGGGGTCAGCCGGGCAAGCTCGCCTACGGCCTCCAGAAGGTGACGCCCAACGGCACGAACGCCTTCGACATCCGCGCGATGCGGGCCGTGGCGGGCGGCTTCGAACTCGAATACACCCAGCCGTTGTCGGCCGAGACCGCGCAGAACCTCGCGGCGAAGTACCAGGCACAGCAGTGGCGCTACCAGCCCACTCCCGCGTACGGCGGGCCGAAGGTCGACGAGCAGACCCTGTCCGTCACCTCCGCGAGCCTCTCGCCCGACCGCAAGAAGGTCACGCTGCAGGTGGCGGGCCTGAAGGCCGGCTCTGTGGTGCACGTCCGGTCCCCGCGTCCGTTCGCGTCGGACTCCGGAGCGGCGCTGTGGAGCACGGAGGCCTGGTACACGCTGAACTCCCTGGTCGGCGGGCCGCCCGCGAGCATGACCTACGAGGCCGAGCGGGCCGCGCTGAGCGGCGGCGCGGCGACGAACACGAACCACAAGGGCTACGCGGGCACCGGGTTCGTCGACGGCTACTGGAACCAGGGTGCCGCGACGACGTTCACCGTGAACGCACCGAAGGCCGGCGCCTACAACGCGGCGCTGCGGTACTCGAACGGCCCGGATCCGGCTCCCGGCACCAAATCCGTGTCCGTCTACGTCAACGGCACCAAGGCCAAACAGGTCAGGCTCGCCAGCACCGGCAACTGGGACACGTGGAACACGCAACCCGACACGCTCAACCTCAAGGCCGGGTCCAACACGATCTCGTATCGCTACGACACGGGCGACGCGGGCAACGTCAACCTCGACAGCCTCACCCTCACCGAGTCCCAGCGCGTCCAGCTGTTCAAGGGCACCGATCTGAACGCCTGGGAGAAACGCGCGGGCGGCGCCGCGACCTGGCCGGTGTCCGGCGGCGCGATGGAGTCGAACGGCGGCGACATCCGCACGAAGCGGCAGTTCGGCGATTTCCGGCTGCACGCCGAGTGGAACGAGCCGAACTATCCGCCGGAGGTCACCGGACAGCAGAGGGGCAACAGCGGGATCTACCTCCAGGAACGCTACGAACTGCAGGTGCTGGAATCGTTCGGGGACACCACGCTCGCCAACAACGAGGCGGGCGCGATCTACTCGAAGCGGGCGCCTGACCGGAACATGGCGACGGCCCCCGGCACCTGGCAGACCTACGACGTCACCTTCCGCGCCGCGCGGTTCGACGGTGCCGGGAACAAGACCGACAACGCCCGCGTGACCGTGGTCTGGAACGGTGTCGTGGTCCACAACGACGTGGAGATCGACGGCGGGACGGGTGACAGCAACCCGGAGAACGCCGGGCCGGGCGCGATCCGCCTCCAGGATCACGGTGACCCCGGTGAGAACCCGCGGTTCCGCAACATCTGGATCGAACCCGTCGGCTAGGTAGCGCGATCCGTGAAGGCCTCCTTGAGGGACCCTGGGTCCCTCAAGGAGGCCCTCACGGACTTCCGCCTCAGGCCACGCGGAGCGGCTGACCCACGGTGTCCGCGGCGAGGACCTCACGCGCGACGAGCACACCGCCGACGAACGCCACCGGCATCACGATCAGCGCGGCGAAGGGGATCAAGCACAACAGCGAGGTGGGAAGCCCGAGCCCCAGCGCGAGCGCGCGGCGACGGCGCAGCAGCGGGCGCCGCTCCTTCAGGCCCATTCCGCGCCGGTAGAACGGCACCGCGATCAGTTCCAGCGCCAGGAACCATGCCGTGACCAGGGCCAGCAGGACCGGGACGACGGTCTGCCCCACCACCGGGACGAAGCCCGCGATCATCAGCGGGATCGTGAACATCAGCGAGCGCAGCACCAGCGAAAGGCCGTCCTTCAGACCCATCACCAGCAGGCGCCACCACGACAGCTCCACCGCACCGGGCACACCGCCTAGGTCGTCCTCGACCTTCTCCGCGATGTGCTCGTAGAACGGGCCGCCGACGGCGATCGTGAGCGCGGTGAACCCGATCAGGCAGATCGCCAGTACCGCGCCGAACACCCCGATCCCGACGGCCACCCGGATCAGCACCTGCCACCGCGGCGACCACTCGTCGGCGAAGGGAGTGAGCACCAAGGAGAGATCGTCGATCCAGAACGCCAGGGCGACGACTCCGCCGAGCAGCAGCAGCGTGGTCAGCACCGCGGGCAGCGCCCCGATCAGCAGCAGCTTCGGCGACCGCAGCAGGATGCCCAGACCTTGCCAGAACATCCCGAACCCCTTGAAGAAATCCCGCATCGGACATTTCTACCAGTGAGCGTCCGCCCACTTCGGACATAGGCGATTTTCACCGACGCGAACACCAGGGCTTCGTTGCGAGATTGGTGGCGTGACGAACCGAGCAGACACCGCGACGCCGACGCGCCTGGCCCGCGGCACCGTGCTGGCCGCGGCGCCGCTGACCATCATGGCCGCGGCGATCATCGCGCCCAGCCTGCCCGCGATGCGGGAGGTCTTCGCCGGTACTCCCGGTTCCGGTCTGCTCGTGAAGCTGGCGCTGACCGTGACCTCGCTCGCGATCGCGATCAGCGCTCCCCTGTCCGGGATCGTCGCCGACCGCGTCGGGCGCCGTCCACTGCTCCTGGCCGGGCTCGCGCTCTACGCGGTCGCCGGCACGGCCGGGTTCTTCGTGGACGACCTCTCCCTGCTGCTGGTCACCCGCGCCGGGCTCGGGATCGCCGTCGGCGGGATCATGACCGCGGTCAGCACCCTGATCACCGACTGGTTCTCCGGCCCGAGCCGCGCCTCGTTCCTCGGCCTGCAGCAAGCTTTCGCGAGTCTGGGCGGCGTCGTCTTCCTGCCGCTGGCCGGGCTGCTGGCCACGGTGAGCTGGAAGGCGCCGTTCTGGATCTACTCGGCCTCGGTGATCGTGGCCGTCTTCGCGGTCTTCTCCCTGAGCGAACCGCAAAGGAGCGAACCGGCGGCGAGTGAAAGCCGGCGGGCCCGGCTGCCTGGCCGCATCCTCGGCGTGTACGTCCTGGCGCTGGTCGCGACGCTGATCTTCTACATGGCACCGACGCAGTTGCCGTTCCTGCTCGAAGGGTTCGGCAGCGGCCCCGCCGTCATCGGTGCCGTGGTCGCCGGGAGCACGCTGACCAGCGTCGCGGGCGCGCTGGCCTTCCCCCGTCTGCGCAAGCGCCTGAGCCCCACGGCGATCACCATCGTCAGCGTCGCACTCCTGGGCGTGGGCTGGCTGGTGATCGGTACGGCGGGAACCGTCGCCCAGATCGTGGCGGGACTGCTCATCGGCGGGTTCGGTGTCGGGTTCGTCGTCCCGAACCTCAACCTGCGCCTGGCCGAGTTCGCCCGGCCAGCGCAGCGCGGCCGGGTGCTCAGCGGCCTGGTCACCGGGATCTTCCTCGGGCAGTTCCTGTCCCCGCTCGTCGTCCAGCCACTCGTCCAGGCCATCGGCATCGCCGGCACCTTCACCTGGACCGGCATCGCGATGGGAGCCGGAGCGGCGCTCGCCGCTCTCCACTCGAACCGAAACAACGGAAAGGAAACACGATGATCTACCACTGCAACCGTCTCACCCTGCGGCCCGACGCCTCCCCGGAGCAGGTCGAGGAAGCCTTGGAAAGCCTCCGCAATCAGGGCCGGGTCATCCCGTCGGTGAAGTCCTTCGTCGTCGGCCGCGATTTCGGCGGCGACTACGAATGGGGTGCCGTCTTCGCCCTCGAGGATCTCGAAGGCTACTGGGAGTACCTCATTCATCCGGCGCACCGGAACACCGACCGGGTCGGGCTGCCGCTGGTGGACAAGTTCGTGTCCTTCGACGTCACCGACGACCCGGACCCGGAGATGGCCGCGAAGATCGCCGAACTGCACCAGCGCCGCTACGACAACGACGCCGAGCTGACCAAACTGGTCTCCGACCTCGGTGAGTACTCCGGCAGCGCCGCGCCCGGAAAGCACGGTGGCTGATGGAGGAACCTGCCGCGGCGGCTTCCCCGGTCAGGACACCGTGAACGAGCTCAGCACCGCCAGGTGGTCCGACGGCCACCCGGTCCCGCCGCCGAAGGTGCGGCTGCTCTTGGGCGTGATCGACCCGCCGCGGTAGAAGACGAAGTCGATCCGGTCCTGCGGCTCCGGCCTGCCCTGGTTGTCCTTGACCACCGGGGACCAGGTGTCGCCCGGGTCGGCGACGGGGTCGGGCCGCAGCTTCCGGTACGAGTCGGTGAAACCGCGGGCGGTGAACGCCTTCGTGGTCGGCCAGGCCACCTCGTAGCCGCAGTGCCGGGACTTGGCGGCCGCCGTCCAGTCCTGATGGGACGGGCTGTTGAGGTCGCCCGCGACGATGCCGGGGCTGCTGCCCGTCCACTCGGCGATCTGCTCGGCCTGGCGACGGCGGTTCGTCTCGTCGGCGAGGATCGTGCCGGCGCTGTCCTTGTCGAAGCACGCGTTGTACGGACCGTATTTCGTGTAGTCCAGGTGGATCGCGTAGACCCAGACGCCGGCGATCTTCGCCGTGATGGCCCGCGCGCCCGTGTCGTTCCAGGATTTCCAGTCGGTGTCCTGGATCGGCAGCGCGCTGATCACGTCGATGTCCCAGCCGGGTTCGGTGTGCTGCCAGCCCAGCGCGTCGGCGATGGCTTCGGTGGCGCCGCCGCCGGTCTCCGAAAGCGCGACCACGTTCGCGCCCGAAGCGCGGATCTGGTTCACCACCGAACCGATCCCGCCGTGCGAGCCCTGCATCCAGATGTTGAAGCTCAGCACGGTCAGGTTCGTGGCCGCGGCGGCCGGAGCGGCGACACCGGTCATCGTGAGCAGGAGGACGGCGAGGACGCCCGCGAGGCGGCGTTGGACGAAGGTCACAGGAATCTGGTCTACCGGTGGGACAGGGGGAAGTCCAGCCGTCAGGCGAGTGTTCAACGACGGGCCAGGCGCCGGCCACTTCAGCCGCCGTCCGCCAGCGAGCCGCTGCCGTCGGGGCCGGTCACGATGACGCGGCTGCTCACCGCGTTTCCGAACGGGACGATCGTGACCTGCCACGTCTGCGGCGACCCGACGTCGATCGTGCTCGTCGCCCTCTTGACCATGGCCGGGACCCTGTCGACAGTCAGCGTGCGGAGGTCGAACCGAGGCACCTGGGCGCCCGTCGGCGCGAACACCACGGTCAGCCGTCGCTCCTCGACGACGACGGTGATCACCCGGGAGACGTCCGCGGCCTGCGCGAGCGAGTCGATCGCCCGGCGCAACTCCCCCTCGCCCAGCAGTGACCTGTCGACGTTCACGGTCGCGGATCCCGACGAGGAAGTGGTCACGCTGGACTGGGTCTCTTCCGTCCGTTCGGGCGCATCCGGCGCGAACAGCTCACCACGGAACAGGACCAGCACGAGCGCCGCACCGAGCAGCAGGCCGAGGAACGCGAGCGCGCCGAACGCGCACCCCTCCGGCGACTCCTGGACCAGACTGGACTCCGGGGCGGATTCGATCACGGCCTCGGAAACGCGGCGCTCCCATTCCGGCGACACCCGCTCCGCGATCCGCGCCTTCCACGGCCGGTCCGGCGGGTACTGGACGACGAGGATCCCGCCCGGCCGGTAGTCCGGGATGTCGACCAGGTTGACGCCGTGGGTGATCCGCACGCGGTGCGTCGCCGCGCCGTCGGGCGCGACGGTGAGGACGAAATCGACCGGGATGTCGCCGGTCTCGGTGCCGCTCGCCCGGAGGCTTTCGATCTTCGCGAGCGCGACCACCGGGGCGATCGCCGCCTCGCGAGCTCGCCGCGGCGCCCCGGCGAGGTAGAGCAGGATCCCGTAGACGACAGGGAGTCCCAAGCCGGCGATGATCAGCGGGACGTATTCGATGATGATGCCCACGACGAAGGCGCACAGGGTCGTCCCGCTGATGATCCCCGTCAGAAACCCGCGGACGAGAGCGAGCGCTCTTGAGACAGCCGGCATGAACGTTTCTCCAGACTTTCGGGGCGGGCTCAGGCCGCGGGCAGCCAGTCACTGAGGGCGGGATGGCGGCGCAGCGCCACGAAGATCTTCTTGTCGTCGGCGGGCTCAGCCGGATCGAACAGCACTTCGGCGGTCGCGATCGTGGTCTCCCGGGTGCGGCGGGTCGCCCAGCGCCGGATGCCCGCGAGGTCGGCGAACGACACCGTCACGTCCGCGCCCACGACGCGGGTACCCGACTCGTCGCCTGCCAGGCGCAGCTTCACCTCGACGATTTCGGCGGGCACCCGTCGCCCGGACCGCAGCAGCCGGTCCCTGGTCCGGACCATCTCCGCGTACCGGCGCGAGACCTGGACGGCGTACCGCGAAGCCAGCAACGTGAGGACGAACAGGAACGCGGGCACCCATCGGTCGGCGTAGTACATCAGCCACGCCCAGAACCCCCACTTTTCGTCCTCGTGGAAGACGGGGTCGACCGCGGTGCCGACGGCGAGCGGCGGAAGCCAGGATCGCGACGACTCCCAGACGCCGAGCGTACTGGCCGCGAAGACCAGCACGGCAGGCAACGCCGATCCCGACGGCCGCCCCTGATAGCGCCGCGTGGCGGCCCCCGCGAGGCTGGTCGCGGCGAGGCAACCGAGGAAGCCGAAAGTCCCCCACACGGGCCCGTACGGCGGTTCGGCGTCACCGCGGTCGTCGAAAATGCTGTCGATCGCCATGGTCCGGAACTGCTCGAAGAGCTCACCGAAGCCGTGTCCGGCCAGGAAACCACAGGCCAGGGCGACCGCCGAAGCCAGGATCGCGCCCACGAGCAGGCGGCGGTCTCCCCGCAGGCGTTCGATGCGGTCGTGCCGGGCCCGCTCCGGGTCCACTGTGTTCATCACGCTCACCTCCGTTCGGCTGCGTCCAGCTTGCGGCGAGCCAGGCGCTACCGAACCCAGGTTTCGCTTCCTAAAAGGATTAGGTAAATCCAGAATGGACTATGGTAAGGTGGCGGCCATGGCACGAGCGGGACTGACCACGGAACGCGTGGTCCTGGCGGGAGCGGAGATGGCCGACGAGATCGGCTTCGAGCAGGTGACCCCGACAGAGCTCGCGAAGCGGTGCGGCGTCAAGACGGCGAGCCTGTATTCGCATGTGAAGAACGCCCACGAGCTGAAGACCGAGATCGCCCTGCTGGCCTTGGCCGAACTGGCCGATCTCGCCGCCGCCGCGGTGGCGGGGCTGGCGGGCAAGGACGCGCTGATCGCCTTGGCGAACGTCCATCGCGACTACGCCCTCGCCCATCCCGGCAGATTCACCGCCGCGAGGTTCCGGCTCACTCCGGAGAAGGCCGCCACCAGCGCCGGGCGACGGCACGCCGAATTGACGCGCGCCATCCTTCGCGGCTACGACCTGACCGAACCGCACCGCACACACGCGGTCCGGCTGCTGGGCAGTGTTTTCAGCGGCTTCATCGGTCTGGAGGCCGCCGGCGGCTTCAGCCACAGCACCCCCGGCTCGCAGGAGAGCTGGACCGAAATCCTCGACGCGCTCGACGTCCTGATGCGCGCTTGGCCCCGAACGAAATGAACGAGGAAATGCTCACGACCCCGATCACCGCCGCCCTCGTCCGCGGCGCACTGGACCTCGAGTACACCGAACGCGGTGTACTCCCCCACCGGCTGCCCGCGCGTGCCAGGCAGCAGATCCCCGACGGCCAGCTGGCCATGACGGAATCGCAGCCGTCCGGCGTCCGGCTGGCCTTCCGCACCGCGGCCACGATCGTCGAACTGGACGTCATCGCCACCAAACGGGTCTACGCCGGGTTCCCTGCCCGGCCCGATGGCGTCCACGAGTTGCTCGTCGACGGCAAGCTCGCGGGACAGGCGAGCGTGACCGAAGGCGACACGTTCACCATCGACATGGCCACCGGCACCGTCGAGTCCAAGCCGGGTCCGGTGCGCACCTTGCGTTTCACCGATCTGCCGGGCGACGACAAGGACGTCGAGATCTGGCTGCCCCACGACGAAACCACGCTGCTGGTCGCCTTGCGCACCGACGCGGCAGTCCACAGTGCACAGTCCGGCGGCCGCAAGACCTGGCTTCACCACGGCAGTTCCATCAGTCACGGGTCCAACGCGGCGACCCCGACCGGGACGTGGCCCGCCACGGCCGCCGCCCTCGCCGGGGTCGACCTGATCAATCTGGGCTTCGGCGGCAGCGCGCTGCTCGACCCGTTCACCGCCCGCGCGATGCGGGACACGGCCGCCGACCTGATCAGTGTCAAGATCGGCATCAACCTCGTCAACTCGGACGGGATGCGGCTGCGCATGTTCGGCCCCGCCGTGCACGGTTTCCTCGACACCATCCGGGAAGGGCATCCCACCACGCCGTTGCTGGTCGTCTCGCCGATCCTCTGCCCCATCCACGAGCACACCCCGGGGCCCTGCGAGTTCGACCCGGACGGCCTGCGCGAAGGAAAGATCCGGTTCAGGGCCACCGGTGATCCCGCGGAGACCAGGGCGGGGAAGCTGACGCTCACCACGATCCGCGGCGAACTCGCCCGCATCGTCAAGGAACGCAGCACGACCGATCCGAACCTGAGCTACCTCGACGGCCTCGAACTGTACGGCGAAGCGGACCACGCCGACCTGCCGCTGCCCGACGACCTCCATCCGGACGCGGCCACACACCGGCTCATGGGCGAGCGCTTCGCGCGGCTGGCCTTCGACAGCGAAGGTGCGTGGGCAACTCACGAGGCTAGGCCAGGCGTGTGAACGCCACCGGGACGAACTCCGTTTGCTGTGCGCGAATAGGTCGGTAGGCCGAACGGCGGGGTACCTATCTTTCTTCCTGTCCAACGAAAGTCGGTATCCGCCGTCGGCGGCGCGCAGCACCATGATCGGCACCGGATCATCGGTGCCGGGCCACCTTGGCCGTGCCCGGCGACCCCACTGCGTCCAGTGCGGCCACCCCTCGCGCTGGATCCTCCCTCGCGAAAGTGAGTCACCGGTATGCGCACAAACCCCTTAGCCCGTACCGCCACCACCTTGGTGGCCGCGGCCGCGGCCATCGGCTTCCTCGCCCCGTCGACGGCCACCGCCACGACGATCGAGGGCTACTCCCCCACCGTGCAGAACGAGGCGGTGACGTCCCTCGCGTCGGAAGCCGGGATCAGCAAGGCCGCCGCCGTCGAGTTCCTCAGGGCGCAGACGGCCGGCGTCGAAACGCTGCAGAAGGTCACCGCGTCCCTCGGCGCGCGTGCCGCCGACGGCTACCTCGACGACGCCGCCAAGCCGGTGGTGAACGTGCTCGACCAGGCCGCCGCGGACCAGGTGACGGCGACCGGGGCCCAGGCCCGCGTGGTCAAGCACTCCAGCGCGGCGCTGGCCGGGGCGCAGAACGCCCTGCAGGCGTTGCCGACGGTCACGCACACGTCGATCGGCCTCGACCCGAAGACCAACCAGGTCGTGCTGACCGTGTCCGGCGCGGCCAAGGGCTCCGAAGCCCTCGTCAAGGCCGCCGAAGCACTCGGCGACCGGGTCCGGGTGGAGCGGACCACCGGTGAGATGCACACCGCGATCTACAACGGCGAGGCCATCACCGGCGGCGGCACCCGCTGCTCGGTCGGGTTCAACACGAACAAGGGCGGCCAGAACTACATCCTCGACGCCGGTCACTGCACCCGCGCGGTGTCGCAGTGGAACGTCGGACCGTCGCAGGGCGCCAGCTTCCCGACCAACGACTACGGCCTGATCCGCAACACCAGCGGCAGCGGGCCCGGCGCGGTCACCCTGTGGAACGGCTCCACCCAGAAGATCGCCTCCGCCGGCTCCGCCACCGTCGGGCAGCGGATCAGCAAGAGCGGCAGCACCACCCGCCTCACCTCGGGCTCGGTTCAGCGGCTGAACGTCACGGTGAACTACTCCGAAGGCTCGGTGCACCAGCTGATCCAGACCAGCGCGCTGGTCAACCCCGGCGACTCGGGCGGCTGCCTGTTCTCCGGCAGTGCCGGCCTGGGCATCACCTCGGGCAAGGGCAGCGGGACCTCGTACTTCCAGCCGATCGGCGAGGCCATGAGCGCCTACGGCGTCGCGCTCAACCAGTAACACCTCCCCGACGCCGGGTCCTGGTCATTCCGACCGGGGCCCGGCTTCGGCCTGCGCGTGGAAGTGTTCGACGGCGTGGTCGCGAAAGCGCTGGGCGGCGACGGAAAGGTAGGTGTCCTCACGCCACGCGACGCTGAGCACGCGGCGGCATTCCGGATCGTCGACCTCGAGCCAGACCACTGTCGTACTTGTATCGGCCCGCAGCCCGAGTGACGGCACGAACGCGATGCCGAGCCCCGCGTCGATGAGCTGGAAGAGCACAGCGGCCTCGTCACCCTCACAGACGATCTCAAGATCGAGGCCGGCCTTCGCGAAGAGGCGCTCGACGAGCGCGCGCTGCCAGTAGCCGGGCCGGGTGGTGAGGAACGGCTCGCCCGCGAGGTCCGCGAGTGCGACGCGACCGCGTCCGGCGAGCCGATGACCGGCCGGAACGCAGAGCATCACCGGTTCGTCCAGCAGTACGCGGCTCCGGATGTCGTCACCGGACAAGGGTTGCGATGTGATGCACAGGTCGAGGTCGCCGGACCGCAGCTTCTCCGCCATCCCCTCTCCCGAGGACTGGGACAGCCGCACGTCCACCAGCGGATGGCCGGGGACGAAGGTGCGGAGCGGTTCGGTGAGGACGAGCAGGCTTTCGGCCGCGACGGTGACGGTGCCGCGTTCCAGCCCGGCGGCGTCGTCGAGTTCCTGCCGGGCGTCGTCGAGTTCGGCCAGTGCCCGGTCCACACGGCGGAGGAACGCGGCGCCGAACCGGTTGAGCCGGATCCGGCGGCCGTGCCTGTCGAACAGGGGTACGCCGAGGTCGTTTTCCAGTCTGGCCAGGGTCCGGCTGAGCGAGGGCTGCGCGACACGCAGTTTCTCGGCGGCGCGGCCGACGTGTTCGAGCCGGGCGACCGTCTGGAAGTACCGAAGGGCCAGAAGATCCACCGCTGATACCTCTCTTGTTATGAACAGATAACCGATCTTGTCTTGGACAGCATAAGGCGTCGGCTCCTACGTTCGATCACGTGAGTGAAACCCTGACCAGCCCGAGCCGGAACGCGAACGGGACGCTGGTGGTGAACCGGGTGCTCGTGAGCGCCCACGCCGTCGCGATCATCGGCCAGCCGGTGTTCGCCGGCGGCTACCTCGGCGGCGACTACGACATGCTCTGGCTGCATCGCTGGGGTGCCGACGCCGTGTCGTTCGTGGCGTACGCGCAGATCTTCGCGGCACTGGCCCTCTGGCTGGTCCGCGGCCCACGCTGGCTGTTCTGGGTCAGCCTGCTGCTCGCGGCGGGCGAGACCGCGCAGTACTTCGCCGGACTCGCCGGCGCGCTCGATCTGCACATCCCGCTCGGCGTCGCCCTGGTCACCGGAATGGTGCTGACGACCATCGCCGTCTGGCGGCCTCAGACCTGGCGGGCGAGCCGATGAGCCGCCGGCTTCCCCGCCGGACGTTCCTCGGGCTCGCCGGCGGGGCCGGTGTCCTCGTCGCCGCCGGAATCGCCGCACCCCGGCTGATCGCGCAGGGCGCGCCGGGGACCGGCGAGTTGCTGCGCAGCGGGCTCCCGTTGCCGGCGCCGTTCCGGGTCCCGCTGCCGATCCCGCCGGTGCTGCGTCCACAAAGGACGGCGGACGCCGATCACTACACGATCACCCAGCGGGCCGCGACCGCCGAGATCCTGCCCGGTGTCCGGACGCCGATCTGGGGCTACGACGGGATCTTCCCTGGTCCGACGATCGAATCGCGGCGGGACCGGACGGCGGTGGTGCACCACCGCAACGAACTTCCCGTCCCGACCGTGGTCCACCTGCACGGCGGGCACACGCCCGCCGACTCCGACGGTTACCCGACCGACCTCGTCCTGCCGAAGTCCGGCTGGGACGCCGGGCACACCGGGCACGGCATGGCCGACGCGCGCGCCCGGATCTCCGAGGGTGAGCGCGACTACGTCTTCCCGCTGCGGCAACGGGCCGCGACCCTCTGGTACCACGATCACCGGATGGACTTCACCGGTCCGGCCGTGTACCGGGGCCTGGCCGGTTTCCACCTGATCCGCGATGACGAGGAAGACTCCCTGGGGCTCCCGTCCGGGGAGCGCGAACTACCGCTGATGATCGCCGATCGCGCCTTCGACGAGCACGGCACCTTCGCCTACCCCTCACTCGATCGAACGCTCCGGACCACCCCGGGAGTGGAAAGTGCTTACATAGAAGGCGTTTTCGGAGACGTCATCCTCGTCAACGGCGCACCGTGGCCGGTGCACGAAGTCGCGGCCGTGCGGTACCGGCTGCGCGTCCTCAACGCCTCCAACGCCCGCCGCTACGACCTGGCGCTGGACCCACCGCCGCCCGGCGGAGGCGGTTTCGTCCAGATCGGCGCCGACCAAGGCCTCCTCGAAGCGCCGCGCGAACACGACCACCTTCCCCTCGCGCCCGCGGAACGCTACGACGTCGTCATCGACTTCGGCCGGTATCCGGTCGGCACCGAGGTCACCCTGGTGAACCGGCTCGGCACCGGCTCGACCGCGCAGGTCATGCGGTTCGTCGTCGCCCGCCGCGCGCCGGACGAGAGCCGGGTTCCGGCGAAGCTCTCCGAGGTCACGCCGCTCACCCGGGAACAGGCCACGACCACCCGTGACTTCTCGTTCCGCGCGGGCACCGTCCACGGTCGCGAAGGCTGGGTGATCGGCGGGGAACCGTTCTCGCCGGACCTGATGTCGGCGAGCCCGCGCCTCGGCGACACCGAGATCTGGCGGTTCGTCGCCGACATCCACCATCCGGTGCATCTGCACCTGGTGGGCTTTCGGATCCTTTCGCGCGGCGGACGCGAACCAGGGCCGTTCGACGGGGGCATCAAGGACACCGTGGACCTGGCCCCCGGCGAGTCGGTCGAGGTCATCGCCCGGTTCGACGGCTACCGCGGCCGCTACGTCTTCCATTGCCACAACGCCGAACACGAGGACATGGCGATGATGGCGAACTTCGAGGTGCTCTGAACCGCGAGTCCGGCAGGGACCAGGCTCGCGAGTGAGCTGGCGTGTCCGGCGATCTCGCGTGACCAGACAGCGAACTCGCGTGATCAGACGGCGCACACCCGAGTTCGCCGTCTGATCACGTGAGATCCCCGTTCAATCACGTGAGATCCCCCTTCAATCACGCGAGTTCGCCGTCTGATCACGAGACTGGACGGGGTTGGTCAGTTCGCCGACGCCCTCGATCGCCACGGTCACCTCGTCCCCCGGCTTCATCGGCCCGACCCCGGCGGGGCTGCCGGTGAGCACGACGTCGCCGGGGCGCAGGGTGAACCAGCGGGTCACCCACGCGAGGATCGCGGGCACGCCGAAGATCATCTCGCCGGTGGTGGACCGCTGGACGGTCCGATCGTTGATCCGGGTGGTCACCTCGAGGTCTCCGTTCTCGATGTCGGTGGTGATCCAGGGGCCGAGCGGCAGGAACGTGTCGGCGCTCTTCGCCCGCGCCCACTGGCCGTCGGCCCGCCAGTCGTGCGCGGTGACGTCGTTGGCGCAGGTGTAGCCGAGGATGTACGCCGACGCGTCCTCGACGCTCACGTTCCGGGCGGTCCTGCCGATGACGACGGCCAGTTCCCCTTCGTACTCCAGGCGTTCGACCTCGGGCGGATGCAGGATCGGCTGCCCGGGATCGGTGACGGCGTTGGGGGCCTTGAGGAACAGGGCGGGCCGCTCCGGCCACGGTCGCCCCTTTTCCTTCAGCTGACAGGGATAGTTGCTGCCCACGCAGACGATCGTGCGCGGATCGCACGGCGCGAGCAGCCGGACACCGGACAGCGGGCCGACGACCTCGCCGGGGCCGGTGACCGGGTCGTAGGCAAGCACGAGATCACCGTCGACGCACCCTGTCCGGGCGGTTCCCTCGACGTCGAAGCGGATCAGGCGCATGGCGCACCGCCGAGCGCTTCGCGGACGAGTTCCAGCGGATGCCACGCGGTCCGGCCCACGCCGTGGAAGATCTGCTGGCGACACGAAACCCCGGTGGCCGCGACCAGCGTTTCGGCCGGTTCCTGTTCCAGCGCGGGGAAAAGCCGGTCGCGCCCGACGGCCATCGAGGTCTCGTAGTGTTCGGCCTCGAAGCCGAACGAGCCCGCCATCCCGCAGCAGCCGGAGTCGATCTCGGCGACCTCCAGCCCCGGGATCCGGCGCAGGAGCGCCATGGTGGCCGCGGTGCCGACCTCCGCCTTCTGGTGACAGTGGCCGTGGAAGACCACCCGTCGCCCGCTGAGCCAGGATCGCTCCGGAAGCTTCAGCCTGCCGTCGTCGATGGCCTCGACGAGCAGTTCCTCGACCTGGCGGACCCGCTCCTTGATCTGCTGTGCCTCGGGAAGCTCCGGCAGCAGCGCCAGCGTCTCGTCCCGCAGGGTGAACACGCACGACGGCTCGCACCCGACGATCGGCGACCCCGGTTCGGTGTCGCGGGCCAAGGACGTGACCAGTCCGGTCGCCTTCTTCTTGGCGTCGTCGAGCAGGCCTTTCGACAGGCTCGACCGCCCGCAACAGCCGCCGGAAGCGAGTTCCACCGTCCAGCCCGCGCTTTCGAGCAGCTCGATGGCCGCCTTGCCGATCTGCGGTTCGGTGAAGGTGGTGAAGGAATCCGCCAGCCAGTTCACCGTGCCTGCCGTTCCCGGCACCGCGGTACGGCGGCGGTTCCAGCGCACGAGGTTGTCCCGCACGAACTTCGGCAGCGGCCGTTCGGCCTTGATCCCGACGGCCCGTTCCATGAGTTTGCGCAGCACCCCGATCCGGCCGGGCACATTGGACAGCGGCGCGGTCGCCGAACCCAGCCGGTTGAGGGCCCGGATCGAGCCGAAGATCCGCGACCGCAGCGGCGTGCCGTGTTCCTCGTGGTGCTGGTGCAGGGTTTCGGCCTTGAGCGAGGCCATGTCGACACTCATCGGGCATTCGCTCTTGCAGGCCTTGCACATCAGGCACAGATCGAGGATCTCGTTGAGTCGTTCCCCGCCGAGCGCGGCCTTCGGATCCGGCTCGGAGAGCGCCTTGACGAGGGCGTTCGCGCGGCCCCGCGTGGAGTGTTCCTCCTGCAGGGTGACCTGGTAGGACGGGCACATCACGCCACCGGTCGTCTTGCGGCACAACCCGATGTTCATGCAGCGGTCGGCGGCGTCGCGCATCCCGCCCCCGCCGATGACCTCGAAAGACAGCATCGTCCGCAACGGCGGCGCGGGCGGCAGGGCGTCGCGGTCGCGCAGGTTCTCGGTCATCGAAGGCGCGTCGACGATCTTGCCGGGGTTCATCGTGCCCGCCGGGTCGAACAGTTTCTTGACCTGGCGCATGGCTTCGTACAGTTCGTCGCCGAAGATCTCGCGGTTGAATTCCGAGCGGGCCAGGCCGTCCCCGTGTTCCGAGGAGTTCACGCCGCCGAATTCGGCCACGAGGTCCTTGATCTTCTCCGCGACCACGCGCATCGTGTCGACCTGCGCGGGATCGGTGAGGTCGACGAACGGCCGGATGTGCAGGCAGCCGACCGAACAGTGGCCGTAGAACCCGGCTTCGAGGTGGTGCTCGTCGAGGATCTCCTTGAACCGCGCGGTGTAGTCCGCGAGATGCTCCGGTGCGACGGCGGTGTCCTCGATGAACGCCAGTGGCCGTTTGGTTCCCTCGCCGGCCGCCATCAGCAGACCGAGACTGGACTTGCGCACCTTGAGCAGCGCCGCCTGTTCGGCGGCCGTGACCAGCTTGAGCGTGTGATAGCCGTGTCGGTTGCGCTCCCAGAGCGCGGCGACCTCGTCGAGTTTCGTCGCCAATCCGGCCTCGTCGTCGCCGGAGAAGGAGACGAACAGCAGCGCCGCCGGGTCGCCGACGAGGTGGTTACCCAGGTCGGCGTACTCGATCTTCTGCCGCGACAGGTCGAGGATGGTCTTGTCCATCATTTCGACCTGGTGCGGGCCGCAGCTGAGCGCGTCGAGCGTGGCCGAGATCGCGCCGTGCGTCGTCTCGAAATGCCCGACCGCGTAGACGGTCTTCTTCGGCTTGGGCACCAGGTCGACTTCGATCCGGGTGGCCAGCACGAGAGTGCCTTCCGCGCCGACGACGAATTTGGCCAGGTCGAAGGGATTGTCGTCGCCGTACCCGGCGAGGCGGTCGAGCCGGTAGCCGCAGGCGCGGCGCCAGAACACCGGCATCCCCTTGGCGATGGCGTCCTCGTGCGCGGTGACGAGCGCGGGGAGTTCGCGGTAGATGCGCCCTTCGAGGGTGTCCGCCTCGGCGCGGCGCACGCGTTCGGACTCGCTCACCGGCTCCAGCCGGGCGGTGGATCCGTCGGCCAGGACGACGTCCAGCGCGCGGATGTGGTCGATGGTCATGCCGAAGGTCAGCGACCCGGAGCCCGCCGAGTTGTTGCCCGCCATCCCGCCGATGGTGGCGCGGTTGCTGGTGGAGGTGTCGGGCCCGAACATCAGCCCGTGCGCGGCCGCCGCCTTGTTCAGCTGGTCCTGGACGACGCCGGGTTCGACGACGGCGGTGCGCGCGACGGGGTCGAGGTCGATGATCCGGTTCATGTGCCGGGACAGGTCGAGCACCAGGCCGGGGCCGACGGTCTGCCCTGCCAGGCTGGTACCCGCTCCTCGCGGGACGACGGGCACGCCGAACTCCGCCGCCGTGGCGACGGCGGCGGCGACGTCCTCGTGGTCGAGAGGGAATACGACACAGCGCGGCATGATCGAATACATGCTCGCGTCGCGGGAGAAGAGATGTCGCGTGTAGTCGTCGAAGGCGACTTCCCCCTTGATCCGCGCGTGCAGCGCGTCTTCGAGTGGGCTGGTGCGGGTCAGTTCGGTGGTCATCGGCGGGCCTTCAGTCGTTCTGCAGGTGTTCGAGGGCGTCCTGCAGTCCGCGTGGATCGGCGGGGACGCCGGCCAGCGTGAGCCCCATTTGGACTCCGGCGAGGGTGCCGGCGAGCGTGAGATCGTTGAACGCGCCGAGATGCCCGATGCGGAAGATCTTCCCGGCGAGTTTGCCCAGTCCCGCGCCCAAGGACATGTCGAACCGGTCGAGGATGATCGCGCGGACCTTGTCGGCGTCGACGCCTTCCGGCACGAGGACAGCGGTCAGCGCGCCGGAATGCTCGCGTTCGTCCTCGCAGAGGACCTCCAGCCCCCAGCCGCGCACGGCGGCACGCGTGGCGGCGGCATGCCGGGCATGGCGCGCGAAGACGTTCTCCAGACCCTCTTCGTAGAGCAGGCGCAAGGCTTCCCGCAGCCCGTACATGAGGTTGGTGTTGGGGGTGTAGGGGAAGAATCCGCGCGCGTTCGCGGCGAGCATCGGGCCCCAGTCCCAGAAGACCTTCGGCAGGCAGGCCGTCTTGGCGGCGTCGAGGGCCTTGTCGCTGATCGCGTTGAAACTCATGCCCGGCGGGAGCATGAGGCCTTTCTGCGAGCCCGCGACGGTGACATCGACGCCCCATTCGTCGTGCCGGTAGTCGATCGAACCGAGCGAAGAGATGGTGTCGACCAGCAGCAGCGCGGGATGCCCGGTGGCGTCGATCGCGGCGCGGATCTCCGGCACGCGGCTGGTGACGCCGGTGGAGGTCTCGTTGTGGACCACGCAGACGGCCTTGATCCGGCGCTCGGTGTCCGCGGCGAGCTTTTCGGCGACCACCTCGGGGTCCGCGCCGTGCCGCCAGTCCCCCGCCACGAAGTCGACGTGCAGCCCGAGACCCCGCGCCATCTCCTGCCACAACGTGGCGAAGTGACCGGTCTCGAAGGCCAGCACGGTGTCGCCAGGGCTGAGGGTGTTGGTCAGGGCGGCCTCCCACGCACCGGTCCCGGTGGCGGGGTAGATGACCACCGGATTCGTGGTGCCGAAGACGGGTTTGATGTCGCGCAGCAGCCCGCTCGCCAGCTCTTGGAACTCGGGTCCGCGGTGGTCGATGGTGGCTGCCGACATCGCCCGGAGCACCACGTCCGGGACGTTCGTCGGGCCCGGGATCTGCAGGAAGTGACGTCCGGCCGCGTATGTCATGTGCGCCTCCACGCTCGGCTTCGAGATGTTCCACAGAGCGAAACCTTGGTCTCGCTGCTTGAAAGGTATACCGTGTACCGAACTCCGTCGAGGGGGTACCCGGAAACAACTTCAAGTCCCTGGATGTGTCAGCGCCGACCGCAGAGGATTCAGATGTCCATACAACTCGTCACAGTCGTGGCGCTCGCCCTCGTGTTCCTGATCGCGACCGTGCTCCCCGTCCACATGGGAGCGCTGGCGTTCGTCGCGGCCTTCGTGATCGGCACGGCGTTCGTCGGGGAAAGCACCGACGACATCGTCTCGGGCTTTCCCGGAGATCTCTTCGTCATCCTGGTCGGGGTGACGTTGCTGTTCGCGATAGCCAAAGGCAACGGCACCGTCGACCGGCTCGTGCACCTGGTGGTGCGTGCCGTCGGCGGGCGGATCGCCCTGATCCCCTGGGTGATGTTCGTGGTCACCGCGACGCTGACCGCGGTCGGCGCGGTGGTGCCGGCGGCGGTGGCGATCATCGCCCCGATCGGCATGGGTTTCGCCCGCCGCTACTCGATCAACCCGATGCTGATGGGCCTGCTGATCATCAACGGCGCCAGCGCGGGCGGCTTCTCCCCCATCAGCATCTTCGGCAGCATCGTCAACGGCGTCGTCGCCCGCGACAACCTGCCGAGCAATCCGGGGCTGCTGTTCGTGTCTTCCTTCGCCTTCAACCTGGTGCTGAGCATCGTGGTGTTCTTCCTCTTCGGCGGCCGCGAATTGATCCGCCGGTCATCGGCCGCCAAGACCCGGGTGACCGCCGTGGCGGCTCAGCCCGCGCTGGCGGTGAGCGGTTCTTCGGCGGGCACGACGATCACAGATGATCCCGGCGAAGCCACGCCTTCCAGCGGCGGAACCGACGAGCCCGAGGAGCGCCTTCCGCTCACCCGCGACCACGTGTTCACCCTGATCGGGCTGGCCGCGCTCGCGGTGGGCGCGCTGGTGTTCAAGCTCGACGTCGGCTTCACCGCGCTCACCGTGGCGACGGTGTTGTCGCTGGTTTCGCCGGGGTCGGCGAAGGCGGCCGTCGGCGAGGTGGCGTGGCCGACCGTGCTGTTGATCTGCGGGATCGTCACCTTCGTCTCACTGATGGAGCGCGTCGGCACGATCGACTGGCTGGGCAACCTCGTGACGCAGATCGGCTCGCCCCTGCTGGCCGCGATCCTGATCTGCGCGATCGGCGCGGTGGTCTCGGCGTTCGCGTCGACGACCGGGATCCTCGGCGCGCTCATCCCCCTGGCCGTGCCGTTCCTGCTGGCGGGCGAGGTCGGCGCGGTCAGCATGATCATCGCGCTGGCGATCTCGTCTTCGGTCGTCGACTCGTCGCCGTTCTCCACCAGCGGCGCCCTGGTCGTGGCCAACGCGCCCGCCGGCCAGAACGACAAGGTGTTCCGCGGCTTGATGATCTGGGGCTTCAGCATGTGCGTGATCGCCCCCGTCACGACCTGGCTGCTGTTCATCCTGCCCGGCTGGAGCTGAGCTGAAGGGGACTTTCCCCGCATCTCATGCGGGGAAAGTCCCCTTCAGCTACCGGCCCCGGCGTTCGGTGAGCCAGCGCTCGGAGTCGGGAGTGCCGCCGTCGAGCTGGTCCACCACCTCGCCGAGGAAGCTGCTGTGACCGTGATCGGCCAGCGCCTTCAGCACCGCTTCGGGATCGCCGCCCTCGATGATCGTGAGCAGTTCGCGATGCCGCTCGACGTTCTGCAGCAACGATTCCGCGTCGCGGCGGGCGCTGCGGTTGAGCGCCATGCACAACTGCATCTGCAGGGAAAGCGCGCGATACGCCTCGGTGACGCGCTCATGCCCGGCCAGCGCGACGATCGACTGATGGAAGTCGTACTTGCGTTGAGTGAAGACACCTTCGTCGCCGTCGAGGCCCGCTTGCTCGAAGGCGGCCAAAGCGTTCCGGCAGGCTTGCAGCCGCTCCGGCGAGCGGACCGGGATCCCGATCCGGACGGCGAAGGCTTCGAGCTCTTCGCGCAAGGTGATGATCTCGTAGACGTCATGGCGGGTCAGGGGACGGACGATGACCCCGCGCCGCGGATGGGGTACGACGAGCCCTTCGAACGCCAGGACCTGCAACGCTTCGCGCAACGGCGGGCGGGACACCCCGAGCCGCTCGGTGAGCTTGGCCTCGACCAAGCGCGTGCCGGGCGGGAGCTCGCCGGAAAGTATCATCGCTCGGAGCGCCTGCGTGGCCAGGTCGGCCATACTCGGCGGAGCGATGATCCGGCCGTCCTCGTACTGCACGGCTCCTGCGGAACTCGTGGTCATCCAGGCCCCCTTCCTTTCTGTATACGGTATATCAATCACGTTCTCTTCGCGTGAGCGGTATGTCACTTCTCTTCCGCTTGGACTTTTCGTCCAATGCTTATACGTTCAGTCTTGTGACCAACGAGCATCCGTATCCCCCGGCCTTCCGCAGCGGCGATCTGGTTTCCGTCTCCGGACGGCTCGGCGTGACCGAGACCGGAGCACTGGTACCCGGCGGATTCGACGCCGAATGCCCGCGGGCCTTCGCCAACCTCGACGCCGCGCTGAGTTCGGTGGGCGCGAGCCGGGCCGACGTGGTGAAGGTCGTCGTCTACCTGACCGACATCGCCGACCGCGACGGCCTCAACCGCGTCTACGAAGCGTTCTTCTCCGAGCCTCGGCCCGCTCGCACCTGCGTCGGAGTCGCGTCGCTGCCCTACGGCGGCGTCGTCGAAGTCGAGGCTCTCGCCCGAGTACGCGATGTCTGAGCAGGACGCGATCCTCGACGCGCTCGCCCCGGTCGCCGACGGCATCGCGGCGACGCTCGGCTCGTTCTGCGAGGTCGTGGTGCACGACTTCCGCCGCCCGGAACAGTCGGTGGTGGCGATCGCCGGCTCGGTCACCGACCGCACTGTGGGCGGGTCGATGAGCGAGATCGGCATGGGGCTGCTCGCCCGCGGCGACGACGCCGAAGACCAGCTGAACTACGTCACGCGGACGGCGTCCGGGAAGCTGGTGAAGTCTTCGACGATGCTGCTGCGTGACGGCGGCGGCTCGGTGTTCGGCGCGCTCTGCGTGAACCTCGACGTCACCGCACTGGGCCAGCTCAAGACCCTGGTCGGCGAACTCGCCGACGTCGGCACCACCGCCGAAACGCCGACCACCACCTTCGGCGACGACGTCGACGCGGTAGTGGACGCGATCGTCGACGAACACCAACTCCGGCTGAACAAGCCGTGGGCCGCGCTCAGCCGCGAAGAACGTCTCGACCTGTTTCGCAGCCTGCACGCGCGTGGCGTCTTCGCCGTCCGACGTGCCGTTCCGCAGGTCGCGGCCCGGATCGGGATCTCCCGCGCCTCCGCTTACAACTATCTCTCCGAAATCCGTGATCAAGGAGCATCATGACCGCCGCCGTGACCATCGACGACATCCGCGACGCCGCCGCCCGCCTGGCCGGTGTGGCGCACCGGACCCCGGTCGTGCGTTCCCGCACCCTCGACGACCGCGTCGGCGCCGAGGTCTTCGTCAAGTGCGAGAACCTCCAGCGCGTCGGGGCCTTCAAGTTCCGTGGCGCGTACAACGCCGCTTCCCGGCTCACGCCGGAGCAGCTGGCCAAGGGCATCGCCGCCTACTCTTCGGGCAACCACGCCCAGGCCGTCGCGCTCGCCGCGCGGGAACTCGGGAGCAGCGCGGTCATCCTGATCCCGGAAGACACCCCGCAGTCCAAAAAGGACGCCACCGCGGGCTACGGCGCCGAGATCGTCACCTACGACCGGTACACCGGCGACCGTGTCGCGATCGGTGAAGCGCTCGCGGCCGAACGCGGCCTCGCGCTCATCCCGCCGTACGAGCACCCGCACGTGATCGCCGGACAAGGCACCGCGGCGCTGGAACTACTGGAGGACACCGATTCCCTGGACACCCTGGTCGTCCCGGTCGGTGGTGGCGGCCTGATCGCGGGCAGTTCGACCGCCGCGAAGGCCGTGCGGCCCGGCATCCGGGTCGTCGGCGTCGAACCCGCCGAGGGCGACGACACCAAGCGATCGCTGGAAGCCGGGGAACGCGTGTCGATCCCGGTGCCGCGGACCATCGCCGACGGCCAGGCCGCTTCCATTCCCGGCGAGCTGACGTTCTCGATCAACCGGCGGCTCGTCGACGAGATCGCGCTGGTCACCGACGACCAGGTCCGGGACGCGATGCGGTTCGCGTTCGAGCGGCTGAAGCTCGTCATGGAGCCGAGCGGGGCGACGGGTCTCGCGGCGCTGCTCAGCGGCCGGATTCCCGTTTCGGGCCGGGTGGGGGTGATCATCAGCGGCGGGAACGTCAGCCCGGAACGGTTCGCCGAACTGATCGCGGCCGGGTAACCCCTCGTGAGCGATAGGCCAGCCTTGCCACTCACGAGTGTCTTAGGTTACCTACTGGATTCCTGGCTACGGCCTGACCGCAGGCCCGGTCCATGAAGGCCTCCTTGCCTACCCTGAAGGTCAATGCCAGGAACTTAAGGGCTGGCGTTGATCACGGTTTGAGGGTGGTGGGCGTGGTGGCCTGAGAGGGCAACGAGGCTCGGGCTAGGACTGGTGATTG